>NZ_CP045202.1:360000-720000 GCF_016864195.1 Dechloromonas sp. TW-R-39-2
GGTCGAGACGGTCGGAATCGAAGAAACTGCCGCGTATAC
This sequence comes from Dechloromonas sp. TW-R-39-2, assembly GCF_016864195.1. Lineage (NCBI taxonomy): Bacteria > Pseudomonadati > Pseudomonadota > Betaproteobacteria > Rhodocyclales > Azonexaceae > Dechloromonas > Dechloromonas sp. TW-R-39-2. The sequence goes on from NZ_CP045202.1 coordinate 360,040, forward strand.
CGTGACGGTCCGCCTTGAGAAAATCACCGTGATAAGTGAAGTGCGGAACCGGCATCAGGAAATTATTGGTCTGGTCCGAACCGCGATAAGACGGAAAGCTGAAGGCAGCGACACCCGCACCAATTTCCCACAGGGGCTTTTCTTCAGCGGCCTGCATCGCGCCGGAAGAGAGGCCAAGACTCAAGGCGATCAAACGGATAATCCGGCGGTATTGTGGGCTGGTCATCAACGATTCCCCAGAAAGTGCAAGGCAAAAGCCTCTATTTCAATCAACAGGTCGTGTCGGCAGATATCTGCCTGAACAAAGACAATTTCGACGTCGGTACCAATCAGCGGCAGCAAGATATTGCGCGCCGGCAGAAAATCGGTGGCATGACGAATGTAGACACGGAAGGAAAGCTCGGACATGACAAAGGTGTCCGAACAGGCAAGGCGGTTGGCTTCGGCAAGCACCGCGGCAATATTGGCCAGCGATTCCCGACATTGCCCGGCCAAATCGCCCGGATGCACGGTCTGATGGCCGACAATGCTCGCCGTGCCGGAAATGAACAGGACTTCCTGCGCCGGAAGATAGGCCAGTACCGCCCGCGAAAAAATCGGGCTGCGCGGACCATACTCGCTCGGGTAGTTGTAGGCACTGACCTGGCGCGGATTTTCAACAGGCACAGCCGGGTGAATGCCGGCCATGAAAGCAATGCTCAGCGGACCGCCCGCGACGCCCAGAGCACATGCTGCCGGCACATTGCCGGTAGCCCCCCGGGAAAATTCGAGGAAGCTGTCCTGGCGACCGATATTGAACTGGCGATAACGCTCGAGTCCGGCCGTCTCCATATTGATATCCGACAGATAGTTCCAGACACGCCAGAGATGTGGCCGTTGCTGCGCATCGAGCAAGGTAAATATCCGGCGGTAAGCTTCGGCACTGGCTTCCTGGAGCGGTGAACTGCCTGCTTGCCCGGCAAAATCAGCTTCATCCAGTTCAATCACACCGAACAGCAGCGGGCCGGCACAACGCCAGCGTATCCCTTCAAACTCACCGGACAGGCAAACCACATCGCTCAACCAGGCTTCAGCCATCATCTCGCGGTTGCCGCCCAGCAAAGGCGTGACAACCGTCTGAAGCGGCCAGTCGGTCTTTTTGCCGGAACCAGCCGGAAAGCCGATGGCGCTGCCGCCAAGCACATGGTCTGCCCGTTCGGCCAAGGCCGAAGGCAGATCCTGAACAGCGCAGTCGGAAAGAAACGAGAGATTCACTAGATTGAATTGATGGCCGTGTCGTCAACCCGGCGAATATTGAAACGCCTACGTTTCCAGCCTGTGAAAGCCCTTCGCGGCTGGATGATGTTGGCAATGTAATAAAGCACCTTGAACATCCCGATCGAACGCCAGATCGGTGTCTTGCCGAAAATATCCCCGGCCAGCACGGAGAGCAGGGCTTCCTTGACCCGGAAAATATTCTTCGGATACATGAAGAAGTCCCGCATGATCGGGTTGGTGACCCGATAAATGAACCAGGAAAACTCCTTGGGGCCATGCTTCATCAGGGCGTCGAAACGCTTGAGTGCTGCCGCAGCCTCGGCCGGCTTGCGCAGACAGGTATCGATCGCCTCGGCACCGATGAGCCCACTGTTCATGGCCAGCAGAACACCGGACGAAAACACCGGATCGATGAAGGCGTAGGCATCGCCCAACAACAGATAGTTGGCCCCGTGATTGCGCTCCGAAACGTAAGAAAAGTTACCGGTCGCCTCAACTTGATTGACCAAGGTTGCCATTTTCAGCCGATCAGCCAGCGCCGGGCACATGTCGATCCCATCGCGCAAAAACTGCTCAATATTCCGTTGACCGCGGGTTTTCATGAAATACGGCCAGGTCACCATCCCGACACTGGTGACATCGCCCTGCATCGGAATGAACCAGAACCAGCCATGTTCAAACCAGAAAATGGTGATATTGCCTTCCGCTTGTCCCTCGTGTCGCCTGGCACCCGAGAAATGGCCATAGATTGCCGAACTATTGTGTTTCGGATTGCGATGCTTGATCTGGAAACGATTGGCAAGAAATGTGTCGCGGCCGGAAGCATCGACCACGAATCGGGCCTTCCATTCAACCTGGCGACCATCGTCATGCTCGGCCAAAACGTTGGCACCGCTATTGTCCGGCAGGAAATCGACGGCTCTGGCCTTGCAGTTCTCATGGACCTCGACACCTTTTTTCTCGGCGTTGCGGATCAGGATGGTATCGAATTCAGCCCGCTTGACCTGGTAGGCGTAGGGCATCGATTTGTCCCAGGCATCGGCAAAGTGAAAACACTGCGACATCTTGTCGTGGTTCGGCGAAACAAATTCGGCGCCCCATTTTTCCATGCCGATCGCCTTGACCTGGTCGGCAATCCCCATTTTTTCGAAAAGCGGCAGATTCGCCGGCAACAGCGATTCACCGATGTGAAAGCGTGGATGCCGCGCTTTTTCGAGCAAAACGACCTTGTAGCCCTTTTCGGCCAGAATCGGCGCAATGGTCGTACCGGCCGGGCCACCACCGATAACCAGGACATCACACGTCTGACTCTCCGCTGCCTTCGCTTGTTGTTCCATGATTTGCTGCCTATTCGACTCTCTGTGGTGGCGAAGAATTATTTTGTTTTGTAGGTCATGTGAGCGACGGTTTCCGAATGGCCGTCAATTTTTTTGACTTTGTTGCCTGACCAATAAACGTAGTACGGCCCGAAACTCGACCACCAGTAGCGCCAGTAAGGGCCGTCCAGTTTCGGATTTTCATTGGTCTGCGGATAGCCGACAGCCATGATGACCTGCTCCTTGGTCATTCCCTTGGTCAGCTTGCCGGCTTCAATCGCTTTGCGGACGACTGGCGAAAATTTGGCCATCGTCAGTTTCGGATCATTCAGTACAACGATCTTGTTGACCCACTGCTCGGTACTTTCCTGCGCCCGTCCATAGTCATGCCCCAAGCGCATGGCTTTGCCATCAACCTCGACATATGCGCGGTAGCCATCGATTTTCTTGACCTTGATGGGGGTTCCGGCCGGGATGAAAGCGAGTTGGGCGAGATTCGAATCACTGATCCAGTCGCCCTCGTAGTGCAGGTTGCAGCAGGCGTAACCGTTTCGTGCGTAGGCTTCTTCTTTTTTTGTTTCGACCACCGGTTTGACCGGATCATCCACCTTGTTCTCAGCGTTTTTGCATGCACTCAACGCAAGTACCGCAATTACTGCGGTCAACCAGTGAAAACCAGTCGATTTTTTCTGAAATTTCATCATCACCCCCCCGGGATTCCAATTATACCGCTGCCTTGATGGCCGGCGGCGTGCAACAGGATGTCCCTTCCCCGGCAGCGGGAAGAATCGTTTTCATCGCCTCGCGCCGGGAAATCTTGATCGGCGACATCGAGACAATGTTATCGACCTGCAAATCCGGGCTGAGATAAGGCTTCAAGCCCTGCGGCTGGCGTGGATGCAGCTTGAACTCGCGCTTGGCCTTTTCCAGCTGTTCCTTGTTGGCACTGAAATAACGGGCGGCCGCGATGGTTTCCGGCAAATGCTTGAGGATGTGCCAAAGACTCCAGCGATGTGCCCAAAGCCGCTTGGCGAAGCGCCGGCGATAACCCTTGCTGTCGTAGAAACGCTTGATATGCCAGTTGTACAGCGCATCCATTTCCTCGCGCGACTTGAAGCCATGCGGCAGGAAAACGAAATTCAGGCAATTCATTAGGCGCCAATCCTCGATGAAATCGCCGGACACCTGGCTGGCGCATTCTTCCCAGATCGGTGCGCCATGCAGCGGGCTGAACTTGGTCATGTTCATCTCATCCAGCTCCAGCGACAGGATGAAATCGCTGGTCACCTTGACGGTTTCCGGTGTCTCGCCGGGCATGCCGAAAATAAACAGGCCCTTGGCACGCATGCCGGCGGCGTGGATCTGGCGCACCGTGTCACGCACCGCAGCTAGCGTCACACCGGCCTTGTGACGTTCCATCATGCCCGGATCGGCCGATTCGACGCCCATCGAGACCATCAGCACGCCGGCTTTCTTGAGCTGAGCGAGCATTTCGTCCGAGGTATGTCCGGTGCGGATGGCGCAGTTCCACTGCACGCCGAGCGGCTTGTCGATCAGCAACTGGCACAGGTCCATGACGCGCTGCTTCTTGGCCGTGAACAGGTCGTCGTACATGTTGATGTGATAGACCCCGAAGTTGTCCCGCAGGTACTTCATGTGGTCGTAGGTATATTGCGCCGAGTTGGTCTTGTACAGGCGCTCGAACACCGTGCGGTCGCAGAACGAGCAGGTGTAGGGACAACCGCGCGAGGTGATCATCGTCGCGCCATAACGCTTTTCGTAGGCGAACAACGGCAGGTGGTAAGCATGCGGAAAGCCGGCCAGCTTCTCGTAGGCCGGGAAGGGCAGTTCGTCGAGATCGAGGATGCGGTCGCGCCGCGGGTTGATGTGGATCTTGCCGCTTTCATCGCGATAGATTAGGTTGCCGATGTCCTTGAGCGGCTTGCCATCGGCCAGATCGAGCAGCGCACCTTCGCCTTCGCCGATCACCAGGTAATCAATTTCAGGAAACTCTTCGAGAACCGGAGCGCCCAGCGAGGAGACATGCACATTGCCGAAGACGATCTTGATCTCCGGGCGACGCTGGCGGATGTAGGTGGCGATTTCAACAGCATCCATGAAACCTGAAGTTGTCGCTGAAAAACCCACCATCTCAGGTTCTGTCGCAAGAACAATCTCGGCATTTTCAGCAATCGTCGGCGGCGCATAAGGGCCGAGGCAGTCATGCAATTGCACGCTATGGTCGAATTTTTCCAGCCAGGAAGCCAGTTGCATGATGCCGATGGGCGGCATCCGATTGGCCAATACCGAAAAATCAGGTTGTCCCGGTACGAAATTGAACCCGGCAGGGTGAACAAGCGTGATGCGCATAGAATCTTCCTTCGACGAAGTAGCTAATTTTATTAGAAAAATCAGCCTTTTGTGACGAACTAGATATGCAGCAAAAGCGCCAGCGTATCCCAGGCAAATTTAATGATCAGTATTCCAACGACAAACAAAAATACCCGGCGGACAAAGCCGCTGCCATATTTCAGCGCAAGGATGGTTCCAGCAAGCGAACCGCAAACATTGGCCAGTGCCATGAGACCGGCAAGCAAGGGCAGGAAGTAACCGTTCGGCACAAAATAGATGAGGGCAGCCAGGTTGGTTGCCACATTCACGACCTTGGCGCTGGCGGATGCATGCAGAAAATCAAAACCAAAATATCGGACAAACAGGAAAATCAGGAAGCTGCCGGTTCCCGGTCCGAAAAAACCATCATAAAACCCGATCACGCCACCCAACAACAGCGAAAAACAAAGTTCACGATATCCACTGAGCCCCGGTCGGTGCACCTGGCCGAATTCCTTCCGTTTCAGGGTGTAGACCGCAGCAAGGATGAGTAAAAGCAAAATGAGTGGCCGGACGGCATCTTTGGGCAACCAGGCAACAGCAGCAGCACCGAGATAGGACAAAGCAAAGGCAGATAGCGCGGCGGGCAATATGGTTCGCCATGGCATGCGGACTCTCTGCGCGTAACGCCAGGTTGCATTTGCCGTGCCGACGACGCTGGCGCATTTGTTGGTCCCGAACAAGGTGGCAGGCAACTCGCCAGGCAAGGCGGCGAATAGGGCCGGAATCTGGATCAATCCACCACCACCGACCACTGCATCAATCGCACCCGCCAGAAATGCGGCAAAAACCAGGGCAGACATGCCAATTTCAAGCAATTCCATCATTCATCATCCTGACTATCTGCTGGCTTGATATTCATGTCATCATTTCGTTCTGGAAATCTGGAAATCGAAAAATGGATTTTTTTACGATCGGCATGCTGGTTGCCGCTTTGGGTCTTGGCTTGATCCTGCTTTTGCGCGGTAAAAAAGACAGCGGGCGCACTGAGTCAAAAATCTCACCTGTCAGCCAGAAAACCGGCCGCAAGGATCGGGCGCAACAAGCACTCAACCTGGATCAGGAAACACGTTTCATCGAAACACCGAGGCGCAAGTCTTATCGGCTGCTGAATGAGAGCGAGCAGGAACTCTACCATCGCTTGCGCGAGGCCATGCCCAACATGACCATTTTCAGCCAGGTTGGTGTTGCCCAACTAGCCCTGCTGCGTGGCCGGAAGGAAGCTCATCGGCTGAGCGGCATGGCAGGTCGTGGGGTCGATTTCATCGTTTGCGGGGCTGATTTCTCGATTATCGCCGCCATCGAAATTTCCTGGCCCACCGCCGACGAGAGCGGCCAGATGGCAGAAGAAGAGAAGCGCGATGCCCTGCAAAGCCTGGGTATCCCGCTCATCGTCTTCCGTCCGAATAATCTGCCGGACGCCGACACGCTGAGTCGTGCAATCGCCGACGCCATCATTCGCCGCAATCGTCTCGAAGCCGAGCGCGAATAAGCGGATTACTTTCCGATGCAAAAACGGCTGAAAATGACCCCCAACAGGTCATCAGCCGTAAATTCACCGGTGATTTCACCGAGCGATTGCTGCGCCAGACGCAGTTCTTCGGCAAACAGTTCGAGAGCCGGCAAATAGCCTTCGACAACATGACGCGCTGCCGCAATGTGCTCCTGGGCCGAAGCCAGTGCCCGCAAATGCCGTTCACGGGCGATGAATACATCTTCTGCTTGATGCCAGCCTGCAATGCGCAATAATTCCTGACGCAATAGCTCGATTCCATCGCCAGAACGAGCTGAGAGGGAAATCGCTGTCGTATCGGGTTCATCGTGGCGTTCAGCCAGAGCGCCGGACAAATCAATCTTGTTGTAGACCGTAACCCGCTTCAATCTTTCCGGCAGGCGGGCCAGGATTTCACGGTCGGCTTCGGTCACACCGCTGCGGGCATCGACCAGCAGCAACACCACATCGGAGCGCTCGATTTCGCGCCAGCTCCGTTCAATACCAATTTTTTCGACTTCGTCATCGGTTTCACGCAGCCCGGCAGTATCGATGATGTGAAGCGGAATTCCTTCAATCTGGATGGTCGACCGCAGCGCATCTCGAGTTGTCCCTGCAATCGGCGTGACAATGGCCAGGTCATCACCGGCCAGACGATTGAGCAGCGACGATTTGCCGACGTTGGGCTGTCCGGCCAGTACTACGTGCAACCCGGATTGCAACAACTTGCCCTGACCGGCCCGATCGAAAATTTCAGCCAGTTTCAGTTGCAAGCGCTCAAGCCGGCCAAAAGCATCGGCCGCCTTGAGAAAATCGATATCTTCTTCCGGAAAATCGAGTGTTGCTTCAACCAGCATGCGCAGGTTGATCAATTCATCGGTCAGGCCATGAATCGCCTTGGAAAATTCACCCTGCAGGGAACGCACGGCAGAGCGCGCTGCACTGCTTGTTGCTGCATCGATCAGATCGGCAACAGCTTCTGCCTGGGCCAGATCGAGTTTTCCATTCAGGAAAGCACGTCGGCTGAATTCACCGGGCTCGGCCAGCCGCGCACCCAGATCGAGACAACGGGCAAGCAGCATCTGCATGACCACCGGGCCGCCGTGCCCCTGTAGTTCGAGTACATCTTCGCCGGTAAAAGAAGCAGGATTCGGGAAATAGAGAAGCAGACCGCTGTCGATCGTGCTGCCATCAGCTGCTTTGAAATCGGCCAGCGTGGCATAGCGCGGCTTGGGTTCTTTTGCCGTCAGCGCAAAAGCAAAGGGCAGCAAATCGCTGCCCGAGATGCGGATGACGCCAACACCGCCACGACCGGGGGCCGTGGCGATGGCAGCGATTGTGTCCGATTTCACACTTTATGCCTTGGCGTCGTTGGCAGCCTTGCCACCCGCTTCAAGCATGCGGGTGATCTGCCACTGCTGGGCGATCGACAGGACGTTGTTCACCACCCAGTAGAGTACCAGACCGGCCGGGAACCAGAAGAACATGACACCGAAGATCAGCGGCATGGCCATCATCACCTTGGCCTGGATCGGATCCGGCGGCGTCGGGTTGAGTTTGGTCTGCAGGAACATCGAAGCCATCATGATGACCGGCAGGATGTAGTAGGGGTCCGGCGAAGCCAGATCCTTGATCCACAGGATCCACGGTGCATCCCTCATTTCAACGGCGCCCAGCAGCACCCAGTAAAGGGCGATGAACACTGGAATCTGAACCAGAATCGGGAGACAACCACCGAGCGGATTGACCTTTTCGGTCTGATACAGCTTCATCATTTCCTGATTCAGGCGCTGCTTGTCATCAGCAAAACGTTCTTTCAGTTGCATCAGACGTGGCGTCAGCAACTTCATCTTGCCCATCGATTTGTAGGAAGCGGCGGACAACGGGAAGAAAATGGCCTTGATGATGATGGTCAGCAGGACAATCGCCCAGCCCCAGTTGCCGACCAGCTTGTGGATTGCTTCCAGTGCCCAGAAAATCGGGGCAGCAACAACGGTCAACCAGCCGTAATCAACCACCAGATCAAGTCCGGTAGCGATTTGCTTGAGCGCAGATTGTTCCTGCGGGCCAGCAAACAACGTGACTGAGGTTTCCCCCTTGGCACCCGGTGCAATCTCGGCAACCGGCACAATCACACCCGCCTGGAAGACATTGCTACCTTCAAGCTTGCGCATGTAGAACTCGCGTGCTGTCTTGTCCTTTGGTACCCAGGCAGCAACGAAGTAATGCTGGACGATGGCCAGCCAGCCGTTATCAGCCGTCTTGGCAAATTTTGCCTTGTCCTTGCCAATATCTTCGAAGGTGATTTTTTGATACTTTTCACCGTCGGTATAGACAGCCGGACCGGTAAAGGTGGAGACCATTTTGGTTTCACCTGCAGGCACGACATCGTCACGTTGTAGCTGGTAATAAGCATGCGGCGCAAAGGGCTTGTCGCTGCCGTTGGTAATTTCCCAGGCAACATCCACTGCATAGGAACCACGCTTGAAGGTCAGAATCTTGGCAAGCGTGACGCCATTTTCACCTGCGGCCTCAAGGCGAATCTTCAGTTCATTCTTGCCTTCAGCCAGCGAATTTTCACCCGCTACTCGCTTGAAAACAGAACGATGCGTCGGCAAACCCTGGCCGATCAGGCCGCTTTGTGCGATGTAATGGTGCTTGCTGTCGAACAGGACAAAAGTTTGATCCTTGTTATCGTGTTCCTTGTACTTGAGCAGCTCAAGGTTAACCAGATCACCGCCTTGGGCAGAAATGGTTGCCTTGACCAGATCGGTGCTGACCGTAAAGGTTTCAGCAGCAGAAACGCTTGGTGCAACGACCGGCGCAGCGCCAGAAGCATTACCAGCCTGCAGGTTTGCCGAAGGCTTCGGTGCGGCACCAGCGACAGTAGCTACACCAGCTTCAGCCGGCGGCTTGGGCTGGTTGTACTTCTGCCAGTTTTCCCACAGCATGAAGCTGGAGAAAGTGAAGATCAAAACCAGAATCAGGCGTCGAGTGTCCATGAACTGCCTACGTAATCAAGCATTCTCAAATCAGGGTACCGGATCGTACCCACCGGGATGCCAGGGATGACAGCGGCAGATGCGCTTCGCACCCAGCCAGCCACCCTTGATGGCACCGTGTTTCTGTACTGCTTCCACCGTATATTCCGAACAGGTCGGGAAATAGCGGCAGCTTCGCCCTAAAAAAGGGCTTATTGCATATTGATAGACTCGGACTAGCCCTATCAACAGGTATTTCATCGTGCGTCCTGCTTTGGCCGTGGCCGCCGCAGTTTATCCAGCAGGGCGAGAAAATCGCCAGCCAATTGCTTGCCATCCAGTAAGCCAGGCTTTACAGCCAAGCGAACAACCAGATCACAGGCTGGCAGACTCGATTTTTGAACGCGAAACTGCTCCCGAATGATACGTTTGACTTTGTTACGGTCAACAGCACGTTTTAGGAGTTTTTTGCCAACGACGACGCCAAGCCTGGCTTCCGTAAATTCGGCAGCTCTGGGTTGGTAGTGCAACATCAGCAGTTGTCCGCGAATCGCCCTCCTGAAACCAAAAACGGATGAGAACTCATCCGTTTTTGTCAGGCGATAGCGTCTGGCGAAGGTTTGTTCCACCTCGCCGAACGTCCGGTTTATACGGCCAGGCGTGAGCGACCCTTGGCGCGGCGAGCAGCAATAACTGCACGGCCACCCTTGGTGCGCATACGAACCAGGAAGCCATGGGTGCGCTTGCGGCGCACGACCGACGGTTGATACGTGCGTTTCATGTTGGTAATCCCTTGATGTGCTAAGAAAAACACGTGATTACACCGTGCTTTAGGGTGCTCTGTCAAGTTCAATTATTTGTCAACGCTGTGGATAACATTGTGGATGAGGGGTAGAATAAGCGCCCTGAAGGCGGCCGGTGAGCCGCCAATTTTGTTATATATTTACCAATTAAATCAATTAGTTAATACTGCAGTTTTTCATTTTTTGATTGTGCAGTAAGGAGTGTTGTTGGCAATGGCCGGTTTCTGGGAATCATGTTTGCTCCGTTTTGAGCAGGAATTGCCCGCACAGCAATTTAATACCTGGATCAAACCACTCAGGCTCGAAGGCGAAAGCACGCCGCTTGATGGCTTGCGCTTGATCGCACCAAACAGCTTTATTCAAAAATGGGTACGCGATCGCTATCTCGGCCGCATTGAAGAATATGCACAGGCTTTCTTTTCTGCCCCAGTCACTATTTCTCTGACCATTGGCAGTGGCCGCTCATCAGCGCCAGCTTCAAACACGACAAATACCGCTCAGACACCGACTGCCGGCACTAATACTTCCAACAACAGTCCAGTTCCTTCCGAAAAACCTCGCGGCCGAACCAGCAACTACGAAAAATCACGCCTTTTTTCTTCTTTCACTTTCGACAACCTGGTTGTCGGCAAGGCAAATGATCTGGCCCGGGCAGCATCTGTTCAAGTTGCAAACAATCCGGGCGGTGCCTACAACCCACTTTTCATCTACGGTGGGGCTGGACTGGGTAAAACCCATTTGATTCATGCCATCGGCAATACCATCCTTGCTGAAAATCCGGAAAAAATCGTTCGCTACGTACATGCTGAAGACTATTACTCCGACGTAGTCCGGGCTTATCAGCAAAAATCCTTCGATTCCTTCAAGCGCAGCTACAGGACGCTTGATGTTCTTTTGCTTGATGACGTTCAGTTTTTTAACGGAAAGAACCGTTCCCAGGAAGAATTTTTCTTCCTGTTCAATGCGTTAATTGAAGCCCGCAAACAGATCATCATCACCTGCGACACATATCCGAAAGACATCAACGGACTTGATGATCGTCTGGTGACGCGCTTTGACTGGGGTCTTACGGTCCAGATCGAGCCGCCCGAACTGGAAATGCGCGTTGCCATTCTCAAGAAAAAGGCCGAGGCTGAAGGGTTACAGCTTGATGACGAAGTTGCATTTTTCATTGCCAAGCATCTGCGTTCGAACGTCCGGGAACTGGAAGGGGCGCTCAAGAAGGTCCTGGCTTATTCGTCTTTCCATGGCCGCTTGATTGCACTCGATCTTGCCAAGGAAGCGCTCAAGGATTTGATCGGCTCTGTCCGCAATGTCGGCATGGATAACATCCAGAAAACAGTTTCCGACTACTACAAGATCAAGGTTGCAGACCTGTTTTCAAAAAAACGGACACGTGCCATCGCACGTCCCCGGCAAGTTGCAATGTGGTTGTGCCGTGAAGTGACCTCACACAGCTATCCTGAAATTGGTGATGCATTCGGCGGCCGTGATCACACAACAGTCATTCATGCCGTCAAGACAATCGACAGCTTGCGCACCAAAGAAAACGAACTCAACCATGACCTGCATGTCCTTTTACAGGTACTTAAAGGCTGATCTGTTGATAAGTCTGAGGGAAAGCTGTCAGGCAATTGTGAGCAAACTTGGATTTTCAATTGAACGAAAAAATTGTTCGACATTGATCCACAGCTTTCAAGGGTAGTTTTCAAGAGGCAAAAAATAGATTTAAGTAGATGATTTTTATATAAAATTTACAGTTATCAACAGACTCATTCCTGAGGTAGTATCAGTAGTAGATTTATTTATAGTTCTTATATAAAAGCTTCTACAAACCAATTTCCGGCCAACCTTTTTACTTTGCAGAGCATTCTTCGAAAACACTGGGAACAATCTGAGACAAATTTTCTGTGTATAAACTTGTGGAAAACTTGTCTCTAAAATGTGAGTTGTCTGTGTCTTTCAGCTTTGTGAGAAAATTGTCCCGATTTCATCCTCAAGCAATCCAGAGCTTTACCAAGAACAAAAAACGTATTCAACCATTTGAAATTAAACAATAAATTTCAGTTATCCACAGAGTCATTCCCGATATAGTCTACTTAGGAATTTAATTTATGGTTCTTATTAAAACCCATAGAGACACGCTTCTTGCCCCTTTGCAGTCGGTATCGGGGATTGTTGAACGACGTCACACCCTGCCTATTCTTTCCAATGTCCTGCTTGAGAAGAAAGGCGAAAAACTCACCCTTCTCGCAACCGATATCGAGATTCAAATCACGACTTCGACAGAAGTAGGAGCCGGCGAGGGTGACGGTGCAGTGACTGTTGGTGCACGCAAACTGCAAGAAATCCTGCGTTCGCTGCCGGATACCACGGAAGTCAGCCTTGTGCTCGAAGACAAGCGTCTTCAGGTTCGTGCCGGTAAGAGCCGTTTCAGCCTGCAGACCCTGCCGGCCGATGATTTCCCGCGAATGACGATGGCTGAAGGTGAAACGCGTCAATTTGCCATTTCCCAGAAGGCGTTCCGCCAACTGCTTGGCAAGACCCAGTACAGCATGGCAGCACAAGACGTGCGCTACTACCTGAACGGTCTTCTGCTGTTGGTCGAGGGCAAGGAACTACGTGCCGTAGCAACGGATGGTCATCGTCTGGCCTTTGCCAGCGTTGAAATCGATGCTGACTTGCCGCGCCAGGAAATGATTCTGCCGCGCAAGACCGTGCTTGAACTGAATCGCTTGCTGGTTGATAACGATGAGCCGCTGAACATTACGCTTACGGCCAACCAGGTTCGTTTCAATTTTGGTTCTGTCGTTCTGGTGTCAAAGCTGATCGACGGCAAATTCCCTGATTACGAACGGGTTGTTCCGGCAACGCTGAAGAATCATCTGACGGTTGGCCGCCAGTCGTTGATGCAGGCAATGAGCCGTGCAGCGATCCTGACCAATGAAAAATTTCGCGGTGTACGCGTCGTTTTGGGTGAAAACAGCTTGAAGCTGATTGCTGCGAATGCCGAACAGGAAGAAGCTCAGGACGAAATTGAAGTAAACTATCAGGGTGACGTCATCGATGTTGGCTTCAACGTCGGCTATTTGCTGGATGTGTTGAACAATGTTCACACTGAAGAAATCCAGTGGAGCTTCAACGATGCGAATTCCAGTGCGCTGATTACTGTTCCCGGTAATGAGCGCTTCAAATACGTTGTCATGCCGATGCGTATCTGAACCCTGAAAGAAAATCCAAGTTTCACGTGGAACCCAAGCAATGAGCGAAGAAAACAACCCGAAGGACGGTTCTCCGGCCTACGGCGAAGCAAGCATCCAGATTCTTGAAGGTCTGGAGGCTGTCCGCAAACGTCCGGGCATGTATATCGGTGATACATCCGATGGTACCGGCCTGCACCACCTTGTTTTCGAGGTCGTCGACAATTCGATTGACGAAGCGCTGGCGGGTCATTGCGACGATATTACCGTCACGATCCACGTTGATAACTCGATCAGCGTCATCGACAACGGTCGGGGTATCCCGACCGGTGTCAAAATGGACGACAAGCACGAGCCAAAGCGCTCGGCGGCTGAAATTGCACTGACTGAACTCCACGCCGGCGGCAAATTCAACCAGAATTCCTACAAGGTTTCCGGTGGTTTGCATGGCGTCGGTGTTTCCTGCGTCAATGCCTTGTCCAAGTGGCTGCGCCTGACCATCCGTCGCGATGGCAAGAAGCACTTCATGGAATTTCACCGTGGTGTGCCCGTCGACCGCGTCATTGAAGTTCGTGATGGATTCGAAGTTTCGCCACTGAAAATTCAGGGTGATACCGAAAAACGCGGTACCGAGGTGCATTTCTCGGCTGATGAAGAAATTTTTGGCAATGTCGAATTTCATTATGAAATTCTCGCCAAACGTCTGCGCGAACTGTCTTTCCTGAACAATGGTGTGAGTATTCGCCTGGTTGATCAGCGTCATGGCAAGGATGAATTGTTTGCCTTTGCCGGCGGTGTACAAAGCTTCGTCGAGTACATCAATCGCAGCAAATCGGTATTGCATCCCAGTATTTTCTACTCGGCGGGCGAAGCCAAGGTTGGCGATACCGGTGTCACCATCGGTGTCGAAGTGGCGATGCAGTGGAACGATTCCTACCAGGAACAGGTTCTCTGCTTCACCAACAACATTCCGCAGTCCGATGGCGGTACCCACCTGACCGGCCTGCGTGCTGCGATGACGCGGGTGATCAACAAGTACATCGACGAACACGAAATCGCCAAGAAGGCCAAGGTTGAAATCGCTGGCGATGACATGCGCGAAGGCTTGGCCTGCGTACTGTCGGTCAAGATGCCGGATCCCAAGTTTGCCTCGCAGACCAAGATGAAACTGGTTTCTTCGGAAGCCCGTCCGGCGGTTGAAGAAGTTGTTGCCCAGAAACTGGCTGACTTTCTCCTCGAACGTCCGGCTGACGCCAAAATCATTACCGGCAAGATCGTCGAAGCTTCGCGCGCCCGTGAAGCTGCCCGCCGTGCCCGTGAGCTGACGCGTCGCAAGGGTGTGCTCGACGGTATCGGCTTACCCGGCAAGCTGGCTGACTGTCAGGAAAAAGATCCGGCATTGTGCGAAATGTACATTGTCGAGGGTGACTCTGCAGGCGGCTCCGCCAAGCAGGGTCGCGACCGCAAGTTCCAGGCTATCCTGCCGCTGCGCGGCAAGGTGCTGAACGTGGAAAAGGCCCGTTTCGACAAGCTGATCTCCAGCGAACAGATCGTCACGTTGATTACCGCGCTTGGCACGGGGATCGGCAAGGACGAGTTCAAGATCGAGAAGCTGCGTTACCACCGCATTATCATCATGACCGACGCGGACGTTGACGGTGCGCACATCCGTACGCTACTGCTGACGCTGCTCTATCGCCAGATGCCGGAACTGATCGAGCGCGGCTACGTGTATATCGCCCAGCCGCCGCTCTACAAGGTCAAGCATGGCAAGACCGAGCGGTACCTGAAGGACGATCAGGAATACCACCAGTTCCTGCTGCGCATGGCGATGGATGAAGCCAGCCTGACGCCACGTACCGGTGCTGAGCCCGTGACTGGCCCGGCACTTGAGGAATTGGCCCGTTCCTGGTTGCTGACGGAATCGGTGATTGAACGCATTTCCCACTTGGTCAATCCGGAAGTGCTCAAGACATTGGTTCAGCACAATCTGAAAATTGATCTTTCCAGCGAAAATCTGGCTCGGGAAAGTGCCGAACTAGTTGCCAAGCACCTGATCAGCGGTATCCGCGTTGTGCCGAAATTTGACGATATCCAGGAACGCTGGACCTTGCGCGTTGAAAAAATGCATCACGGAAACCTGAAGGTCGGCATCATCGATGATGATCTTCTTCTTTCGGGCGATTACCAGCAGTTACGTCGTACTGCCGAAACATTGGCCGATCTGTTTGGACCGGGTGCCTTCATGGCACGCGGTGAAAAGAAGCAGGCAGTGACCAATTTTGGTACAGCGATGCAATGGCTGCTTAACGATGTCGAGCGTGGCATCAGCAAGCAGCGTTACAAAGGCTTGGGCGAAATGAATCCAGGGCAACTTTGGGAAACCACGATGGATCCAAAAGTTCGCAGACTGCTGCGTGTTCAGATCGACGATGCAATTGCTGCCGATGAAATCTTTACGACGCTGATGGGTGAATTGGTCGAGCCACGTCGTGCTTTCATCGAAACCAATGCCTTGAATGCCCGGATCGATATTTAACGATCTTTGTCGGATGACAGAGAAAGTGAAAACTGTGCCAAGTTAGTGAAAAATTACTGACATAGAAAATGGAAAAAGGCTCCGGATGGAGCCTTTTTGTTTCTTTGAGCGGCAATTCGGCCAGAACGGCTGTTCGAGGGCCTGGCTAATTCGGTCAGCAATGCCTCGGTGAGCATGCCTTCAACGGCCCGTCACGCTAAACGACTGCTTCCTAGTCCGACGAAGTCACCCCTCCTGCCCGTTGCGGACATTTCGGCGATGATTTCGAAGCCACAAAGCGCTCGTTGCACCGAGACCTGTAAAGTAACCGGAGGTGTCGAGCGGGAGCCTTGCCTTCGAACGCAGCAGAATCGGAGATGATGATTTCTCTACGACGGCCTAGCGGAGCACATTGTCATTCGTTGCGTGATGGTGCCAAAACTCAATGGCTTTATAGAGCACTTCAATTCCATCACGCACTCCTCCGGCGTCCACGATTTCCAAGTGACCGACTGTCTTTTCTCCCTCCGACGTCTTCTGATCACTGCCAGGGGTCATTCGGGCCTCCGTGATCCCCAAGCACACAACGTGCTTCGAGCCATTGCAGATGGATTGACAGACATTCAACTCAGGGCATGTGGTTACGGCCCACTTAACAAGGTCATCCTTCTCTAGTCGACGCCCGGTCACACCCAAGAAGCTTTTCAACTCTAACTTGTCGCGGGCTGAGGTAGCTATCCCGTTCCATACCCAGTCATTCAGATGCCACAACGTGATTGCACAATTGATCGCAGCATCACGACGGTCGTCATTCGACCCTGCATTTGTGCACCGCTGATACTCGCGCCAAGCCTTCAAGACCATAGAGTGTGCTGACTCTAATCCGAAGCTCCCAGTCGCAGACAGAAGATGATTGCTCATAACGCTCATAGTTTGACCTCTTGATGTGTCTCGCTGCCGTTGCGATTTGTGTTCATCACTTGAAACAGGTACTGGAGTCGAACGCCGCGAGTACCGATACCTGCCGGATATCCTGCGCGTAAAACTCATTCGAACCTGTCTTATGCTCTCAAACCTCGATCAGACCGTTTTTGATTGTTGACCGTAAATTCACGCCCTTAATTCGTAGCTAGTAACCGGAAAAGGCCATCAACTGTCTTCGATGGAACGAAAAGTTACCGTCTAGCGAGCCACCCGCGCAAGAACAAGGCCATCTTCGTACATTTGCTGCATCTCGGCCTCGGATATGGTGGGCTCGTTAGGACGGTAAAAATTCTCGAAGAACTCGCTGAACTGACATACATTTCGGCCAGATGCGAGCCAATGTTGAAACTCCTTAATGCTTAGGGTCATCACTGAAGAAACGTGCGACAGCATCTCGGGATGCAGAGTCACGATAATATAGTCACATGGCTCAGTAACCTTAAAGTCCAAATTGTGGTTCTTGAGATACCTAATTCTTCCCTGTACCTTGTTTTCCCAGTCGCGTGTTCGTTTTAGATGAGCAGCGATAGCCAAGGGGGAGTTGAAATATACGTCCAATGGCAGCGCATGGCCTTTCCCTTCCACGAGCAAAGTATGCCCGCTACCATCATGATGTAACGCTAAATCTATATCGCCTAAATTCTGCTTTCCATGCTTTAGGAAAATGTCGCGTCCGATTTCACGGTAGCCAAAGTCTCGAACATTTTGGAACGAGTCGAAGTCGATCACACGCCGTTGGATCTATTTCTAATCTGCGAAAAGAGCTTTTTGCCACGCACCCAGGGATTACGCTGCCACCAGGCTATTCTTTTGAAGGTCATCCTCTAGAAGTAGCTTTGTCGCAGGCGCTCCAACTGATGCGGGTAATGGGCAGCTTGAAGCTTGGTTCCCATGGCCGCTTGGACGAATATCGGCTTTTCTTCGATTGGCCGACTTATCCGAGGACGCTACTTCGCCGGTTGGTACGTCGGGTGTTCGCCAATGATGAGCGGCCAACAAAACTGGTTACCGGGAAAGGAAGTCTCGCCTACGTGCTCGAGCAAATTGGATTGATCCACTGCACAAGGAGAGGTGGCCTGCGGTTGATGATTTGGTTGATGTTCGCGAGCCTAGCTATTGGGAGCATTAGTCGCCAAATCTAATCGTCATCCAAGTCAAAGATATCGCATATATATTTTCAACATCTTTGGCACGCAATACAGGTTTTTTCACTATTGGTGACACGAAGGCTTTGCTTCTGTGCCACCAATAGTGAAAATTGCGTTATTTACCGTCGGGTGATTTTTCACTTTCTGTGTCATCCGACAATCTTGCATGCATTTAAAGTGAAGAAAAAAGGCTCTGGAAAGAGCCTTTTTTCTTTTAAGTGATTGATCAAAAGTAATAAATAATCTTCTTCGAACAACAGGATAATTTTGAATGCGGGTAGTTGTTCAGCGTGTCATTGAGGCTTCTGTCGCGGTCGACCGCGAAATTGTCGGGAAAATAGGCGCTGGTTTGCTTGTTCTGGCCGGCTTTGAGGCAGGGGATGAGGAAGCCGATCTGGACTGGATGGTCGGCAAGATACTGCGTATGCGCATCTTTTCTGATGAGAACGGGGTGATGAATTGCTCTGTCCAGGAGGTTGCGGGCGATATTCTGGCGGTTTCCCAGTTCACGCTTTACGCCTCGGTTAAAAAGGGCAACCGTCCATCCTGGAATAAAGCGGCTCGGGGGGATATTTCCGGACCATTATTCGAAAAATTTGTCGGAAAACTCTCGATTGGACTGGGAAAATCGGTAGAAACCGGTATTTTTGGTGCCGATATGCAGGTTTCCCTGATCAATGACGGGCCGGTTACCTTGACGATTGATTCCCGGTCGCCGGAATAAGTGCCACCCGACTGTCCCGATTTCTGCGGTGAATCAGGGGACGACAGTCAGCTCGGCAGGTTTGCCGACAAATTCAATACGCTTGTTCAGGGCCTCGGTTACAAAAACATGGCCGTCACGGTCAACGCGCAAAACGAGGCCAATTTGAGTTTTCCTGGCCATTTCCTGCCAGTCTGCAGGGCCGGCGATAAAAATCGGTTTGGAACTGGCATCAGATAAGGTGCCGGCCTTCGGACCGGGGGGAATCAAGACCGTGACGGCTTGCGTATGCGCTGCCGGATAGGCGCTGCGTGGGTCGAGCAGATGGGGGTAACGTTGCCCATCGTGTTCGAAAAATCGCTGGTAATCACCGGATGTTCCAATCGCTTCGCCATCTTCAAGGCTGACCGTTGCCATTGGGCCGGGCTGGCGTGGGTGCTGGATGCCGACCCGCCATTTTTGGCCATTTTTCGAACCCAGCGCCATGACATTCCCACCGATGTTGATCAGGGCATTGGCCATGCCTTGAGCGCGCAGGATGGCGGCAGCCCGATCGAGGGCGACACCTTTGAGATAGCCGCCAAAATCGAGGGCGACCTGTTTTTTGCGGCTGCGTATCGTGTTGCCGCTCACTGTCAGGTCGGCAATCGAAGGTCGTGCGATGCGCCAGGCATCGAGTGCTGCGGTCGACGGCAGTTCTGCCTTGAATTCGTCGGACTGAAATCCCCAAAGTCCGATCAATTGCCCGATGCCCGGATCAAAAAGATAATCGCCCTGCTGGCTCAGGGAGGCAGCTTCGCGGACGAAAGCGGCGAGTTCAGGCGTGACGTCGGCCGGAGCTCCCCGAGCGATGGCGCGATTCACTGCGGTCAGCTCGGAGTCCTGCCAGGCATGGTAATGCTGGTGCAAGCGGTCGAATTCCTGCAATACGGCGGCGATGGCCTGGCGGCCTTGTGCCGGGTCGGCGCTGGCTACCAGTACTTCAACCCGGGTGCCAAAGACGTAGGCTTGTTGTTCCTGTACTGCCGGTCGGTGGCATGCCCCAAGCAGCAATACCAGCCCGAGGGCACTCAGGAAACGCCGCATGCGTGTTCAATGGCGGTGATGAACGCACCGGCGGCATCGAAACCGGTTTGCTGGCGAATCTCGACCATGCAGGTCGGGCTGGTGACGTTGATTTCAGTCAGATGCGTGCCGATGACATCAAGGCCAACCAGCATCAATCCGCGCTTCAGAAGAATTGGGCCGAGTGTTTCGGCAATTTCCCGATCACGCGGCGAAAGATCCTGCGCCACGCCGGTCCCGCCAACCGCCAGATTGCCACGGGTTTCGCCGGCTTTCGGAATGCGTGCCAGGCAATAGGGCACGGGCTTGCCGGCGATCAGCAGGATGCGCTTGTCGCCTTGGCTGATCTCCGGCAGGTAGCGTTGCGCCATGACCGTACGGCGGCCTTCGTGGGTCAGTGTTTCGAGAATGACGTTGCGGTTCGGGTCGTTGCGGTGAATGCGGAAAATCTGGCTGCCGCCCATGCCATCGAGCGGCTTGAGAATGACGTCCCTGTATTCCTCGATGAAGTGCTGCAACTGGTTGATATCGCGCGCCACCAGCGTCGGCGGGGTGAACTGGTCGAACTCGGCAATCGCGATTTTTTCCGAATGGTCGCGCAGGGCGCGTGGCCGGTTGAATACTTTGACACCATTGGCCTCGGCGCGTTCGAGCAACCAGGTTGCGGTTAGATATTCAAAATCGAAAGGCGGGTCGCGCCGCATGATGACGGCGTCGAAGGCTTTCAGTGGCCAGTATTCGCGGCCGGTTTCGCGGTACCAGTCATGGTCGTCCGGACGCAGGCGCAAATGTACCGCCTCGCCAAAAACCCCGCCGGGGTGGCCGGGTTCCGGACGTCGCCAGCCCAGCGTTGCGGCATCGATGGCAAAAACTTCATGGCCATGCTTTTCAGCCGCCCGCATCATGGCAATCGACGAGTCTTTCCAGGCCTTGAGTGAATCCAGCGGATCGAGAACGAAAGCCAGCTTGAGCGAGCGGCTGCTCGCCCCGAAGGCTTGCTGTTCGAAGTGCAGCTGCTGGGCCACTAGATGCCGACTTCTTCTGGCGCGGTGCGTTCCAGCTCAACCGCGGCGGCCAGGCAGGCCAGGCGGCCAACCACGCCATAAGCGTAGAAGCGGTTGGGCGGTGAATCCGGATTGCCGCAGCGGTAATCGGGCAGGTTGCAGCCGGTTTCGAAGGCCAGCGGTTCGAAATGCATGCCCGGTGCGTTGAGGTTCTCGTCCTTGCCGCGCCCGGTATGCACGCGATAGAAGCCACCGACGACGTAGCGGTCGATCATGTAGATCACCGGTTCGGCAACGGCTTCGTTGAGCGTCTCGAAGGAATGCACGCCTTCCTGGATCAGCACCTCGGAGACTTCGAGGCCTTCCTTGATCACACTCATCTTGTTGCGCTGCTTGCGGTTGAGTGCAATGACTTCATCCGCATCGCGCACCGTCATGACGCCCATGCCGTAGGTCCCGGCGTCGGCCTTGACCACCACGTAGGGCGTTTCGTCGATGCCGTATTCCTTGTACTTTTCCTTGACGATATCGAGCACGGCGGCGACGTTGGCGGCCAGGCATTCCTCGCCCTGACGCTCATGGAAATTGATGCTGCGGCAGACCGAGAACGCCGGATTGATGCGCCACGGGTCGATGCCGATTTCCTTGGCGAAATCGTTGGCCACCTGATCGTAGGCGGCAAAGTGGTTGGATTTGCGGCGCACTGCCCAACCGGCGTGCAGCGGTGGCAACACCACCTGATCGTGCAGATTTTTCAGAATATCGGGGATGCCGGCTGAAAGATCGTTGTTCAGCAATACGGCACAAGGTTCGAAACCATCGACACCCAGGCGGTTGCCTTTGCGAACCAGGGGCTCAAGCAGCAATTGACGGCCATTCGGCAGATCGATCGGCGTCGGCTTGTCGATTTCCGGCAGCATCGAGCCGAGGCGGATATTGAGGCCGGTCTGGCGCAGGATATCGACCAGTTGCGCGACGTTCTGCAGGTAGAACTGGTTGCGCGTGTGGTTTTCCGGAATAAGCAGCAGGCTGCGCGCTTCGGGACAGAATTTTTCGATGGCACTCATCGCCGCCTGCACGCAAAGCGGCAGGAACGCCGGATTCAGGTTGTTGAAGCCACCGGGATAGAGATTGGTATCGACCGGTGCCAGTTTGAAGCCCGAATTGCGCAAGTCGCACGACGAGTAGAACGGCGGGGTGTATTCCTGCCATTGGCCACGCAGCCAGTGTTCGATCTGTGGGCTGCTTTCGAGGAACTTGCGTTCGAGTTCAAGCAGGGGGCCGGTGAGGGCGGTGGTCAGGTGTGGAACCATGGTGCTGTCTCTCAATCACGAGGGTTTTTCTTGTGGCCGCAAATCTTACACCGCAGTGCAGCAAAAATCCGCCTTTGCTGCGGTCAACTCCTTGAAAACAGGTAAAATTCGACCCCTTGTTTTACCGTTTGTTTTACGCCAATTCGCAGATCGGAATCGCCGTGCTTGTCGCCGCCAATATCACCATGCAGTTCGGGGTCAAACCCCTGTTTGAAAACGTTAATGTCAAATTTGGCGAAGGCTATCGCTACGGCCTGATCGGTGCCAACGGTGCCGGCAAATCGACCTTCATGAAGATTCTGTGTGGCGCACTCGAGCCGTCGGCCGGCAATGTCTCGAAAGAGAAGCATGAGCGCATGGCTTACCTGAAACAGGACCAGTTTGCCTACGAAGACATGCGTGTCCTCGATGTGGTGATGGCCGGCCACGAGGAACTCTGGACAGCGATCCAGGAGCGTGACGCGATCTACGCCAACCCGGAAGCGACCGAAGACGACTACATGAAGGCCGCCGAGCTTGAAGGCAAGGTCGGCGAATACGACGGTTACACCGCCGAATCCCGTGCCGGCGAGCTGCTGCTCGGTGTCGGTATCCCGACCAGCCAGCACAATGGCCCGATGAGCGAAGTGGCACCCGGCTGGAAGCTGCGTGTGCTGCTCTGCCAAGCGCTGTTCGCCAATCCGGACATCCTGCTGCTCGACGAACCGACCAACAACCTCGACATCAACACCATCCGCTGGCTGGAAGACATCCTCAATGCTCGTGAGTCGACGATGATCATCATCTCCCACGATCGTCACTTCCTGAACCAGGTCTGTACCCACATGGCCGACCTGGACTACGGCAAGATCACGACCTACGCCGGCAACTACGACGACTTCATGGAAGCCGCGCAGCAAGCCCGCGAGCGTCAGCAGAACGCCAACGCCAAGGCCAAGGAACGTATCGCCGAACTGCAGACCTTCGTCCGCCGCTTCTCGGCCAATGCCTCCAAGGCCAAGCAGGCGACTTCCCGGATGAAGCTGATCGACAAGCTCAAGCCGGAAGACGTCAAGCCGTCATCGCGCCAGTACCCGTGGATCCGCTTCGATTACGACGAGAAGGCCAAGCTGCACCGCCAGGCCGTCGAGATCGAGAATCTCTCCTTCACCTACGAAGGCAGCGAGCGCAAGATTTTTAACAACCTGACGCTGACCATCAATGCCGGTGAAAAAATCGCCGTGATCGGTGAAAACGGCGTCGGCAAGACGACCTTCCTGAAATTGCTGATGGGCGAGCTGCAGCCGCAGTTTGGCACGCTGAAGTGGGCTGAAAAGGCCAATCCGGGCTATTACGCGCAGGATCACAGCGAAGCCTTCAAGTCGGAAGAGAACTTGACCGAATGGATTGCCGGTTATGCCCGCGCCACGATTGAAGATGGCGGCGATCTGGAAACCCTGATTCGCGGCACGCTCGGCCGTCTTTTATTCTCCGGCGACGACGTCAAGAAGCCGGTAAATGTGATTTCCGGGGGCGAACAGGGCCGCATGCTGTTCGGCAAGTTGATGCTGTCCAAGCATAACGTGCTGGTTATGGACGAGCCGACCAATCACCTGGATATGGAATCGATCGAGGCGTTGAACAGCGGCCTGGAAAAATTCCCGGGTACGATGATCTTCGTCTCGCACGATCGCGAGTTCGTTTCGTCGCTGTCGACCCGCGTTCTGGAAGTCAAGAACGATGGCCGGATTGTTGATTACCTCGGCGGTTACGAGGATTACCTGGCCAGCCAGGGCGTTAATTAAGCAATCGTTTCCTCCGATTTCGGCGGGTAGACCGCAAAAGGCCGGCGCAGCATGCGACCGGCCTTTTTGTTTGCGATTTACTGGAGTGTTACGCCGGCAGCAAACATCCGGATCAGCCGTACGCAATCGACATCGGACTGGTGGTAAGCCGATTTGACATAGTCGATATAGGCCCGATCTTCCGAGTTGGGATCGATCGCGAGGGTCGTTTCGTAGGCAAAGCGGAGGAAGAGAAAATCCGGTTCAGGCTCTTCGATGGTGATCGTCAGGCTGCCGCCGGCATGGGCTTCGGAGGGCAGGATGTCGAAGCGGACGGCTGTTCCCGGCGTGATCGTGACGCGGTCCTGGATCGTCGCCGGCCCGAAATCGAGTTCGCGCAGCAACGTATTGCCATGGCGTTCGAGAATGCTTGAGGACTCAAGTCCCGGCAGGAAGGGGATGGGGTTTTCAACGCGTTGCAGCAGGCCCTGCCAGAGCTGGTCGCGGCTCAAGGTGTCGACCAGCGGGTTTTCCGGGTCGTTGATCTGGATGAGATGTTCGAAATTCATGGCTGGATGTTAGCATTCCCGCCATGCAACTAGAACGACTCCTCCAAAAACATGGCTTCGGCACTCGCAAGGGCTGCCGGGCGCTTATCCGCCACGAACGTGTCGCGGTCAACGGTCAGATTTGTGACGATCCTTTCGCCGAGATTGAAACCCAGGGACTGGTTTTTACCGTCGATGGCGTGGATTGGCCTTATGCTGAATTCGCCAGCGTGATTCTCAACAAGCCGGTCGGCTACGAGTGTTCGCGCAAGCCGCTGCATCATCCCAGTGTGCTGACCCTGCTTCCGGTTCAATTGCGTGAGCGTGATGTCCAGCCGATTGGCCGGCTCGATGAAGATACGACCGGTCTGCTGTTGATTACTGATGATGGCCAGCTCAACCACGTTTTATCTTCCGCCAAGCGCAAGGTGCCGAAGGTTTACCTGGCGACGACCAAACATCCTGTCGATCAGGCGCTGATCGATGCCTTGCTGGCCGGTGTGCTGTTGAATGATGAGCCTGAGCCGATTGCCGCCTCGGCCGCTGAAATTGCCGGCGAGCACCTGTTGCGCCTGACGCTGACCAGCGGCAAGTACCATCAGGTCAAGCGCATGGTCGCTGCGGCCGGTAATCGGGTCGAGGCGCTGCATCGCGAATCCTTGGGTGAGCTGACCTTGCCGGATGATCTGAAACCCGGCGAGTGGCGCTGGTTGACCGCGGTCGACCTGCAAAAACTGGGCTATTCCAAGTGACCCTGACCGAAATGCGCTACATCGTGGCGCTCGCCCGTGAGCGCCATTTCGGCAAGGCGGCAGACGCCTGCCATGTCAGCCAGCCGACCTTGTCGGTTGCTTTGAAGAAGGTTGAAGGGCAACTGGGGGCGCCACTTTTCGAACGGGGTGCCTCGGATGTCCGTATCACGCCGCTGGGTGAGCGCATCGTTGCACAAGCCCGGCGTGTGCTTGAAGAGGCCGTGCGGCTCGAGGAAATCGCCGGCTCCGGTCGAGACCCGATGAGCGGCCCGCTACGCGTCGGCGTGATTTACACCATCGCTCCTTATCTGCTGCCTCAGCTGATTCCCGCCTTGCATCGGCATGCGCCGGCCATGCCTCTCTTCCTCAAGGAAGACTTCACTGAAAACCTGATTCCCGCCCTCAAGGCCGGTGAGCTGGATGTCATCGTGATTGCCTTGCCACTGGCCGAAACCGGGCTGGTCGCCCAGCCGGTTTATGAAGAACCGTTCCGGGTTGTTGTGCCGTCTGCTCACCCGTGGTCTGGGCGTCAGTCCGTTCAGGCGGATGAACTCGACGGCCAGAGCATGTTGCTGCTTGGGCAGGGCAATTGCTTCCGTGATCAGGTGCTTGAATCCTGCCCTCGGCTGACGGCGCCCGATGCGCTTGAACATTCGATCGAAGGCAGTTCTCTGGAAACCATCCGTTACATGGTGGCGAGCGGAGCCGGGCTGGCAGTCATGCCTTGTACTGCAGCCGACCCGCTGAAGGAAAAGGAAGCGATGGTTGCCGTTTTACCTTTTGAAGGGGCTCAGCCTTCACGTACTGTCGGCCTGGTCTGGCGTGTCACTTTTCCGCGCCCGCAGGCCATCGATGCCGTGCGTGCTGCGGTGCTGTCTTGTCAGTTACCCGGTGTAACGGCTGTTCGCTGAGCGTTTCACGTGAAACCCGGGCAGGATTTTCCGGCATAAAAAAACCTCGGTGATTCACCGAGGTTTTTTTTCAACCGATGCTCGAATCAGATCAGGCTTCGTCTGCTGCCGCGGCGGCCTTTTTCTTGGCTGGGGCTTTCGGCTTGGCGACTTTTTTCTCAAACTCGAAGCCAACCTTGCCATCCTTGGCGACCAGATAGGCCGAGAACTTACGGCGCGTCCGGTTCGAGACAAACTCCTTGAGCAGTTCGGTCTTGCCTTCGTTGAGCAGCTTGGACATCTGCGTGGTATCGATCGGTTGCTGCAGGATCACCTTGCCGGAGCGGAAATCGCAACTCTTGTCGGGACCGACTGATTTTTCACAGACGTACGAGGCGCCATGATCGTAGACCTGGCCGGTACATTTCGGGCATTTGCCAAGTGCTGTCTGGGCTGAAAAGTCGACCGGTTCGCTGTTGGCTTCGTCGGCCTTGTCCTGGCCGAAGTCGAATTCCGGTTCCTTGTTGTCATTCAGCTTGATGGCTGCGGCAAAAGTGCGGCCCATCTTGTTGCGGAAACCCGTCAGCGGACCAATCTGGCCTTCGTTGATCAGGGTATCGATTTCGGCCGGTTCGAACTGACGGCCGGCAACGATCTTCCACAACGAGTAGTCGCAGCCGCCGCACTGGAATTTCTTGTAGGTTTCACGAATTTCACCGCCGCAACGGGGGCATTTCGCGGTCAACACACCAAAATCGCCAGGAATCGTATCGCTATCGAAGGTTTTGGCGCGTTCGACCATGTGGCGCGTCATTTCGGCAATTTCGCGCATGAATTCGTCGCGCGTGAATTCGCCCTTTTCGATGCGGCCAAGTTTCCATTCCCAGTCGCCGGTCAGTTCCGGCTGGGTCAGTTCGTTGATGCCGAGGCCGTTCAACAGCGTCATCAGCGAGAAAGCCTTGGCGGTCGGCGTCAGCTCGCGGCCTTCGCGCAGCATGTACTGCTCGCCGATCAGGTTTTCGATGATCTGGGCACGCGTCGCCGGTGTGCCGAGGCCACGGCCGGCCATCGCCGCCTTGAGTTCCTCGTCGTCGACCATCTTGCCGGCGCCTTCCATGGCGGAGAGCAGGGTAGCTTCCGAGTAGCGCGGCGGTGGCTTGGTTTCGTTGGCCTTGACCGTGACTTCCTCGGTTTTGACCTTTTCATCCTTGTCGACCGCGACGAGGTTGCCTTCGCTGCCTTCCTGGCCTTCCTTGCCATGCACGGCAAGCCAGCCCGGATTGACCAGCACCTTGCCTTCGGTCTTGAAGGGATGGCCTTCGACGCGGGTGATGCGGGTGGTCACTAGGTATTCGGCGGCCGGGAAGAAGACTGAGAGGAAGCGACGCACGACGAAGTCGTAGAGCTTTTGTTCGACTTCGTTGAGATTCTTCGGTGCCTGCGGTGTCGGGATGATCGCGAAGTGATCGCTGATCTTGGCGTTGTTGAAGATGCGCTTGTTCGGCAGTACCCAGTTGCGCGCCAGGATCTGATGGGCAAACGGCGAATAACGGGCGAGCAGCACTTCGTCGTGACCCTTGCCGGCACCTTCGCCGGTCAGGATGGTCAGTGTTTCACGGACTGTCGGCAGGTAGTCTTCCGGCAGGCAGCGCGAATCGGTTCGCGGATAGGTCAGGACCTTGTGCTTTTCGTAGAGCGCCTGGGCGATTGACAGCGTGGTCTTGGCCGAGAAGCCGAAGCGAGCGTTCGCTTCGCGCTGAAGGCTTGTCAAATCGAAGAGTAGCGGTGATAAACGGGTTTCCGGCTTGGCTTCTTCGCTGACGATGCCGGGCTTGCCGAGTGTGGCTGCACGGATCGCATCGGCTCGCTTTTCTTCCCAGAGGCGGTCGGCACGGGCGTGTTCGTCATCCGCCTTCTTGAAGCCTTCGTCGAACCACTTGCCGCTGTAGTTGCCGGCCTTGGCAGCGAATTCAGCTTCCACTTCCCAGTAGTCGCGTGGCTTGAATTCGCGGATTTTCTTTTCGCGCTCGACGACGATGGCCAGTGTCGGTGTTTGTACGCGGCCGACGGTGGTCAGGTGGAAACCGCCGGTTTTCGAATTGAAGGCGGTCATCGCCCGTGTACCGTTGATCCCGACCAGCCAGTCGGATTCAGAACGGCAGACGGCGGCATCGCCCAGGCCCTGCATGTCGTTGCCGTGGCGCAGACGGGTGAATCCGTCGCGGATGGCGCCCTGGGTCATCGACTGCAGCCAGAGACGCTGGATCGGTTTGGTGGTTTTGCTGTGCTGCGCGATGTAGTTGAAAATCAACTCGCCTTCGCGCCCCGCGTCACATGCATTGATCAGGCTTTCGACATCCTTGCGCTTGATCAGCTTGTTGAGCACCTTGAGGCGGGACTCGGTCTTTTCGATCGGCTTCAGCGCAAAGTGCGGCGGAATGACCGGCAAGTGGGCAAAAGACCATTTGCCGCGCTTGACTTCGAATTCTTCAGGACAAGAGAGTTCGAGCAGATGGCCGACGGCCGACGAGATCACGTGCGTGTCGCTTTCGAAATAGTCGTCGTGCTTGGTAAACCCTCCCAGCGCCTTGGCGATGTCGGCTGCTACAGAAGGTTTTTCGGCGATGATTAGCTTTTTGGTCATGGGTTCTGCCTGATGAGTGCCGGGGCATGATAAGTGCGCGGCGAGCGGCTTGGCAAGCCATCTATATATATGCAGCGAATTAGTTCATGCGCTGGTAGCGATTGCCGGGCAGGGTGGCCAGTTGTCCCGTCAGCTCCAGCGTCAGTAGCGCGGTGAGCAATTGATCGGTCGGGAGACCGGTCCGGGCACCGAGTTCGTCGAGGCTGCATGGATCATGTCCAAGCGCTGCAAGGAGCGGTGAATCCTGATCAATCATCAGTTCGGGAAGCGGCTCCGGCTGCGCCATATTGCCCAGTTCTTCGAAGACATCCTGCGCCGTCTCAACCAGCTTGGCCCCCTGCTTGATCAACTTGTGGCAACCGCGCGCAACGGGCGAGTGGATCGAGCCAGGAATGGCGAATACTTCACGGCCTTGCTCCCCGGCCAGTCGGGCGGTAATCAGGGAGCCACTTTCCGGTGCTGCCTCGACAACCAGCACACCTCGCGACAGGCCCGAGATAATCCGGTTCCGGCGTGGGAAATTGGCGGCCATTGCGGGCGTTCCCAGCGGGAACTCGGAGATGATCGCGCCTTTGTCGGCAATGGCGAGAGCCAGTTCCTTGTTGCGGGCCGGGTAGAGCCGGTCGGCCCCGGTTCCGATAACCGCAACTGTTTGGCCGTCGGCCGCAAGGGCGCCACGATGTGCCGCCGCATCGATGCCAAGCGCCAGTCCGCTGATGATGGTCAAGCCTTTCCCCGCCAGTGTGCGGGCAAAGCTTTCGGCCGTCTGCATGCCTTGTGGCGTGGCATTGCGGCTGCCGACCATGGCCAGACCCGGTTTGGCGAGTAATGCCGGATTGCCGCGGATGTA
This sequence comes from Dechloromonas sp. TW-R-39-2, assembly GCF_016864195.1. Taxonomy (NCBI): domain Bacteria; kingdom Pseudomonadati; phylum Pseudomonadota; class Betaproteobacteria; order Rhodocyclales; family Azonexaceae; genus Dechloromonas; species Dechloromonas sp. TW-R-39-2. Next base: position 389,662 of record NZ_CP045202.1, read on the forward strand.
GATGACGTTGGGTGGGTCGGCAATTTCAAGCAGTGTGGCCGGATAAGCCGGGTCGGCCAATGTCAGGATGTGCTGGTTCGCTTCGCTGGCCCAGGCAATGCTGCGGTCGACCTGTTCTGAAGGGTCAAAATCGAAAAGAAGGTCTGCGCGCTGACCGATGACCGCACGGACTGCCAGCCGGCCGGCCGCAAAAATGGCTTCGGGTAAACCGAAAGCGGCGAGAAGCTTTCGTTGCGTCTCGCCGCCAATGCCGGGGATCAAGGTCAGCCGCAACCAGGCGGCTAGGCCTTCAGTGTTTTTCACGGATTTTTGGCAGCGTCACCGATCATCACGGCCTTCGACGATTCGACAACAAGCGCGTAGGCGACCCGGTCGAATACCCGGAAGATGAAGGCCAGTGCGTAGCGTTCTTCGGGAATCGGTGTGCGGACACGGCGGCCGTTGTCGTCCAGGCCGACAGACACACGCTTGCGGAAGAGGGCGAGGACATGCCCGACTTCAAGCGAATCATTCTTGCCGCGATTGAGCGTTACGACTGATCCGGCACCCGCTTCGCTGACGCCACCGTAAATCGACATGATTTTTGCAGAGACGTCGTTTTCCGGCCGATGCGGGACGTAGGCAATGATGTCCGGGAGCGGCGCCGGCAACAAGCGGTCGCCACGGCCGATTTCCTGTTTGGCCAGTGTGACGCGCATGACCGCAGGTTCTCCGGGTTGAACCAGGCGGGCATTGCCGAGGAAATAGGCTTCGTGGGCGATGACTTCGCCGGTATCCGGATCCTTCAGGGGTTTGCCGGTGCGGAAGACATTCCATTTTTCGACGCTGGCGTCCGGAATGCCGGTCACAAATGCAACATCGCCATTGCCCAGGAACATTCTGTCTTCCTGCGTGGCAACGATACGGATCGGGCTTTCGGTTTCTCCCGGCTCAATGATCAGCGGTTGGGAGATGAAAGGTTCGATGACATTCGAGGGAATGCTGGGGATGATCTGCTGAACCGCTTCGCTATAAACCTTGGGCTGAGCCTTGAGGTTGAGCGGTTTGCCGATTTTCAGCCGCGGACTGCCGCTCGACATGTCGAGCATGATGATGTCGCCGGGGTAAATGCGGTGCGGATTCTTGACCTCGGCCTTGTTCATTTGCCAGATATCGGGCCAGCGCCAGGGCTGTTTGAGGAATTTGCCGGAAATTCCCCAGAGTGTGTCGCCGGGGACAACGATATGGCGGTCGGGCGGGTTGTCGACCAGGGTGAGTGGTTCGGCAGCAGATGCGCAGACGGCCGTCACAGCCAGAATGAGCGCGGATATAATGCGAACCATGTCGTACCTCACGTGCCGGTGGAACGCGGAGTAGTCGGAACTGTCTGAACAGCGACGGTCGAATCCGTTTCCATATCTCGAAAATTACTTGAGATTCTGCATGTAATATCCTAAGCGATCAAGCTTTTATTCCGGTTCTCTCATGGCACTTCTACCCATTTTGCGTTTCCCCGATGCCCGTCTGAAAAAAGTCGCGGTTCCCATTGCCACCATTGATGGCAGCATCCGAAAACTGGCTGCCGACATGGCTGAAACCATGTACGAAGCGCCCGGTATCGGCTTGGCCGCAACCCAGGTCGATGTACACAAGCAATTGGTTGTGATCGATATTTCGGAAGAGAAAAACGATCTGCTGGTTCTGGTCAATCCGCGTATCGCCGCAAGCGATGGCGGTCAGACGGGTGAGGAGGGCTGTCTTTCCGTCCCCGGTATCTATGAAAAGGTCGAACGGGCCGAGCATGTCACCGTCGATTATCTCGATCTCGATGGCAAGAAATGTTCGTTGAAAGCCGATGGCTTGCTGGCTGTCTGTATTCAGCATGAACTGGATCATCTCAACGGCAAGGTGTTTGTCGATCACCTTTCGCAACTCAAGCAGACGCGCATCAAAGGCAAGCTGGCCAAACAGGCGCGGGTAACGGCATGAAGCTGATTTTTGCCGGAACACCGGAGTTTGCTGCGCAGGCCCTGGCGGCCATTATTGCGGCCGGACATGAGGTGGCGCTCGTCTTGACCCAGCCGGACCGTCCGGCTGGCCGGGGAATGAACCTGCAACCTTCGCCGGTCAAGAAATTGGCGGTGGAACACGGCATCGAGGTTTTTCAGCCGCTCACGCTGAAAGATCCGGTTGCCCAGCAAAAAATCGCCGACATTGAAGCCGAAGTCATGGTTGTTGCCGCATACGGCTTGATTCTGCCGCAGTCGGTACTCGATTTGCCGCGCCATGGCTGCATCAACATTCATGCCTCCTTGCTGCCGCGCTGGCGCGGAGCTGCGCCGATCCAGCGGGCATTGCTGGCCGGCGACGCCGAAACCGGTGTCTGCATCATGCAGATGGAGGCCGGGCTGGATACCGGGCCGGTGTTGTTGCGTGGTGCTTTTGCGGTCGAACCGACCGATACCACGGTTTCATTGCACGACCGACTGGCTGATCTCGGGGCAAAACTGGTGGTCGAGGCATTGGGCCGCCTGCCTTTGCCTGCCGAGCCACAGCCTGCTGAAGGGGTGACTTATGCTCACAAGATTGAAAAGGCCGAAGCCCTGATTGACTGGTCGAGAGACGCTGTTGAGCTGGACCGGCACATTCGTGCCTTCAACCCATTTCCAGGTGCGCAAGCCGTCTTCGGCGGACAGACGGTCAAACTCTGGCAGGCGGCACCGGTCGCCGGCAGTGGTGAAATCGGCCAAATCCTGAGTGTCGACCGCAGCACCATCGTGGTTGCCTGCGGCAAAGGGGCTTTGGCGGTCTCGGAATTGCAAAAAGCAGGTGGCAAGCGCTTGCCGGTCCAGCAATTCCTGGCCGGGCATCCACTCAAAGTGGGCGACCGTTTCGACCTGCCTGCCTGATTGCGCCTGGCAATCAACCGAGGTGGCCGCGTGCCACCTCTTTTTTTTCGCTGTGCGTTGGTTTGAACGCATCGATCACTTGGCTGAACAGGGCATGTGCCCGTTCGCTGTTGTCTCCGCTGAAGTTGCAGACATAAACATCCAGGGTCACGCTGTTGATCTCGGGCCAGGTGTGGATGGCCAGATGTGATTCAGCCAGCACGACGGTGCCGGTTACGCCGGCCGGATTGCCTTGTTGATCGCGAAACGGGTGAAAAAACCGGCCGACGACGCTGAGCCCGTGGCGAGTGCAGGCGTCGACACAGAATGTTTCGAGTCCGGGGGCATCGAGCAGAAACTCGGGGGCGCAGCGACACTGGTGCAGGTCGGCGATCAGGTGCAAACCATTCATGATTCGATTCTAGGGGGTTTCACGTGAAACCCGTGCGGCAAAGATGCGTTCCAGCAAGCGACCAAGCCGATAACCTGCTTCGGTGATCCGGCGATTGGCGATGTGCCGGCTTTGTTCGTCAAAACTTTCCGTAATGGCCGGCAAGAGGCTGCCGTTTGGCGGGTAAGCGCTGCCCAGCAGGCGATGGCTTTCATCGCGCCAGAGCAGCGTGTTTCCCTGGCTCGGTGCGGGGTATGTTTCCAGCAGCCGGCCGGCAAATTTTTCAAGACGTTTCCCGCGCAATGACGAAGGGCCGGGCAGCTCATCCCAGTAGGCATGCAGGGAGGAAAAGGGTTGGCGCCTGTTGAGCGGGTTTTCAATTTCCGTCTTTGTGCCGCCCTCGTCATCGTGATGGCCGACGTGGAGCGGTTGGTGAATGTCGCCAACCAGATGCATCAGCCAGGGCAGGGCATGGCTAATTTGCTCTGCTTTCGCGGTCGACCGCAGCAATTGGGTGAGCCGGTCGATTTGATGGTCGATTTCACCTTCGGTCCGCTGGCCATTTTTATCCAGATCAACGTAGTGCCAATGCTTGTGGCGTGCATTGTCGGGCAGACCGGGAATTGCCGGCGTGGCGGATTGCCGGCCCTCGTCGTAGAAACGCGGATCGTTGCGGATAGCGTCGGGCCAGGTCGATGCTTCGGCAAAAATCGCGGCAGCTTCGGATGTGCCGGCTTTTTCTGCCCAGCGTGAATGGTCGGGATGCCTGGCCAGCGCCTCACTCACCGCGCCTTGGGTTTTTTCCGACATCTGTTGCCAGGCAATCAAGGCGCTCAAACGGTGGCCAGCCCCGTTCCAGGCTTCGGCTAGTGGGCTGATCAGTAAAAAGACGAGGATAAGCAGGTGTTTCGGCATTGCCGCATTATGCAGCGTGCGATAATCGGAGCCTATGTCTACATTGCCGCTTAATTCCCTCGCTTTTGCGCTGCTCAGCGCTGCGCGCATCGATGCCGCCGTCTTTGCCGGCCAGAGCCTGGCCGATGGCCTGCTCACCCGGGTTGATCCGGCGGCTCGGCCAGCTGTTCAGGATCTGGTTTATGGCAGTTTGCGCAGCTATGGCAGGGGTGATTTTTTTCTCGCCCGTTTGCTGAGCAAGCCACTCGAAGTGCCGGAAGTGCGGGCTTTGCTGCTGGTCGCCTTTTATCGCCTGGAAACCCGCCCGGATGCAGCGCACACCGTTGTCGACCAAGCGGTTGTTGCGGCGGGTGAACTGGTTGAAGGCCGTTTCAAGGGGCTGGTCAATGGCGTGTTGCGCAACTTTTTGCGGCAGCAGGAAGCGCTGCTTGCCGAATTGTCGCAGAACGAACTGGCACTTTCACAGCATCCGGATTGGTGGTTGGCCGAATTGCAGGCAGCCTATCCGGATGAATGGAAAAATATTGTCGCAGCTGGCAACTCAGCGCCGCCAATGGCTTTGCGCGTCAATCTCCGGCGCTCCGGGCGAGATGAATATCAGGCACGTTTGACGGCGGAAGGCATTGTTTCGCAAGCTGTTGGTGAGGCTGGCTTGGCGCTTGCCAAACCCTTGCCGGTCGAGCGTTTGCCGGGCTTTGCCGATGGCTTGTTTTCGGTCCAGGACCCTGGCGCCCAGAGGGCGGCAAGCCTGCTTTCACCAGTGCCGGGCAGTCGTGTGCTTGATGCCTGTGCCGCGCCCGGGGGCAAGACGGCACATCTGCTCGAACAGGCTGAACTCGATTTGCTGGCGCTGGACCTGAAAGCGTCGCGTTGCCGGCGCATCGAGGAAAATCTGGCCCGTCTTGGCTTGTCCGCCACGATCCAGGTGGCTGATTGCATCAAGTTGGATACCTGGTGGAACAACGAATTGTTCGATGCTGTACTGGCTGACGTACCTTGTACGGCCAGCGGCGTCGTGCGACGCAATCCGGATGCCAAGTGGCTGCGTCGTGAAGCCGACATCGCCAGCTTTGCTGCGACCCAGTCGCGCATCCTCGACGTCCTGTGGCGGGTTGTTCGACCGGGGGGTAAATTACTGTACGTCACCTGCTCGGTCTTTCCTGCCGAAAACAAGGGTCAGATCGGACGTTTCCTGAGCCGTCAGCCCAAGGCTCGTTGCCGACACGAGGAGCAGCTGTTGCCGACTGCTGAACATGATGGTTTTTATTACTGCCTGCTCGAAAAAATTGACTGAGCAATTGCGCCGCTGGCTGTTTCTTCTGGTTTTCGTGCCTTTTCTGGCGTGGACCGCAGAAGTCGAGATCAGCAGCCCGCAACTTGCTGCAGGCGATGACGGCTATTCGTTATCGGCAGATTTTGCTTTCGATCTGAACAATCGCCTCGAAGAAGCGGTGACCAAGGGGGTTGTTCTCCATTTTGTCGTCGATTTCGAGCTTTCACGGGGCCGCTGGTACTGGCTCGACGAAAAGCTGGTCAGCCGCAGCCAGACTTACCGACTTTCCTACCATGCGCTGACCCGCCAATATCGTTTGTCTACCGGCGGCTTGCACCAGTCGTTTTCCAGCCTGTCGGATGCCTTGCGTGTCTTGTCGCGACTGCGCAACTGGCTGGTCATCGAACGCAATGACATCCGCACCCTGCGGGCCGGCGACCCTTATTTGGCCGAGCTGCGCTTGCGTCTCGACATTACCCAACTACCCCGTCCTTTCCAGATCAGCGCCTTGGGCAACAAGGAATGGAGCCTGAATTCGGACTGGAAAACCTGGCAGCTGGTACTACCGTCATTGCCTGCGGTGGAGGCCAAGTGAAGCGCCTGCTTGCTGCTGGCGGCGCATTTGCTGCTGCGCTCGGTGGAATCGTCTGGTTCCTGCTGCTGATGTCCACGGCGGCCGATACCGTTATTTTTTCGCGCAATTATCCGCTGCTGATCGGGCTCAACATCGTTTTGGCCCTGGCCATGCTCGGCCTGGTCGGCTGGCAGTTACGTTCGCTGTGGCGGGATTACCGGGCACAAGTCTTTGGCGCCCGGCTGAAACTGCGGCTGATGTTGATGTTTGGTGTCATCGCTGTGTTGCCCGGCGCGCTGGTCTATGGTGTTTCGGTCCAGTTTGTTACGCGATCGATTGAAAGCTGGTTCGATGTCCGTGTTGAAAAAGCGCTTGAATCCGGTCTGCACCTCGGTCGTTCGGCACTGGATTCATTGCTTGCCGACTTGGCGGACAAGGGACGCAGCATGGCGCTTGAACTTTCGGACCTGCAGGAAAGTTCGCGGCGCTCGGCATTGCTTCGCCTGCGTGAGGAAAAAGGCGTCCAGTCGGCTGCGCTGTTCTCCGTGGGCGGGCAATTGCTGTCCAGCGCAACCAGCGAGCTGAGCAGCCTGCTGCCCGATTTGCCGAGTCAGGCCCAACTCAAGCAGGCGCGCAGTTCGCGTGCCGTGGCGACGGTCGAGGGCGATGGCGGCAAGCTGTACTTGCGCGTGCTGGTTCCGGTGGCGGCGCGCGATGTTTTCGAAGAGCCGCGCATCCTGCAGCTGACACATTCGGTACCACCCAGCCTGGCCCAGGATGCGGATGCCGTCCAGGGCGTATATCGCGACTACCAGGAATTACAGCTGGCGCGTGAAGGGCTGACGCGGATTTACGCCCTGACGTTGACGTTGACCGTGCTGGTCGCGCTTTTTGGTGCTTTCGCCCTGGCTTACGTGATGGCCCGCCGGCTGGCTGCGCCGCTTTATATTCTGGCCGAAGGGACGCAGGCGGTGGCGCAGGGCGACTTCTCGCCACGCCAGGCGATCTACAGCGGCGACGAACTCGGGATCCTGACGCAATCGTTCAATCAGATGACCCGCCAGCTCGATGAGGCGCGCCGCGAAACCGAGCGCCATCGGGCAGAACTGGAATCGGCGCGCGGTTATCTTGAATCGATTCTGGCCAACCTGTCTGCCGGGGTATTGGTCTTTGATCGCCATTTCGTTCTGCGCACCGTCAATGAAGGCGCCTTGACCATCCTGAATGACGATTTTGTCGGCCTGATTGGCGAGGAGGTTGCCCAGTGGCCGCGCCAGAGCGTGATGGGTGAATTCATTCGCCAGCATTTCTCGGCGACGGAAGAAATCGAATGGCAGGCGCAGGTGGAACTTGAGCGCCCGAACGGCATGCCCCAGGTTTTATTGCTGCGCGGGTCACGGCTGCCAGATGCCAGCGGCGGCGGCGATGTCGTCGTTTTCGACGATGTGACGCGAATCATCGCTGCCCAGCGCAGTGCCGCCTGGGGCGAGGTGGCGCGACGTCTGGCGCACGAAATCAAGAACCCGCTGACACCGATCCAGCTGTCGGCTGAGCGCTTGCAGTTCAAACTGGCCGATAAGTTGATCAATGGCGATGCCGATATGCTGGCGCGCGGCACGCAGACCATCATCAACCAGGTTCAGGCCATGAAGCGCATGGTTGATGATTTCCGCGACTATGCGCGGCTGCCGGTCCCTGAAGTGGCTTCGCTGGATCTGAATGAGCTGATTCGCGAAGTGCTCGGGCTTTACGAAAGTTCGTCAGCCGAAATCGAAACAACCCTGTCCGATACGCTGCCCCCGGTGCTGGGCGATGCGACCCAGTTGCGCCAGATCATCCACAATCTGTTGCGCAATTCGGAAGATGCACTCGAAGGGCGGGGTGCCAGCATCATTCATATCCTGACCGAAGCGGCCGGCCGCTATGCCTGCTTGCGAATCAGCGACAATGGCCCGGGTTTCCCGGTAGAGTTGTTGCCACGGATATTTGAACCTTATGTCACGACCAAGGCGCGCGGTACCGGCCTGGGTCTGCCCATTGTCAAGAAAATCGTTGAAGAACATCTGGGCACCATTGAAATCAGCAATGCACCCGAGGGCGGCGCACGGATCGATATCCGCTTGCCCCTGGTGAAGGAGGAGGAAGCCAAGCATGGCAATAATTCTGGTCGTTGATGACGAAGTCGGAATCCGCGAACTACTGTCGGAAATCCTGATCGACGAGGGCTATGACGTGCGTCTGGCTGAAAATGCAGGGACTGCGCGCAGTATCCGTAACGAATTGCGTCCGGATCTGGTCCTTCTGGATATCTGGATGCCGGACACCGACGGTATTTCGCTGCTCAAGGAATGGCACGCGGCAGGTCATCTGAACATGCCGGTGGTGATGATGTCCGGTCATGGCACGATCGATACGGCCGTCGAAGCGACTCGCTTCGGTGCTTTCGATTTCCTCGAAAAACCGATTGCGCTGCAAAAACTGTTGTCGACCGTGCAAAAGGCACTCAAGCACGATTCCCCGCCGCTGCGTCCGCCACTGACGCTGGAGGCATTCGGGCGTTCCGCCTTCGTCAAGGAGTTCAAGCGTCGGCTGGAGCAGGCTGCGGCCAAGGCATCGGTCCTGCTGCTCAAGGGAGCGACGGGGGGCATGGCTGAAATTTGCGCGCGTACCTTGCAGCCGCCGCGTGCGCCTTGGCTCGATCTGTCCGGTGTCAGCAGTGCGCTGACCCAGGAAATGCTCGAGAAAGTCAGCGGCGGCGTGCTGTTTGTGCCGGATCTGGCCGTGCTCGGCAAAATGCAGCAGATGAACCTGGCTTTCGCGGTCGACCGGCTTGAAAAGCTCAATTTGCAATTGGTCGCTGCAACGGTCAGTTCGCTCGGTACGCTCGCGGAGTCTGGTTGGGACAGCAAATTGCTGGCCCGTTTGGGCGAGGTCTGGGTGGCAATGCCCTCGCTGGCCGGGCACGCCGATGAGTTGCCGGAAATTGCCGGTTTGCTGTTAACCAATTTTGTCGAACGCGGTGAAGTCCAGCCGCGTCGTTTTTCGACCGGTGCGTTGAACGCATTGCGCACGCTGCCCTGGAAGAACCTGCCGGAAGCCAGTTGGACCGATCTTTATGCCCTGGTTCGCAACCTCGCCCTGACGGCGCTGGAAGAGGATATCTCGGCCGATGACGTGAGTCGCGTCATGCCACGCGAGGAGGGCGGCAATCGTGAAATTGCCTCCTTGTTGCCCTTGCTCGATCAGCCTTTGCGCGAGGCGCGCGATGCCTTTGAAAAGCTGTATTTCGAGCATCATCTGCGTCTGGAAGGGGGCAACATGACCAAGCTGGCGGAGCGTTCCGGGCTGGAGCGGACGCACCTGTATCGCAAGCTGAAGCAACTCGACGTCAAGCTGGGCAAGCGCAACGAAGAATAAATCGCTGTCGGGCGGGGGATACGCATGAAAGTCATCATTCTGGGGGCCGGCCAGGTCGGTGCCAGTGTGGCCGAAGGGCTGGTTTCCGAAGAAAACGACATCACGGTGATCGATAGCAATGCGGCACGCCTGGCCAAGTTGCAGGATAGGCTCGATTTACGCACGGTCGTCGGCGATGCGGCGACGCCTTCGGTTTTGCGCAGTGCCGGTGCCGAGGATGCCGATATGGTGATTGCGCTGACTCAAAGCGACCAGAGCAATCTGGTTGCCTGCAAGCTGGCGCAAAGCGTATTCAATATTCCCACCCGGATTGCCCGCCTGCGTTCGCGGGATTTTCTCGAAGACGCCACCTTGCTCTCGCCCGATAATTTCGCGGTCGACTTCGCGCTTTGCCCGGAACAGGTGATCACCGATTACATCCAGCGCCTGATCGAGTTTCCCGAGGCCTTGCAGGTACTCAATTTTGCCAAGGGCCGGGTCAGCCTGGTTGCTGTCAGGGCGTACGAAGGCGGCCTGCTTGTCGGTCAGCAGATCAAGCAGATGAAGGCTTTGCTACCCTTCGGGATGGATGCCCGGATTGCAGCGATCTTCCGGCGCGATCAGGCGGTTTTCCCGGAAGGCGAGACGGTTGTCGAGGCGGGGGACGAGGTTTTTCTGCTGGCCGCTGCGGAGCATATCCGTCCGGTTTTGCGCCAATTGCGCCGGATGATGACGCCGGTTGAGCGGATCATGGTTGCCGGGGGCGGCAATATCGGCCTGCGGGTCGCCAAGGCGCTTGATAAGCGCTATGAAATCAAGTTGATCGAAGGACGCCCGGAGCGCGCCGAGCTTCTGGCCAATGAGCTTGAAAATACGCTGGTTCTGCTCGGTGATGCGACCGATGAGGAGTTGCTCGAGCAGGAAAACATTGCGGAAATGGACCTCTTTCTCTCGCTGACCAACGATGATGAAGACAACATCATGGCGGGGAGCCTGGCCAAGCGTCTGGGCTGCAAGCGGGTGGTTGCCCTGATCAATCGCCGGGCGTATGCCGAAATGATCGAAGGTGGCCCGATCGATATCGGAATCTCGCCCGCCCAGATATCGATCGGTACCTTGCTGGCCCATGTGCGCCAGGGCGATGTGGCGGAAGTGCACTCCTTGCGGCGCGGTGCTGCGGAGGCCCTGGAGCTGGTCGCGCACGGCGATGCGAACACATCGAAGATCGTCGGTCGTCGCATCGACCAAATCGATTGGCCGCACGGCGTAACCGTTGCCGCCCTGGTTCGCAATTTCGACAAGGCGGTGGTGATTGGCCAGACCGATGACTGGACTTCAATTACCCGGCATGGCGAGGTTGAGATCGCCCATCACGACACGGTGATTCAGGCAAATGACCATGTGATTGTTTTCTGCACCCGGAAAAAGCTGGTCAAGAAGGTCGAAAAGCTTTTCCAGGTCAGTTTCGGCTTTCTTTAAGGGGCGATCATGACCCGCTTTGCCCCCGTTTACCGTGCTCTGGGCATGATCATCATGCTTTTCGGTCTGACCATGCTGGCGCCGCTGATTCTCTCGTATGCGACCAATGACGGTGCGCAGGCGGTATATGACGAATCTTTTGGCTTGACCATGTTGAGCGGGGCTTTCCTCTGGTATCGCTATCGCAATTGCAAACGCGAACTGACCATTCGTGACGGATTTTTGATGGTCGTGCTGGTCTGGTCGGTTCTGCCTGCCTTTGCTGCCATACCGCTGATGCTCCAACTCGGGATCAGCCATACCGACGCCTATTTCGAAACCGTCTCCGGTTTGACGACGACCGGATCGACGGTGTTGTCGAATATCGATCAGCTACCGATGTCGATCAACCTGTGGCGTCACCAGTTGGTCTGGGTCGGTGGCATGGGGTTGATCGTGCTGGCGATTGCCGTGCTTCCTTTGCTCGGGATTGGCGGCCGTCAAATGTTCAAGGCCGAGACACCCGGTCCGATGAAGGATGCCAAGATGACGCCGCGCATTGCCGAAACGGCCAAGGGGCTGTGGCTGGTTTATCTGGGCGTGACGGTTGCCTGTTGCCTCTCCTTCCGTCTGGCCGGGATGAACTGGTTCGATGCGGTTTGCCACACTTTTTCGACGATGGGTTTGGGCGGTTTTTCAACCCACGATGCGAGTTTCGGCTATTTTGATTCGCCGGCCATTGAAGCGGTCGCAATTGTCTTCATGCTGATTGCCGGGATGAATTTCGGCACCCTGTTCCTGGCCGTCAGCGGCCGTTCCCTGCGGCCCTATCTGCAGGACCCGGAGGCCGGCTGGTTTATCGGTGTGACGCTGGTCAGTATTTTCGTTGTCGCGGTCTACATCTGGAAAGACGGAATTTACGCCGATCTTGACACGGCCATGCGTCATGCCGCCTTCAATCTGGTATCAATTGCCACAACGACCGGTTTTGCCAGCGTCGATTTCGCCTTGTGGCCCATTTTTGCGCCCCTGTGGATGCTGTTTCTGTCCAGTTTTGCCACCAGCGCCGGGTCGACCGGGGGCGGCATCAAAATGATGCGTGCCCTGCTGCTCTACAAGCAGGTCTATCGGGAATTGCTGCGAGCCATGCATCCGAGCGCGGTGTACAACATCCGGATCGGCGGCCAGGTCGCATCGCAGCCTATCCTGTTTGCAGTGCTCGCCTTTGCCTTTATGTACATGGTCAGCATTGTGTCGCTGACCCTGGTGCTCGCTTTCACGGGGCTGGACATCGTTACCGCTTTTACTGCGATTGTCGCCAGCGTGAACAATACCGGGCCGGGTCTTGGCCTGGTTGGTCCGTCGACAACCTATGAAGTGCTGGAGGATTTCCAGACCTGGGTCTGCATTTTTGCCATGCTGCTCGGGCGTCTTGAAATCTTTACCCTGCTAGTGGTGCTGACCCCGGCTTTCTGGCGTAAGTGACCGCAGCCCCAGAAAGGCGGATAATTCCGCCTTTCGATTTTTCAGGCGGAACCCACCGTGAGCCGACCCAAGAACGACACCTTCCTGCGCGCCCTTCTCAAGGAGCCGACCGAATACACCCCGCTCTGGCTGATGCGTCAGGCCGGTCGCTATCTGCCCGAATACTGCGAAACGCGTAAGCGGGCAGGCAATTTCCTGAATCTGTGCAAATCGCCGACGATGGCCTGCGAAGTTACCCTGCAGCCGCTGGCCCGCTACGATCTGGATGCCGCCATTCTGTTCTCCGACATCCTGACCGTGCCGGATGCGATGGGCCTGGGTCTTTATTTCGCAGAAGGCGAAGGGCCGCGTTTCGAACGTCCGCTGCGCGAGGAATGGGCGATCAACAACCTGACCGCGCCGGACCCGTACGAGCATCTTGGTTACGTGATGGATGCCGTTTCCGAAATCCGCCGCGCGCTGGACAATTCGGTGCCGCTGATCGGCTTCTCCGGCAGCCCGTACACGCTTGCCTGCTACATGGTCGAAGGCCAGGGTTCGAGCGATTTCCGCCATATCAAGGGAATGATGTACAGCCGGCCGGACCTGCTGCACAAGATCCTGTCGGTGACCACCGAATCGGTGATTTCCTACCTGAACGCCCAGATCGACTCCGGCGCCCAGGCGGTGATGATTTTCGATACCTGGGGCGGTTCGCTATCAAATGCGGCCTACCAGGAGTTCTCGCTGCAATACATGCAGCGCATCGTGGCCGGCTTGAAGAAGGAAAAAGACGGCCAGCGCATTCCGAGCATCGTGTTCACCAAGAATGGTGGCCTGTGGCTGGAAAAAATTGCGGCCATCGGCTGCGATGCCGTTGGCCTCGACTGGACGATCGATATCGGTGAAGCCCGCCGTCGCGTTGGCGACAAGGTTGCGCTGCAGGGCAATCTCGACCCGAACGTGCTGTTCGCCGGGCCGGAAGTCGTTGCTGCCGAAGCCAGGAAAGTGCTCGACAGCTTTGGTGCCGGCAATACCGGTCATGTCTTCAACCTCGGCCACGGTATTTCGCAATTTACGCCGCCAGAAAGCGTGACCGCCTTGGTTGAAGCGGTGCATGGACACAGTCGTTTATTACGTAAGTGATAGCATAAGTGGGGTGGGAAGCTTGACTTATACACAGAGTTTTCCATCCCGCTCATGATTTTGCCGGGAAACCACTTGACACATCGCGCTTTAATCAAGTGATTGAATTTATTGGGTTTGTTGTCTTGCCTAATATTTCGGCAAAGTAACGAAATCCTTACAAAATCGTTACTTGGCGCTCACTTCCAAAAGAAACTCACAAAGTTATCCACAGTTTTTGTGGACAAGCTGAAAAACCCTTTTTCTGTAATGGGTTACAGCGTTTTTGGAGAAACCCGGCTTACCCATGCCTGTTCTGCGTGTTGCTCTCGATCTGCCTTTGCACCGCTTGTTCGATTATCTCGATCCGACAGCGTCGACCGCAGCAATTGGCCGACGCGTGCGCGTCCCATTTGGCCGGGGTGAGAAACTCGGCGTCATTCTTGACGTGGTGGATGAGAGTGACTGGCCGCTTGATCAGCTAAAACCCGCAAGCCAGATATTGCAGGACTTGCCTCCTTTGCCTGCCGATTTTTTAAGGCTCTGTGAGTTTGCGAGTGCTTACTACCAAGCTGCGATCGGCGAAGTGGTCATGCAGGCCTTGCCGGCTGGTCTGAAACGGATTGATCCGCCGGTCCGTCGCAATGCTCGGGCACGACGTTTGCCAGATCCATCCGGTTTGCCGCAGTTGACCGAAGAACAGGCACAGGCCGTCGAGGCGGTCGATGTACCCGCGGGATTTTCAGTCCATCTGCTGCATGGGGTGACCGGTAGCGGCAAGACCGAGGTTTATCTGCGCTTGATTGATAAAGCCCTGGCTCTTGGCAAACAAGTTCTTCTGCTCGTGCCGGAAATCAATCTGACGCCACAACTTGAAGGCCGGGTGCGTGCCAGATTTATCGATACCAGCGTTGTTGCGTTGCACAGCGAACTGGCCGAGGCTGCCCGTGAGCGCAACTGGCGGGCGGCATTCTCGGGAGAAGCCCGTATCGTGCTGGGTACCCGGCTGGCGATTTTCACACCGATGCCTGAGCTTGGTCTGATCATCATCGATGAGGAGCACGATCCCTCTTTCAAGCAACAGGATGGAATGCGCTACTCCGCCCGGGATGTTGGCGTGTTCCGGGCCCGCCAGCTTGGCGTTCCGATTCTGCTCGGTTCGGCGACGCCTTCGCTGGAATCCTGGGCCAATGCCAAGGGCCAACGTTACAAACTGCTAAGTTTGCGCGAACGGGCCAATCCTGATGCCAGTTTGCCGACGGTCCATTTGGTCGATACGCGCAAGGCTACACTCAAGGAAGGGGTCAGCGAGCCACTGATTGCCGCGATCAGGGAGCGTCTGGCGCGCGGTGAGCAGAGCCTGGTCTTTCTCAATCGGCGCGGTTATGCCCCGGTGCTGGCCTGTACCGCCTGTGGCTGGGTTTCACGGTGCAAGCGGTGTGCCGCAAATATGGTCCTGCACCAGGCGGATCGCCGCTTGCGCTGCCACCACTGCGGTTTTGAATATCGTGTTCCCAAGGCTTGTCCAACTTGTGGCAACCAGGACATCCTGCCATTTGGGCGCGGCACTCAGCGGCTTGAAGGATGGCTGGTCGAGCAGTTTCCGGAAGCGCGTATCCTGCGTGTTGATCGCGATTCGGTCAAAAGTCGCAAGCAGTGGGAAGCGGTGCTTGAGAAAATCCATGGTGGTGAAGCCGATATTCTGGTCGGCACGCAAATGCTGGCCAAAGGCCATGATTTCCCGAAACTGACACTGGTTGGTGTGCTTGGCGCCGATTCGGCCTTGTTTGCCGCAGACTGGCGCGCGCCGGAACGTCTTTTTGCCCAGTTGATGCAGGTTGCCGGACGGGCTGGGCGGGCTGAACTGAAGGGTGAGGTTCTAATCCAGACGCAGTACCCCGATCACCCGCTTTATGCCGCACTGGTGGCGCACGATTACCCTGGATTTGCCGAAACCCTGCTCAAGGAGCGTGAGCAGGCAGGCTTCCCGCCTTACGCCTTTCAGGCGATGTTGCGGGCCGAGGCGCCGGACATGGCGGATTCGATTGCTTTCCTGACGGCGGCAGCAGCCGTTCCGCTGATTGCCGAGCACGAAAACATCATGGTTTATGACCCCATCCCGATGAAAATGGCCCGGCTGGCCAATCTGGAGCGTGGGCAGCTACTCGTCGAATCGTACTCCCGGCCTGCATTGCAGACGTTCTTGCCGTATTGGCGCGAGGCGATTCAAGGCATCAAGGCACCTTCGAAACTGCGCTGGCACATTGAGGTCGATCCTTACGAATTATGACCGGCACGGCCCTTGCAGGGGAGTTCTCCCAATTGTGCAAGGAGAGGGTCATGAAAATTCAGGAATCGAACGTTCAGTTGTCGGCCAGTCACGACACCCAGTACACCCGTAGCACTGAAATCTCGTTCGAAAGCAACTTCCGTCAGGTATTTGCCGGTGTTTCGTCGACGGCCGGGGAGGATGCAGCGGCGGCCCGGGAGCGCGTTGCGACGCTGCTTAAAAACCTGGTCGATGCCATCATGGCTGCGGTCAACGGTAAAAAATGCCCGGAAAACCTTGCCGCCACAACGCAGGGTTTGCCGTCCGACAAAAACCAGGCAAGTCCGAGCCAGCTTGGTTTTCAGTGGCACAGCCGGATGAGCGAGCGGGTATGCGAATCAGAAACAACGACGGTCTGTGCCAGCGGCCGGGTGAAGACTGCTGATGGCCGGGAAATCGACTTCAGCATGGTGACTGAAATGGCTCGCGAATTTAAAAGCGAAAAAGTCGATGAGGAATCCGGAAGCATCGTTCTGCATGATCCGCTGATGTTGTCGTTCGATGGCAAGGCCGTTGAATTGACGGATCGGCGGATTGATTTTGATCTTGATGCCGATGGCTGTGTCGAACAAATTCCCGGGATGGGCGCCGGCTGCGGTTTCCTGGTCTTTGACCGGAATGGGAATGGCAAGGCGGACAACGGGCGCGAGTTGTTTGGTGTGGCGAGCGGTAACGGGTTTTCCGATCTCTCGGCCCTTGATTCTGACCACAACGGCTGGGTCGATGAAGCCGATCCAGCCTTCAGGCAGTTGGGTATCTGGTCGGGCGAACATTATTCGAGCTTGGCCGAGCGCGGTATCGGGGCGCTTTACACGGCTGCGGTCGACGCCCCGTTTTCGCTGAAAACGGCATCCAATGAATTACTTGGCCAGATCAGGGCGGCCGGGCTGTATCTTTCCGAATCGGGCGAGGTCGGCCGAATGCAGCAGGTCGACCTCGCCAGTTCAGCGTTGCCGGCTGAAGAAAAGCCAGCCCAAGGAGAGCAGCTGGCCGCCTAGCAGGGTCAGGAAGGCTGCGCGGAAGGCTGCGTCACCCGACCAGCCTCCGTGCTGAAGGTTGTCCACCAGTATGCCGATGCCCCATTGGAGACCAAAGGCCCCGGCAAAAACCAGCAGATTGAGTGCTGTATTTGCCCGCCCCGAGAGTGCGGCAGGAAACGCTTGTGCCACCAGGGCATAAGAGACATTCGAAAGCGAAAAGCAGGCGGCCAGGATCGGCCAGACGAGACTGCCACCCAGGGTCGGGAAAAATGTGATCGACGCAAGGAGGCCGATCGCCAGCGTCATCGACCAGCGATAAATACGGTCAAGCGAAATGCCCCGGCGCAGCAATGCCGTCGAAAAGAACCCCATGAACAGGAATCCGCCCAGCATGGCGGCGCTCATCCAGGTCAGGCGACTGGCGATGGCTGCGGCTTCCAGGCCTTCCTGAACCGACATCCAGCGTGTTGCCCAAAGTCCTTGGACAGCCATGAAGCCCCCGGTAAAACAGAAGCCCATCGGTGCATAGCGCCAGAAATGCCGGCTGCCGAAGATCGACTTGACGCCGGCCAGTTGAGCGGCGAAACCATCGCCCTTGCTTTCACTCGTCTTGTCGGGGGCGAAGGTCCATAGTGCCGCAGCGACGAAAAGTGTTGTGACAGCGAGCCCAAAGGCAATTTCCCGCCAGCTGGCAAAGCCTAGAGCCAGCTCAAGTGGTTTTGAGGCGGCCAGCGCGCCAAGCCCGCCGGAAGCCATGATCCAGCCGGTCAGTGAGGCTTGTCGCTCAACCGGAAACCATTGGGCGAAGGCTTTGAACGAGGCCATCAGGCAGGCCGAAACGCCCAGCCCGATCAAGGCGCGACCGGTTGCCAGCCCACCCAGCGTGTCGGAAAGCGAGAAAATGGCAGCGCCGGCTGCGGCCATCAGCAGGAGCCCGGCTTCGACTCGCCGCGGTCCGAAGCGGTCGAGCAGCATACCCAAGGGTAACTGGGCTGCGCCAAAGGCAAGAAAATAGGTGCTGGTCAGCAAGCCGAGTGCATTGTCGCCCAGGTTGAGTTCGCGTGCCAGAACGGGGCCGATGACAGCATTGGCCGTGCGATAGAGGTAGGAGAGGAAGTAGCCGGCGGCAAAAGGCAGGAAAAGCCGGATCCAGAGTTTGCGGGTATCGATGGTGGTCACTGGTTTTCAGGTTTCACGTGGAACGCCGCTTTGCGGCTGGGTCAGGGGGGTATTGCGCCGTAACCAGTCGGCCCGCGCGCGAATTTTGCGCTGCCAGTCAGCGGCGATGCCGGGAGTGTCGGTCAGTTTTTCAAGGTCGGCTGGGTCCGGGCGATGGGCCTGGCAAAGCTGCATGGCATCGGCCAGTGTCGGGCTGTCGAGCGATTCAAGGCAGTTCAGTTCGTCACCCGGTCTGACGATGCCGGGTTGTACAACTCGCCAATACCAGCCGGTCAGCGAATTTTCAGCAATAAAGGCGGCCATGCCATCGCTGGAAAATCGGGTATCGATCTTCCAGCAGGGATTGCGCGGTTGGCAAACTTGAAGACGGGCGGTGCCGAGTTGATAAATCTCTCCGACCCGGACGTTGCTTTCGTCGAGTTCGCCAGTCGATATGTTTTCACCCAGGCTGCCGGCTTGAAGTGCTGCGGCAGCTTCGGGGAATTGTTTTGCGAGTCGCTGGTAATGTCGTGCCGGATAAAGGTGTACGGCTTTTTCAGGCCCGCCATGCACGCGCTTGTCGGCCTGTTCATCCCCGACAAAGCCGGTGAGTGTCAGTTCAAGCGCCCCGGTGACAGGCTGTTTGTAAATGCCGGTCGGGCGTCCTGAGCCGGCAAGTGGGCGAATATCGCCGATGAAAAGTGAAATTTTGGCCATGGTTGGTGAATTGTGCCATCAATTCCACAACCATGCGGCGCCACGGACCCCCGAGGAATCCCCATGTTTGGGTGGTTCGAAACGTGTCTGGAAAACATCCGAAAAGATATGTGGACCGCAGCAGACAGGTAAATGCCGATACAGCCGGGTCATTTTCGACAGGCCTCCACCCAGGACGATGACTTGCGGATCAAGAATATTGATCACCCCGGCAAGCGCCTTCCCCAGGCGTTGCTCGAAGCGCTGCAGCGTACTTTCGCAAGCGGCATCACCGGCGCTTGCCCGACGATCGATTTCGGCAACATCGAGCTGTTGACCGTGGCGATTGAAGTGCTCGCGAACCAGCGCCGGGCCGGATAGATAGGATTCAATGCAGCCCTGTCGTCCGCAGTAGCAATCCGGCAAGGGGAGATCATCCAGCGCCGGCAGGGGCAGGGGGTTGTGCCCCCATTCTCCGCTGATGGCATTGGCTCCCCGGATGACCTTGCCATCGATGACGATACCGCCGCCGACGCCTGTACCGAGGATGATGCCGAAAACGATTTCAGCGCCTTGCCCGCTACCGTCAACCGCTTCGGACAAGGCAAAGCAGTTGGCATCGTTGGCCAGGCGGATTTCACGCTGGAGCACGGCTTGCAGGTCGCGACGCAGGGGCTTGCCGTTCAGGCAGGTCGAGTTTGCATTCTTGATCAGTCCGCCAGTGGGTGACTCGGTGCCGGGGATACCGATACCGACACTACCGCGCCGTCCCAACTCGGCTTCGGCGGCTTCGACGAGTCCGGCCAAGGTCATCACGGTTGCCATGTAATCCCCCTGAGGGGTTACCGTGCGGCGACGCAACAAAGTACGGCCATCATCGCCCAGGGCAATGATTTCGATCTTGGTGCCGCCCAGGTCAATGCCGATGCGCAATGTTCAGACCCGGACAGCAATGCCCTTCACATTGCCATAGGTTGTGGTCAGGGTGCGCAACACACTGCCCCCCGCCTCAAGCAGCAACATGAAGAGATTGCGTTCGGTATAAAGCGAAACCGGGCCGCGAATGTTGTATTTGTCGGCCAACTCCGGCGACAGTTCGGCGAAACGCTCGTTGATGATCTGGTCGCGAGCGGCATAACCTTCGCTGAGTTCGGAGTGCAAGCCAAGGATCGAGAGATAAAGTTTTCCGCCGATCTTGAGTTGGTGCAGCATTTGTCTGACGATTGTTTTTGCCTCGTGATAGGGCAGACGGCAAAGTCCGCGACGTGAAATGATCAGGTCGAACGGGGAATTTTGCGCTGTGACAGGAAATTCCGGGAAATCACAAGGAACAAAGCGGATTTCATCCGACAGCCCGGCAGCCAGAATGCGGCCTTCAATCTCGCGCTGCAACTCAGGCTGATCGGCCACGGTGACGCGTGCCCCCATGCGGGCAAATTTGATGGCGACTTCACAACGGCCAGCCGGTATGACCAAAACGGAAACTTCCCGGTCTACCCGTTGGCGTTTGATGCATTCCTCAAGCGCCAGGCGCTCAAGCTCATCTGTCCCTGTCTCCAAGGGATTGGCGGTAATATGTATTGTCATTTGAACTCTCCCCCTTGAGTTCATTTTGCATGATTGCCGGCTGATCTGACAACCCGAAAGCCGGGCAGTGAAAGGAAATAAGCATGCTTGTCCGATTTGTCTCCAGTGAGACGGGTGAAGTGTTGATGTTTGCCGAAACGGCTGCCGCCTTGTTGCAGGCGATCGGTAAGGAAACAACGGCGCGGGGCGTTTTTACCCCGCCGGAAATGCCGCTTGCAGCAGAAAAACTGCGTCAGGCAGTAGCGCAGTCGGAAGACCCGCCGGAGGATGAAGAGCTTGATGAGAAGGGCAAGAAAAAACCACCGGCGGTTGGGTTTCGCCAACGTGCCTGGCCATTGATCGACATGCTTGAGCGAACCGGTCGCGCCGGCCGGGACGCCAATATCATCTGGGAAGCGCCACAGGCTTTCTAGTCGGCCTAGCCGACAAGGCTAGAGCCCGAAACCGGTACGAATGCCATCGATGACTTCGGTCAGTGCCTGTTCGTATTGCTCGAAAACCGATTCGACCGGGGCTTGGGCAAGATGCAATTGTTGCTCCAGGGCCAGGGCTGCTTCCTGCAATCGGGTGGCGCCGATTGAGCCGGCCAGTCCCTTGGTGCTGTGGGCACGCCGTTCTGCCTCACCGAAATCCTGTCCGGCAATCGCTTTGCGGATGGCTGCTGCTTCATCCGCAAAGCGCCCATGGAAGTCACGCAGGACTTTTTCATAGAGTTTTGGCTTGTTCATCATCCGCTTCAAGCCGATTTCCTGATCAATCCCTGGCAATTCGGGAAGTGCTTCAGCGGGGGGGATTGGGGTTGTCCCGGTCGACATCTGTGTTGGTGCCATTTCTGCTGTCGGTTTCCATTGTGCGAGCTTGGTTTGAAGTAGGGCTGGATCAATCGGCTTGGTGATGAAGTCATTCATACCGGCGGCCATGCAGCGCTGGCGTTCTTCATCCATGGCATGTGCCGTCATGGCAATGATCGGCAGGCCAGGACAGCGCCCGCTGGCCCGGATTCTTCGGGTTGCTTCGAGACCATCCATTTCCGGCATCTGGATGTCCATCAGGATGACATCGTAGGTCTTTCCCTCTGCGAGCAATTTGTGCAGGGCTCGCTCGCCGTTATCAACGGTTTCAACCGTGGCACCAAACGCTTCAAGCATTTCGCAGGCGATCAGTTGATTGGTCGGTATATCTTCGGCCAGCAGAATACGCAAACCGGCCAAAGGTGCCGTCATTGGCTTTGTGGTGCCTGGGTTGTGAATTTCCCGGGTTGCCAGCAATTTGTTGATCTGGGCTGCCGTGACCGGCTTGTTGAGCACTGTGTCGAAAATGTCGAGGCGTGGGTCGGTATCGAGTGTTGTCGTATCGCTGGCGGTTACCATCACCAAACGAGGGGGCTTGGGGTGCAGGTTGCGAATGGCTTCGGCAAGCTCCAGCCCATTCATGTCGGGCATGTTCAAATCGATGGTGATGCAATCGAAGGCCGATGGCGTGGAACTTTCCAGGAGGGTGAGTGCTTGCTTTCCAGATTCGGCCATGACAGTACTACAGCCCGATTTTTCCAGCAGTCTGGCGAGTACGGCCCGGGCCAGGGGATTGTCATCGACTACCAGGGCCCGCCGCAGGCCTGGGCGCAGTGGATCACCCTGTGCTGCGCCGATGCCAAGCTTGACGGTAAAAACGAAGGTACTGCCTGCACCTGGCTGGCTGCTGGCTTCGATATGGCCCTGCATCATTTCGGTCAGGCGCTTGCAGATCATCAAGCCGAGCCCGGTTCCGCCGAATTTTCGCGTGATCGAACTGTCGGCCTGACTGAATGCCTGGAACAGCTTGCTTTGCTGCTCGGCAGACATGCCGATCCCGGTATCCTTGACCGATATTTCAAGTTTGACCTGTTTCCCTTGGCGCGCAACCTGGCGGATAAAAACCGAGACTGAGCCTGTGGCGGTGAACTTGATCGCATTGCCGATCAGATTGATCAGTACCTGGGCCATGCGCAGCGAATCACCGACCAAACTGGCGGGAACATCCGGTTCAACCAGATACTGCAATTCGAGCCCTTTTTCCTGTGCCCGCTGGATCAGGACTGCCGTCACGTTGTCGAGTACTTCATCGAGCAGAAATTCAGCATTCTCCAGCAGCATCTGACCGGCTTCGATCTTTGAAAAATCGAGGATGTCGTTGATCAGACCAAGCAGCATCTGGCCGGCGCCGTGGATACGCGAAACATAGTCCCGTTGCTTGCCGGAAATATCGGTTTTGAGCAGCAGGTGGGCCAGGCCGATCACGGCGTTCATCGGCGTCCGGATCTCGTGACTCATATTGGCCAAAAACTCGGCTTTGGCGTTGGCCGCCTTTTCAGCCTGCCGCTTGGCTTCGAGCAGGGCGATTTCAGCTTGTTTGCGTTCGGTAATATCCTGCAGGGTTTCAATGGCGCCGATCACTTCATCCTGCTGGTTGCGCAAAGGCGCGGCAGTGAAGAAAAGCCAGCGGTTGAATTTGGTGAAATAACTCTCGGACTCGATCCCCTCCGGGACGAGTTTCGAGTGACTGTAGCTGTTCGCATACAGTTGATTGACCATGTCACCATCTTCACCAATGACCAGATCGGCCATCACCGGCCTGGGATTGGGGTAAAACGCCTGCCACTGATTTTTGGTGCCGATCATCTGGCTGGCTGGGGCACCGATGATCTGTTCGCAGGCCTTGTTCCAATGCGTGATGGTGTGGCTGGCATCGATCACAAAGGTCGGGACAGGGCTGCCATCGATGATCTGGGCCAGCGAATCACGGGTGCCTTCCAGTTCCAGGGTGCGCTCCTGGACCAGTCGTTCCAGGTCTTCGCGATGAAGTTCAAGTTCCCGCTCAGCCTGAATTTTTTCCGTGACGTCGCGAACAAAGAGAACGATCCCGGTCGACTTGCCGCGATAGTCCAAAATGGTGGTGAATGCGATGGCCGCCTCGAAAGGTTCGCCACTGCGCCGCTGCATGCGTAACTGGCAGTTGGCGATCAGGCCGGCAAATTCATCGGGATTTTCAATAAATGCCGGGCGACCCGATATCTCGCCGGTGGTGCACAGCAGATCGGTAATGTTGGTGGTGTAAAGGTCATCGAGCTCATTCAGCCCAAATAGCTGGTGCGCCTGTTGGTTGGCCATCTGCAGCTTGCCGTCCAGACGGGTCAGCAGAATGGCATCAGGCGAGGTTTCGACCAGCGTGCGATACGTTTTTTCGCTTTTTTCGAGCCGCAGATGGGCCGAGTGCGCTTCCGTCACGTCCTGGACAAGCGAAAGGATGCCGAGCAGCCCTCCGCCGGGGTTGCGCAAGACTACGTTGTGCCATGCACATTCAAGCTGCAAGCCATTCTTGCCAATGACCGGGCCGGTAAAGTTGCCATTGCCAGCTCCCCGGATCAGTGCCTTGATGCAATCGCTGAAGGCTGCGTGAAGATTCTCCGGCAACAGCAGCTGATGTACTTTCTTGCCGACGACTTTTTCTGCTGACCAACCGAAGATATCTTCAGCCCGGCGATTCCACTCGGTAATGTGTCCCTGCCTGTTCCACAGGATGAAGGCCAGCGGCGTCGTGTTGTAAAGGGCCCGGTAGCGTAACTGGCTGTCGCGCAGGGCGGCTTCCGTCTGCTTTTGCTCGGTGATGTCGCTAAAGGTGAAGATTGTCGGAGCGCTATCGCTCGCCGGGGGGCTAGTCTTGACGTCGAAGCACGACCACAGGCCGGACGCATGACGCAGGCGCAAGGTGAAGGTGCGTCGTTCGGTATTTGCGGTGGCCGATGGGGTTGCGAACAGCGCAGCAAGTTTCGGGCGATCTTCCGGATGAGCGAGATTGAGCCATTCCGTTGCGCTGCGTGGCAGGGCAGTATCGTTGCACCCGAGCAGGTGATGAAAATTGACTGAGCGTAGCGGTGTGGGCGACGTTGGAAACCAGATCCAGCATGCAACACCGGCAATCGCCAATGCCTCTTCCAGAGCCTCGATCGAAAGGTCGCAGGAAGGGGACATGGTGCGTCGCAGCCGCTATGTGCTCAGAACAATTCGATGTCGTCGCTCTTTTCCTTCATTTCGGACATGAATTGATCGACAGCGTCCTGAACCGGCGTCCCCGTCATGACGGCTTCGAACATGGCGATTTCTTCGCGGGTCGAATATTTCGATTTGATCCGGTTCTGAAGATCAACCCATTCGTCCGGATTGAACAGCCGCTGGCGGTCAGCCACCAGGTCGCTCAGATCACCGAGGCTGAGGCCGACGTGGGCCAGGCGCTGGACCAGCTTGTCGTAGAACTGGAAGGCGATGATGGCTTGATGCACCATGCTGGAAACATGATCTGAAACGCCGCTCAAATTTTGCTTGGCTACGCCGACTTCACCTTGATCGGGCAGCGTCTGGACGGTTTCGGAAATCATCCGCATATAGCCGGCCATGGTGGTGAAGGAGTCCGTCAGCACTTCGACCGACGTATTGCTGTCCTTCATGGCCGTTTCGATCTGAACTGCCGAGAGTTCAAGCATCAGAACGGTTTCGCGAACCTGGCTCCAGTTCAGGTCTGGCTGATGGGCGCTGGTCCCGCGTGGTGAAAGTGTCTCGTCGGTCATATTGTCGGTCTTGTAGGCTGAGGCAAATGACTATAGCGCAATTTATAGCTGAGTTTCTACCAGGACGTAGTATTTGCGGACCGTTTCAATAACCTCGAAAACTCCTGTAAACCCGCCCGGAATAACGCAAGCTTCACCAGCTGAAAACTCGCTGGCTTGCCCGTTTTCATCGGTGATTCGCAAACGCCCCTCAATGACGCAGAAAAACTCGTCTTTGCCCGGGGCAAAGGCAATTTTCCAGGCACCGGGTTCGCATTGCCAGATGCCGGCGGATACCTGCCCCGTGGCAGCCAGGAAATGTTCATGCGTGGTGCGTAGCGGATTACCTTGCAGCAGGCGGTCCGGCCGTGGCCGATCGTAGCTGGGCTCCGGCGTGGCGGCGGAAAAAATGGTGAGTGCAGGCATCCTAGTGTTTCTTTCCACGATTGGCCTTGGTTCGCCAGCGGGCGGCATCGGCCAGGGTGGGTGAACTAAACTCTCCGCCGCCTGCGTTGGCCATGTAAACAACAGCGCTGGCGACTTCGATATCGCTCAATGCTGCATTACCGCCTTTTGCCGGCATTTTCCTGATACCACGCAAGGCTGCCGGCACTAAATCATCGAGACCTTCTCGAATCAGTTTTTGCCAACGGGTTTTATCGCCTAACCTGGGGGCGCCCAGTTTGCCTTCTCCATGGCAGGTAATGCAGGTCGATTCATAAACTGTTTGCCCATTTTGCACTTCCGCCCAGGCGGGCAGGGCGAGGGCAAGCAAACAAAGGGCCGGGATCCGCATCGCTGACTCAACATGATTTGAAGGCAGTCATGGTAATTTGCCGCGATAATTCCTGCATGCGTTTTATCCATTCACTATTTTTTTACCTGTTCAGCGTGTCGACCGCGCAATCTGGCGACCAGCCTGTTGTCGCAATTGATGTTGGGCATGGCCTGAAGGATTCCGGTGCAACCAGTGCGCGCGGGCGCAGCGAGTTTGCTTTCAATCAGGATTTTGCCGCGGTGTTGGCCGAGGCTGTCGACCAGCGGGGATTTCCTTTGCGCAAGGTGAATTTTGCCGGGGATATCGGCAGTCTTGTCGCTCGTCCTCTGCAGGCCAAGGGGAGTGCGTTTTTCATCTCGATCCATCATGACTCGATCAGCGAGCAATATCTCAAGCACTGGGATTGGGACGGGCAGGAAACCAGCTATACCGATGTGAAGCGCGGCTACGGCATTTTTGTTTCGGCCCAGAATCCTGATCTGGCGACCAGCTTGCGTTGCGCTTCGGCGATGGGCAGTCAGTTGCGGCGGGCGGGGTTTGTCCCGACGCCATGGCATGGCCGCAAGCACCTGGCGGCGGATGCCGAAAATGGCGTGTGGTACTACGACAATCTCGTCATGCTCTACCGCACAACGCTACCGGCCGTACTGTTCGAAGCCGGCGTGATCAAGCATCGCGAAGAGGAACTCGAACTGCTCGACCCGGAACGTCAGGCCCGGATGGCCGATGCACTGGCAACGGGGATCGCTGCTTGCCTGTCGGTCAGAGAAAAATCGGCTCCGGGGTCAGGTCGACCGCAAAACGAGCCCTGACATCGTTCTGTACGGCGGCCATGGTCTGTTTGACATCGTTACCCGTTGCGCCGCCGTGATTGACCAGCACCAGCGCCTGTTTTTGATACATGCCGACCGGGCCGAGTCGTTTGCCTTTCCAGCCAGCCTGCTCGATCAGCCAGCCGGCCGCCAGCTTGACCCGGCCATCGGGCTGCGGGTAGCGCGGCAAGGTGGGATGCTCGGCGGCAAGCCGATCCGCTTTTTCGCGGTCAACGACCGGATTGTGGAAAAAACTACCGGTATTCGGTATTTGGGTCGGGTCGGGGAGTTTGCGCTGGCGGACGGCAATGACCGCTTGGGCGATATCCTGTGGTGTCGGGCTGGCAATCTGGCGGGTCGCCAGTTCCTGCGTGATGTCGGCGTAGCGTGTATTGGCTTGCCAGGCTTTGGACAGACGGAAAACAACGGCGGTGATCGCCATGCGGCCACTCAAATGCCAGCCTTGTTGCTTGAACAGGCTGTCACGATAGGCAAAACGGCAGGTGTCGCGGTCGAAGGTGGTAAATGCCTGCTTTTCAAAATCCCAGGCGGTGAGCGATTCCAGGCAATCGCCGACTTCCAGCCCGTAGGCACCGATATTCTGGATGGGCGCAGCACCGACCGTGCCGGGAATCAGTGACAGGTTCTCCAGGCCGGGCCAGCCTTGTTGCAAGGTCCACTGCACGAAGTCGTGCCAGTTTTCACCGGCGCCGGCTTCGACGTACCAGGCATCGGCATCTTCCTTGAGCAGGCGTTTGCCGGGGATGGCCATGTGCAGCACCAGGCCCTCAAAATTGCCGGTCAAGACGAGGTTGCTGCCACCGCCGAGCATGAAACGCCGCTCCTTGCCCGGCATTGCTGCGGTCAACTGGGTTGGATCGCTGATTTTCAGATAGCGGGCCGCCTGCCCGGGAAGGGCCAGGGTGTTGAAGGCGCGGAGGTCGACGTTGTGCTGGATGGTCATGGATCTTTGGGCAAATCTTGCTCAAGCAAACAAAAGCTGCGGTCGACGTTTGCTCGACCGCAGTTTTGCTCGGCCGATCAAAGCAGGGGTGCCAGCCAGTATTCGGCATCCTTCTGCGTCATGCCTTTGCGCTCAGTCCAATCGTCGAGCTGGTCACGGCCGATTTTCGGAATGGCAAAGTAGCTGGCTGCCGGGTGTCCGATGTAGAAGCCGGAAACGGCCGCTGCAGGCGTCATCGCGCAGGATTCGGTGAGCTGCATGCCGGCGTTGGCGGGTGCGTCGAGCAAGGCAAACAGGGTGCGCTTGGCTGTGTGATCCGGGCAGGCCGGATAACCGGGGGCCGGGCGGATGCCCTGGTATTGCTCGTTGATCAGCGCATCGTTATCCAGCTTTTCATCCGTCGAGTAGCCCCAGTAGTGAGTGCGTACTTCCGCATGGAGCCATTCAGCAGCGGCTTCGGCCAGGCGGTCGGCGAGAGATTTGAGCATGATTGCCGAATAGTCGTCGTTGGCTTTTTCGAACGCCGCGACGTGTTCGTCGATCCCCAGGCCTGCCGTCACGGCAAAGGCGCCGGTATAGTCGTTTTGGCCGACGAAATCGGCCAGCGCGACATTGAAACGGCCCTTCGGCTGCTTGTGTTGCTGGCGCAAACCGACCCAGCGCGCCAGTTCTTCGCTGCGTGATTCATCGGTGTAGAGCACGATGTCCTCATTCTCGCCACGTGCCGGATAGAGGCCGAACACGGCTTTTGCGGTCAACCACCGTTCGGCGACGATTTTGCCCAGCATGGCTTGGGCATCGGCAAAAAGCTGGCGAGCCGTTTCACCGACAAGCTCGTTCTGCAGAATGGCCGGATAGCGACCCGCCAGATCCCAGCTTTGGAAGAAGGGCGACCAATCGATATACGGCACCAGTTTGTCGAGATCGATGTTCAGCGAATGACGGCCCGGCTGCTTCGGAGTAACCGGGGTATGAATCTCGTTCCACGTGAAACGGTTGGCCCGGGCTTCGGCCAGCGTGACCATCGTCGCACCCTTGCGGCCGGCGTGTTCGGCACGCACGGTCTCGTATTCGGCGACGATTTCGGCCATGTAGCCGTCGCGCTGTTCGGTGGACAGCAGTTTGGTGGCGACGCCAACGGCGCGTGAAGCGTCCGGCACGTAGACCACGGCGCCTTCGGTGTTGGGGGCGATCTTGATTGCGGTGTGGGCGCGGCTGGTCGTCGCGCCGCCGATCAACAGCGGCTGCTTCATGTTCAGGCGTTGCATTTCGCTGGCGACGTGGGCCATTTCTTCCAGCGACGGGGTGATCAGGCCGGACAGGCCGATGATGTCGACGCGATGCTCCAGCGCGGCTTTCAGGATGTTGTCGCAGGAAACCATGACGCCCAAATCGACGACATCGTAGCCGTTGCAACCGAGCACGACGCCGACGATGTTCTTGCCGATGTCGTGCACGTCGCCCTTGACCGTGGCCATCAGGATCTTGCCCTTGCTGCCCAGGCCGGTACGGGTCTTTTCCGCTTCGATGTAGGGCAGCAGGTGGGCGACCGCCTGTTTCATGACGCGGGCCGATTTGACGACTTGCGGCAGGAACATCTTGCCGGCGCCGAAAAGGTCGCCGACGTGGTTCATGCCGGCCATCAGCGGGCCTTCGATGACGGCGAGCGGCGGCTTGCCCCGGGCTTCCAACTGGGCACGCACTTCTTCGGTATCGGCCACGACGAAATCGGTAATGCCCTTGATCAGCGCGTGTTCCAGGCGCTTCTCAACCGACTGTTCGCGCCACGACAAATCCGGACCGCTATCCTTGGCCTTGCCTTCTTTCACCGTCTGGGCGAAATCGACCAGTGCTTCACCGGCGCCTGGATTGCGGTTGAGTACGACATCTTCAACCTTCTCGCGCAGCACCGGTTCCAGATCATCGTAAACACCGAGCATGCCGGCATTGACGATGCCCATGGTCATGCCGTTCTGGATGGCGTGGTAGAGGAAAACGGTGTGGATCGCTTCACGCACCGGATCGTTGCCGCGGAAGCTGAAGGAGACGTTGGAAACACCACCCGAAATGTGGGCGTGCGGCAGGTTCTGCTTGATCCAGCGGACGGATTCGATGAAATCGACGGCGTAATTGTCGTGTTCGGGAATGCCGGTGGCGATGGCAAAGATGTTCGGGTCGAAGATGATGTCTTCGGCCGGGAAACCGATGCTCAGCAACAGCTCGTAAGCACGCTTGGAAATCTCGGTCTTGCGGGCAAAGGTGTCGGCCTGGCCCTTTTCGTCGAAGGCCATGACGATCACCGCGGCGCCGTAGCGGCGGGCCAGCTTGGCTTGTTCGAGGAACTTGGCTTCGCCTTCCTTCATCGAGATCGAATTGACGATGCCCTTGCCCTGGATGCACTTGAGGCCGGCCTCGATAACTTCCCACTTCGACGAGTCGATCATGATCGGCACACGGGAAATATCCGGTTCCGAAGCGATCAGCTTGAGGAACTTGTCCATCGCGGCGAGCGAGTCGAGCATCGCCTCGTCCATATTGATGTCGATGACCTGGGCGCCGTTCTCGACCTGCTGGCGGGCGACGGCCAGCGCATCGTCGAAGCGGCCTTCGAGGATCATGCGGGCGAAGGCTTTCGAGCCGGTGACGTTGGTCCGCTCGCCGACGTTCACGTACAGCGAATCGGCGCCGACATTGAACGGTTCAAGGCCGGAAAGACGCAGTTTCTTCTCGATTTCCGGCACTTTTCGCGGGTTGACCGCAGCGACCCGTTGAGCAATGACACGAATGTGATCCGGTGAGGTGCCGCAGCAACCGCCGACGATATTGACGATGCCGGTCTTGGCCCAGCTTTCGATTTCGTCGGCCAACATTTCGGGTGTTTCGTCGTAGCCGCCGAAGGCGTTTGGCAGGCCGGCGTTGGGGTGGGCCGAGACGAAGCAATCGCAGACGCGCGACAGTTCCTCGACGTACTGGCGCAGTTCGTTGGCACCGAGGGCGCAGTTCAGGCCGAAGGAGAGTGGCTTGACGTGGTTCAGCGAATTCCAGAAAGCCTCGGCGGTCTGGCCGGAGAGGGTGCGGCCGGAGGCGTCGGTAATCGTGCCGGAAATCATCACTGGCCAGCGACGGCCGGCGTTATCGAAGAATTGTTCGATGGCGAACAGTGCCGCCTTGGCGTTTAGCGTATCGAACACGGTTTCGACGAGCAGGATGTCGGCGCCGCCCTCAACCAAGCCCCTGATCGCTTCGAGGTAGTCGGTGACCAGCGCGTCGAAAGTCACGTTGCGGTAGCCCGGATCATTCACGTCCGGCGAAATCGAGGCGGTGCGGCTGGTCGGGCCGAGCACGCCGGCGACGAAGCGCGGCTTGGCTGGATTGGCAGCGGTGAATTCGTCGCACAGGCGGCGGGCCAGTGCGGCACCTTCGAAATTCAGTTCGTAGACGATGGCTTCAAGCTTGTAGTCGGCTTGCGAGACGGCGGTCGAATTGAAGGTGCAGGTTTCGAGAATGTCGGCGCCAGCTTCAAGGTATTCGCGGTGGATCCCTCCGATCACGTCCGGTCGGGTGAGGACCAGCAGGTCGTTGTTGCCTTTGAGGTCGTGCGGGTGATTGGCAAACCTCGTGCCGCGGTAGTCGGCTTCCTGCAACCCGTGGCGCTGGATCATGGTGCCCATGGCGCCGTCGAGGACGAGCAGGCGTTGCTGGAGCAGGGCGGATAGTTCGGCGGTACGGTCGGATTGCATCTGGATCACCTCGGCAAAGCTTGAATACACCGGGGACGCCGCAAAAACGAACGGCGCCACAAACCGGTTTGGGGTTTGCGAGCGCCGTTGATCATTGCCGAGCCTGGCCCCATCTCAGGGTCGCAGCGCTCCTCGGCAGAACCGCTAGTTTACCGGCCGCTGCCAAGACTGCCAAGTGCCTTGATTTATTTAGCCTTTCATTGCCACACGCTTGGCGGTCTTGCGAGCGCCGCCGGTCTTCAGGTCAAAATGCACCATGAAGTAGGTTTCTTCTGTCGATGGCGTGCCTTCGACGTGCCATTCCCAGATGTCTTCGCCCAGGTTGTCGAAGATGGTTTTGCTGCCCGGCGTGCCGAGCAGGCGGCGGATTTCATCGCGACTCATGCCATCGCGTACGCGGGCGAAGTTGGTCTCGGTCAGAACCTGTTCGATGGTCCGGACGATCTGGTCGCCACCAATGGTGATCATGTAGCAATGCACCCCGCTTGGCTGGCGGCTGTATTCCCAGGTGACGCTGCCATCCGGGTTGCTGAATTCGAAGCCGGGATTGCCCATGCGCGAGCGGACTTCGCTGGCGCTGGTGATGCCGGGTTTGATGTTCGGCAGATTGACCATGTCGCAGGCCGGCAGGCAGGCGGCAAGCAAGGCGCCGAGGGCGTTGCTGATCCAGTGACGTAATTTCATGAATTCTCCCGATCGTTGATTCGCCCAGTTTACGCTTTGGCTGACAAGCTTTCATAATATCGGCATACCCTGATTTACGGATTCCCCGATGCACAGCCTCGATCCCGCCGCCGCTTACGCCTTGCTTGGCTTGCAGCCTGAAGCCGTTCTGCTTGATTGCCGGACGGAAATCGAGCACATGTATGTCGGTCATCCGCTTGGCGCCGAACATGTTGCCTGGCAGGAAGGGCCGGATTGGGAAATCGACCCGGCGTTTGCCGACAAGGTCCGGCGGCTGGTCAAGGGAGATCTGTCTCGGCCGGTGCTGATCATTTGCCGGAGCGGTACGCGCTCGCTCGATGCCGGCCAGGCACTCGAAGCGGCGGGGTTTACCCAGGTGATCAATGTGCTGGAAGGGTTCGAAGGTCCGCTTGACGAGGATTTTCATCGCGGCACGCTGGGCGGCTGGCGTTTTCGCGGTCTACCCTGGCAACAGTCGTGATTTCTGGTGCGCCAGTGCGGCCAGTCCGCCGAGCAGCAGCATGCCACCCATGCCGAGCGCCAGCGTCAAGGTCGATCCCCAGAGAAGCGGGGCGATCAGGCCGGCGGCCAGGCTGTTGAATCCGGACTGGAAAAAAGTCTGGCAGGATGCCGCCAGTCCGCGCTGATCGGGAAAAGGGTCAAGCGCCAGGATGGTCAGGCAGGGCATCGCCAAAGCCATACCCAGGGTGTAAATAAAAAGCGGCAGCACACTCCATGGCAGGGCGGGCGGCAATGCCAGATTCAACACGAGGTTGATCGTCGCAGCGCTGGCCATTATTCCGTAGCCGAGTGCGATGGTGCCGCTCAGGGAACGTTTTCCGGCCAGTCGCCCGGAGAGCCACGAGCCGCTCATCAGTCCGCACATGGCCGGCCCGAACAGCCAGAGGAAGCCGGTTTCATCGATGCCAAGGTGCTGCATCAGGAAAACCGGGGCCGACAGGACGTAAATGAAGAACCCGACAAAATTCAGCGACAGGGCCGCACAGGCAAAGAGGAACGCCGGTGAGGTAAATACTTTCCAGTAAGTGCGGCCAAGGTAGCCGGGGCGCAGCGACTGGCGCTTTTCCGGCGGCAGGGTTTCCGGCAGCAGTTTCCAGCAGGCCAGCCAGAGTGCTGCGGTCGACAGGACAAGAAAGGCAAAAATCGAACGCCAGCCAAAAAAGGTTTGCAGCCAGCCACCGATGACGGGGGCGACGGCCGGGGCCAAGGCAAACATCATGGTGATTTGCGACATCAGGC
This sequence comes from Dechloromonas sp. TW-R-39-2, assembly GCF_016864195.1. Classification (NCBI taxonomy): domain Bacteria; kingdom Pseudomonadati; phylum Pseudomonadota; class Betaproteobacteria; order Rhodocyclales; family Azonexaceae; genus Dechloromonas; species Dechloromonas sp. TW-R-39-2. The sequence continues at coordinate 422,692 of NZ_CP045202.1, forward strand.
GCTGAGCGGCCGGGCCGTCGAAAAGATCGCGGACAATCGCCCGGCTGATGACGATGCCGGCCCCGGCGGTCACGCCCTGCATGGCGCGCCAGAACCAGAGATGTTCGATGCAGGTCGCAAATACGCAGCCGGCCGAAGCAATACCGAACAGGGCGAGGGCGATCAGAATGACTCGGCGTCGGCCAAAGCGGTCTGAAATGGCGCCATGCCATAGCGTCATCACCGCAAAGGCCAGCAAATAAGCGGAGAGCGTTTGCTGGACTTCAAGCTGCGTCGCCCCGAGTTTGTCGGCGATGTCGTGGAAGGACGGCAGGTAAGTGTCGATCGAGAATGGCCCGAGGGCCGAGAGCGCGGCAAGCAGCAGCGCAATGCCGCGCGGTGCGGCTTTGGGTTCAGTCATGGGCAAGGCGGCGGTACTGGATGGCTTCGGCAATATGCGCGGCGGTGATGTCGTGGCTGGCGGCCAGATCGGCGATGGTGCGTGCAACCTTGAGAATGCGGTGCCAGGCGCGGGCTGACAGATTGAGCCGTATAGTGGCTTGTTTAAGCAGCTGTTTTCCGGCTTCATCGGGACTGCAGCACTGATCGACTTCAGCTGAATTCAGGCGGGCATTTGGTTTGTGCTGGCGAGCCCGTTGTCGGGCCTGCGCTGTTTCGACGCGTGCCCGAACCGTCGCCGATGCTTCTCCTGCGGCTTGTTCGGCCAGCGTGTCGGCTGGCAGGGCGGGAACTTCAATAAGCAGATCGATGCGGTCAAGAAACGGGCCGGAAAGCTTGCCGCGGTAACGGGCGATCTGGTCGGGAGTGCACCGGCATTTTCCCTGGCTGTCACCGTGAAAGCCGCATGGGCACGGATTCATCGCCCCAATCAGCTGAAACTCGGCAGGAAATTCAGCATGCCGGGCGGCACGGGCAATGTGCACACGGCCGGACTCCAGCGGTTCGCGCAGGGTTTCAAGGACCTTGCGATCAAATTCGACCAGTTCATCGAGAAAAAGCACGCCCTGATGTGCCAGGCTGATTTCGCCTGGGCGGGGCGGATTGCCGCCGCCAACCAGCGCGACGGCAGATGCTGTGTGATGAGGCTGGCGATAGGGTCGGACGCCGAAGTTTTCCGGTCGGAACAGGCCGGTGAGGGACAGCACGGCCGCCGAACTGCGTGCCGCATCGGGATCGAGGGCTGGCATCAGGCCGGGCAGGCGGGCCGCCAGCATCGACTTTCCTGAGCCAGGCGGACCGATCATCAGCAGCGAGTGATTTCCAGCGGCAGCGATTTCCAGCACACGTTTGGCTTGTGTCTGACCGCGCACTTCATTCAAGTCGGGGAAAACCGGCGCTTTTCTGTCGTCGACCGCGACAGCTCGGGGTAAAGCCTGCTGGCCGCCCAGATGTGCGCAGACTTGAAGCAGGGAGCGGGCGGCAAAAATATGATCGCTCCCGGTCAGGGCGGCTTCGTGAGCGCTGCTTTCGGGCAGGATGAAGGCCTTGCCCTGGCCTGTCTGGAGTGCCATGGCCAGTGCGCCGCGAACCGGACGTAATTCCCCGGAAAGAGACAACTCGCCGGCAAATTCGTAATCAGCCAGTGCGCGGGCCGGAATCTGGCCGCTGGCAGCAAGGATGCCGAGAGCGATTGGCAGATCGAAACGGCCCGACTCTTTTGGTAAATCGGCCGGGGCAAGGTTGACCGTGATGCGCTTGCTCGGGAATTCAAAGCCGGAATTGACGATGGCAGCGCGCACGCGGTCGCGCGCTTCCTTGACTTCGGTATCCGGCAGGCCGACCAATGCAAAACTGGGCAGGCCACTGGCCAGATGAACCTCGACGATGACCGGTGGGGCGTTGAGACCGTCAAGCCCTCGGCTGTGAGCGACGGCTAGCGCCATGTGGATTACTCGCCCGAGCGGGCTTTTTCCAGGGCCTCGACACGGGCTTCGAGTTGCTTGAGCTTCTCGCGAGTGCGGGCCAGCACCTGAGCCTGAATATCAAACTCTTCGCGGGTGACCAGATCAAGCTTGGAAAACATGCCGCTCATGACGGCCTTGGCGTTTCTTTCGATGTCCTTGGCGGGTGAGCTGGCCAGCAGGGCGCTCATCTTGGCGCCGATTTCTTCCATGGTTTTGGGGTCGAGCATGAGGTTCCTCCGTGATCGGCCAGTGTAACACAGCGGCGTAAGTCACTTTTCAGGATGGCCGCTCGTCGGTGGTGCGGGCAATAAAGTCTACGCACTCGATTGGTGCGTCTGTTTTCGGTTGGGAGCCGTAATCGCAGGGAGATCCTTTGATTTTGATCAAAAATGAGGCTGGCACGCCTCCTGCTACTGTTGAGCTGCATAAAACATTTTTGTTTATTTTATTTTGCTTGCAGGAGAGAAACCATGAAGAAATCACTGATTGCCCTGGCTCTGGTTAGTGCCTTTGCTGTTCCGGCCTTCGCCGAAGATGCTGCCCCGGCTCCGGCCCTGACCGCCAATGTTGGCGTCGTTTCCGACTACGTTTTCCGCGGTATCAGCCAGAGCCAGCACCAGCCAGCCCTGCAAGCCGGTGTCGACTATGCCCATTCGAGCGGCCTGTATATCGGCGCCTGGGGTTCTTCGATTGAATGGACCGACCGCAAGGACCTCCAGGTTCAGAAGGGTAACCGTGTCGAGCTCGACCTTTACGGCGGCTACAAGGGTGCCATCGGTGATTTCGGTTATGACGTCGGTGCTATTCGTTACTTCTACCCAGGCCAGTTTCAGGGTGCCGCCGGCGTGACGGCAAACACGACCGAAGCCTATATCGGTGGTAGCTGGAAGATCGTCAGCCTGAAGTACAACCACGTTGTTTCCAACAGCATTTTCAACTGGGGTGGTACTGCGGCCGATGCGAAGACGCAAGGTTCCAACTACACCGACCTGACGGTGACCTACCCGGTTGATGAAACGTTCAACCTGATCGCTCACCTCGGTCGTCAGAACATCAAGAACTACGGTGCTGCTTCCTACACCGACTGGAAGCTGGGCGCTACCAAGGATGTTGGCTTCGGTGTCGTGGGTCTGGCTTATACCGATACCACGGCCAAGGGCAAATCCGGTGAAGCCTACAACTGGGCAACCAAGGATGCATCCAAGGGCGTTCTGGCAGCGTCTTTCACCAAAACTTTTTAATTTGACTTAAGCCTTTTTCCACCGTGGGTGACCCGGCCGGCACCGGCGGTGGAAAACAAGCTAACAATCTACTGGGGAATTATTCATGAAATTCGTAACCGCCATCATCAAGCCATTCAAGCTTGACGAAGTGCGTGAAGCACTGTCTGCCATTGGCGTGCAGGGCATCACCGTCACTGAAGTGAAGGGTTTCGGCCGGCAAAAAGGGCATACCGAACTGTATCGGGGCGCTGAATATGTCGTCGATTTCCTGCCGAAAGTGAAAATCGAGGCTGCCGTGAAGAGCGAGCAGCTGGATCAGGTGATCGAAGCGATCGAAAAATCGGCCAGCACCGGCAAGATCGGTGACGGCAAGATTTTTGTCTTCGACGTTGAGCAGGTTGTTCGTATCCGGACCGGCGAAACCGGTACCGATGCCCTTTAAGGAGCAAACCATGAAACGCCTATTTGCATTGCTTGCTCTGGTCGGTGCCGTTACCTTCGGCGCACCGGCCTGGGCTGAAGAAAAGGAAGCAGCGACCCCGGTTGCCGCCGCCGTTGCAGCCCCCGCGGCTGTCGCTGCAGCTGCGCCAGCCGCAGCTACCCCGGTTGCTGCTCCGGCAGCTGCACCCTTGGTCCCCAACAAGGGTGATAACGCCTGGGTCATGGTCAGTGCTGCACTGGTCATTCTGATGTCGATTCCGGGTTTGGCCCTGTTCTACGGTGGCCTGGTGCGCACCAAGAACATGTTGTCGGTGCTGATGCAGGTGTTCGTCACCTTCTCGCTGATTTCCGTTCTCTGGGTGATCTACGGCTACTCCGCCGCATTCACCGAAGGCAACGAGTTCTTCGGCGTGCTCGACAAGCTCTTCCTCAAGGGTGTGACTGTCGAATCGGTGGGCGCAACCTTCTCCAAGGGCGTTGTCATCTCCGAGCTGGCTTTCGTCATCTTCCAGGGCGCTTTCGCAGCGATTACCTGTGGTCTGATCGTCGGTGCCTTTGCTGAACGTGCCAAGTTTGCCGCGATCCTGGTCTTCATGATCATCTGGTTCACGCTGTCATACATTCCGATGGCTCACATGGTCTGGTATTGGGCCGGTCCGGATGCCTACATCGATGCTGCGGCTGGTGAAGCTGCTGCCAAGACGGCTGGTTTCCTGTTCCAGAAGGGCGCGCTCGACTTTGCCGGCGGTACCGTGGTGCACATCAACGCCGCTGTTGCCGGTCTGGTTGGTGCCTGGTTGATTGGCAAGCGTACGGGTCTGGGCAATGTTTCGATGGCCCCGCACTCCCTGACCTTCACGATGATCGGTGCTTCCCTGCTGTGGTTCGGCTGGTTCGGCTTCAACGCCGGCTCTGCGCTCGAAGCCTCAGGCGGCGCTGCGCTGGCCATGGTCAACACCTGGGTTGCCACGTCTTGTGCTGCTCTCTCCTGGATGTGTGCCGAATGGATCCTGAAGGGTAAGCCTTCCATGCTGGGTGCTGCTTCCGGTGCCGTTGCCGGCCTGGTGGCAATTACTCCGGCAGCCGGTTTTGTCGGCGTGATGGGCTCGATCGTCATCGGCCTGCTGGCGGGTGTGGTTTGCCTGTGGGGTGTCAATGGCCTGAAGAAGCTGCTCGGTATCGACGACTCGCTCGACGTCTTCGGCGTGCATGGCGTCGGCGGCATCCTCGGTGCGATCCTCACCGGTGTCTTCGCTGACCCGGCACTGGGTGGTACGGGGGTCTATGACTACGTCGCCAATGCTGTCGGTCCTTACGACATGACGGCACAAGTGATCAGCCAGCTGTGGGGCGTCGGTACCGTCGTGGTCTGGTCCGGCGTGGTCTCCATCGTCGCCTTCAAACTGGTTGATATCGTGATTGGTCTGCGTGTGCCGGAAGATGAAGAGCGTGAAGGTCTCGACCTCACCTCGCACGGCGAAACGGCTTACCACCACTAATTCAAACGGTTTTTTGCTCTCTCCCTTCGGGCACCTTCGGGTGCCCGTTTTTTTGTCCGGAATTCACATCGCTGCCGGCCGCCCATGGCGGCCGGACCAGGGGCTTACTTGATCAGTGGAAGTAGGGCGCGGAACTCATCGGTGCCGGCTCGATGCAGCCATTCGAAGAGAACCATTTCGGTCGTCACGATACCGATGCCGGCAGCACGCATGCGCTCGATGGCGAACTGCCGGTTTGCCGCCGTCCGTGAAGAAGAGGCATCGGCGACGAGATAAACCTCAAAGCCTGCGTCGAGCAGGCCGAATGCGGTTTGCAGCACGCAGACGTGGGTTTCCGTCCCGGTCAGGATGACCTGTGAACGATGGGTGCTGCGCAGCAATTCGGTGATACCGGGTTCCGCGGCGCAGGAAAAGTGCGTTTTCTCGAAAAAACGGACGTTGACCGTGGAGTTTGCCGCTATTTGCGCAGTTGCGGCATCGCGAATGGCATCGACACTGGGGCCGAGGCCGCGCACATATTGTTCCGAGACAAAGCCGGGAACACCCAGCTGGCGAGCCCCATTCAGGAGGCGAACGCTGTTGGCGATGGCCTGCTCGCCCTCAAAAATGGCCGGCGCCAGCTTTTGCTGGAGATCGACGACCAGCAGCAGGGAGTCGTCGCGCCGGATCAGCATCAGCGGAAGACGACCGTCTTGTTGCCGTGCACCAGCACCCGGTCTTCCAGGTGATAGCGCAGGCCGCGGGCCAGCACCGTTTTTTCGGCATCCTTGCCGTAGCGCACCATGTCGTCCGGCGAGTCCGAATGGTCGATGCGGATGACGTCCTGCTCGATGATCGGCCCGGCATCCAGTTCGCTGGTCACGTAGTGGCAGGTTGCGCCGATCAGCTTGACGCCACGGGTGTAAGCCTGATGGTAGGGCTTGGCACCGGCGAAGCTGGGCAGGAAGGAATGGTGGATGTTGATGATCTTGCCGGGCAGCGCGTCGCACAGTGCCGGCGACAGGATCTGCATGTAGCGCGCCAGGACCATCGTGTCGCCGCGCACGTCGTCGAAGATGCGCTGAATTTCGGCGTAAGCCCCTTGCTTGTTGTCGGCCGTGACCGGCACATGATGGAAGGGAATGCCGTGCCACTCGACGAAGCCGCGGAAGGTGTCGTGATTGGAGATGACGCAGGGAATCTCGATATCGAGTTCCTTGGCCTGCCAGCGGGCCAGCAGGTCGTAGAGGCAGTGTTCCTGCTTGGAAACCAGTACGACGACACGTTTCTTGACGGCGCTGTCATTGATCCGCCAGTCCATCGACAGGGGCTCTGCAACTTCCGTCCGAAAACGTTCGCGGAACTCGGCCAGCAGGCAGGGCAGCGAACTGGCCTTGATCTCCAACCGCATGAAATAGCGGTTGGTCAGCGCATCGGAATGGAAGCTGGACTCAAGAATCCAGCCGCCCTGGCCGGCGATGAAGCCGGACACTTTGGCGATGATGCCGACCTGGTCGGGACAGGAAGCGGAAAGCGTGTAGAAACGGTCGTTGTGCATGTTGCCTTAAGCTGCCTTGGCGAAAGCCTTGTCGATTTCGGCGCGCAGCGCGTCGTAGTTGAGCACCACCGGGAACTGCGGGAATTCGCGGATGACGTTTTCCGGCGGATGGAACAGGATGCCGCCGTGGGCTTCGCCGAGCATCGCGGTGTCGTTGTACGAATCACCGGCCGCGACGATGGTGAAATTCAGTTCCTTGAAGCGCTGAACTGCTTCCTGCTTCTGGTTCGGCATGCGCAGGTGGTAATTGACCAGCATGCCGGAGGCGTCGGCTTCGAGCGAATGGCAGAACAGCGTCGGCCAGCCCAGTTGGCGCATCAGCGGGTGGGCGAATTCGTAGAAGGTGTCGGACAGGATGATGACCTGATAGTCCTCGCGCAGCTGGTCGAGGAAGGCACGGGCGCCGTCCATCGGGCCCATTTCGGCGATCACCTTCTGGATGTCCGGCAGGCCGAGCTTGTGCTCGCGCAGGATGTTCAGGCGATAGCTCATCAGCTTGTCGTAATCCGGCTCTTCGCGCGTCGTGCGCATCAGTTCGGGAATGCCGGTACGCTTGGAGAATTCGATCCAGATTTCGGGAACAAGGACCCCTTCGAGGTCAAGGCAGACGATTTTCACGGTGGGCTCCTGCGGAATAGTCGGAAAAACGGGATTTTACCCGATGCAAGGCGGGTTTTTGCCTGCTTTGTACGGGTTTTGTCGATTGACCGGGCCTGCGTCAGGCACCGATCAACCAGGATTTACCACATCAAATCGTCAGGGATCTTGAAGTCGGCATACGGATCGTCGGCCTCGACCTCATTGCTGGTCTTGTTGACCCGCACGACGAGCGAAGCATCGCGCTCGGCGATCTTGTCGGCGATGACCCGTGGCACCAGCTCGGTGCTCTCGCCCTGGCAGACAATGACCAGCCGTCCGGCAACCAAGTGTGTCTGGACTGCAGCAGAAACGTAGATCCGCTTGATCTTGTTGTCGTGCGTGAAGTTGTAGGCGATGTCACCGCCACCCTTGCCCTGGCGATTCTGCTGAATCATCTGGACGATTTGCGCAGCGATGGCCTTTTGCCGGGCAGCGGCATCGCGCTGGGCGTTCAGTTCGCGCGCCCGTTCGGCATTCTTGCGCTGTGTTTCGAGCGCTGCCAGACGGATTTCATCAACGCTTTGCGTACCGCTGCGGCGCTCGTCCTTCTTCTGGTTGGTTTTCTCGTGGTTGGCCTGTCGGACTTTCTTCTTGTCGACCAGACCGGCTTTCAAAAACTGTTCTTGCAAGGAGGCCATGTCTGCCACTCCAAAATATAGGTTTATCGCCAGCTTAGGCGGCGGCCGGTGAAAAGCGGCAGCATAACAAAAGCCCCTTGCCGTCCTGTTCCGGTCATCGAAATTTGCGCTGATCAGTCGACGGCCGGCAGTGCTTCCAGCGCTTCGTGGACTTCCAGCCAACGCATTTCGGCCTCGTCGATCTGCTCGCCAAGCCAGCCGGCCTGTTTGTGCATTTCTTCGCTTTTGGCGCGGTCGACCGCAGCATAGAACTCAGGATCGGCAAATTGCGTTTCGAGCGCCGCTTTTTCCTCATTCCACTTGGCCAGCTTCTTTTCCAGCTGCTCGATTTCCTTGACCAGCGGTCGACGCTGGGCGAGCACGGCCTGACGGCTGGCCTTGGCATCGGCCCGTTGTTGCAGGCGTTCATTTTTCTCGGCGGCGACATCGGGTTCGGCGGCCCGCTCGGCATTGCGCTGGGCGGCCAGCCAGGCGGCGTAGTCGTCCAGATCGCCATCAAAAGCCACCGCCTTGCCGTCGGCGACGAGCAGCAGGTCGTCGGCACAGGTGCGCAACAGGTGGCGGTCGTGCGATACGAAAACGACGCCGCCTTCGTAATCCTGCAGCGCGAAAGTCAGTGCTTCGCGCATTTCCAGATCGAGGTGATTGGTCGGTTCGTCGAGCAGCAGCAGATTCGGTTTGGTGCGGATCAGCAGGGCCAGCGCCAGCCGTGATTTCTCGCCGCCTGAGAAGGGTTCGATGGCGCGCATCGCCATGTCGCCGCGGAAATCGAACCCGCCGATGTAGTCGCGCAATTCCTGTTCCGGCGTCGTCGGTTCGAGACGCACCAGATGTTGCAGCGGCGACTCGTCCAGGCGCAGTTGTTCGAGCTGGTGCTGGGCGAAGTAGCCGATGTTGAGCGCCTTGGCTTCCTTGCGTTCGCCGTGCAATTGTTCGATGGCTCCGGCCAGCAGCTTGATCAGCGTCGATTTGCCGGCTCCGTTGCGGCCGAGCAGGCCGATGCGGCAGCCGGGGCGCAGCGTCATCGAGATGTTGTCGAGAATCTTGCGGTCGACATAGCCGGCAGACGCTTTTTCAATGGTCAGCAAGGGATCGGGCAGGGCGCTCGGCTCGCGGAAGCTGAAATGGAAAGGTGAATCGACGTGAGCCGCGGCGACGGTTTCCATGCGCTCCAGCATCTTGATCCGGCTTTGGGCCTGACGCGCCTTGGTCGCTTTGGCGCGGAAGCGTTCGATGAAACTGTTGAGATGGGCGACGACGCGCTGTTGAGCTTCGAAGGCTGATTGCTGGGCGGCCAGACGGGCGGCGCGGGCTCGTTCGTAGTCGGAATAGCCACCGCTGGTCAGGCTCAGGCGCTGAAGATCGATGGCGATGATCTGGCCGACCACCGCATCGAGGAAATCGCGGTCGTGGGAAATCAGCAGCAGCGTGGCGGGCGTGTTCTTCAGCCAGCTTTCAAGCCAGAACACGGCATCCAGATCGAGGTGGTTGGTCGGTTCGTCGAGCAACAACAAGTCGGCACGGCAGGACAGCGCACGGGCCAGATTCAGACGAACCCGCCAGCCGCCGGAAAACTCGGCGACCGGCCGGGAGAAATCGGCGTCCTTGAAACCCAGACCATGCAGCACCTCGGCCGCCCGGGCCTTGGCTGAATAACCGTCGATTTCGCCGTAACGGGCGTGCAGGTGGCCGATCGCTTCACCGTCGCCACGGGCTTCTGCCGCTGCCAGTTCGCGTTCGACACGACGTAGCTCAAGGTCGCCATCCAGCACAAAATCGAGTGCCGCATCGGGCAGGGCCGGTGTTTCCTGCGTGACGCGGGCGATATGCCAGCTGGCCGGCAGTTCGACATCACCGGATTCGGCATGCAGCTCGCCCGAGAGCAGGGCAAACAGGCTGGATTTGCCGCAGCCGTTGGCACCGACGACGCCCACTTTCCAGCCTGTGTGGAGTTGGACGGAGGCGTCGACGACCAGCGGGCGGCCGGCGCGGGCAAAAGTGACTTGGCGGAGGGCGATCATGGCAGCAACATTGATTTGGCGGCGAATTATAGCGGCGGGCTGATAAAATCCCGTGCATGATCAAGCAGATTCGCGCCGACCAGCTTCTTCCCGGGATGTACATCCACGATTTGAATTGTGGCTGGCTCGATCATCCGTTTTTTTCCAACGCCTTCGCGGTACGCGATCAGGCGACGGTTGAAAAGATCGTCAAGCTGGGTATCAAGACGCTATACATCGACACGATCAAGGGCGCCGATGTCTGGGCCGCCCCGACGCAGCACGATGTCAATGCCGACCTTGAACGCCGGATGCTGGAAATTGCCCAGAAGCAGGCCGAAAAGCCGGTGGTCGTCGAATTGCGCGAAGAGGTGGCGCGTGCCCGGCGCTTGCACGGCGAGGCCAACAAGATCGTGCGCAACATGCTGGAAGATATTCGCCTGGGCCAGCAGATCCAGATTGAACGTCTCGAACCGCTGGTTGAAAACATGGTCGATTCGATCTTTCGCCATCAGGATGCCTTGTTGCCGCTGGCGCATCTGAAGACCCATGACGATTACACTTTTGAGCACTCGGTCAGCGTTTGTGCATTGATGGTGGCATTCGCCCGCGGCATGAAATTGCCCCGTGAGACAGTCAAGGAACTCGCCCTCGGTGCTTTGCTGCACGATGTCGGCAAGGCCTGCGTGCCGGACGAAATCCTGAACAAGCCAGGCAAGCTGAATGATGACGAGTTTGAGCGCATCAAATCGCACGTCGATGAAGGTGTTCACCTGTTGCGCACGATGCCGGGGCTGGGTGAGGTATCGATGCAGGTCATCAGCCAGCATCACGAACGCTTTGACGGCACGGGATATCCGCATGCCATGTCCGGCAAGCAGATTTCCCTGCATGGCCAGATGGCGGCAATTGTTGATGTTTACGATGCCATTTCGTCGGAGCGGGTCTACCACCGTGGCATGTCACCGACGCAGGCGCTGAAGAAACTGCTCGAATGGAGCTCGCATCATTTCGATCCGCAACTGGTGCAATCGTTTATTCGTGCCATCGGCATTTATCCTGCTGGTACACTGGTCCGTCTGGAAAGCAAGCGGATGGGCGTCGTCACTGAGCAAAACGAAGGCAATCTGCTGGAGCCGGTAGTGCGTGTTTTCTACCATGCCGGCCAGTCACATTACGTCCCGCCCGAGATCGTTGATCTTTCGAAGGTGCAGGATCGCATCGCAAGTTTTGAAAGTTTTGAAAAATGGAAAATCGACCCCTATCAGTGGCTGCCCTCGTAATTGCCTTGCTGGCAGTTACGTTTTCGGCCGGGGCCGCAGAAAACCCGCCTGATCCTGCCCAGCTTGCAGACTGGGAGGCACGTCTTGAAAAAGCCGCTACCTTGCAGCGCGATGGCAAGGCCAGGAAAGATGCTGCAAGCAAGCTGTTCGAGAAGAAAAACGCCGAGTGTTTCAAGACTTTTCGGGTTTATGCCTGCCAGGAGACCGTGCAGGCCGAATACGTCGCCGAGGCCAATGAAGGGCAGCGCCTGGATAACGAAGGCCGGGCCATGGAGCGTCAGGTCAAAAAAGAGCAGGCCAGCGACAAGGCATTACGGCGTGCTGCAGAAGTGCCGAAGCGCGAGGCTGAGCTGGACGTCAGGGCGAGCGATACCGCTGCCGAGCGCAAGGCAGCCGCCGAGGCTGAAGCTGCGACGCGTGCGAGCAAATCGCTCAAGGCTGAAGAAGGGTTGAAGCGGCGTGCGGCAGATGCCGAGCGCCAGCAAAAGAAACGCGCCGACCACGAAGCCCGCCATGCGCGCCAGGTGGAAAAGGCCGAGCGCCGGGCTGCCGAAGCAGCCGCCAAGTCCGAGCAATAGGCCAGCCAGGGCGCACGCGTGATTCGCAAAATTTCCGTTCATGAGCTGTTGCCCGGCATGTATGTCGTCGATTTGCACCGACGCTGGCTGGACCACTCGATCTGGCGCCGACGTTTTCCGATTCGCGATCAGGCGCATGTCCAGAAACTGATTGCCGAGGGTTTCAAGGACGTCAGCATCGATACCGAGCGTGGGCTTGATCTGCCGCCTGTGTCGCCGATTGCCCGGATCAATGTTGTCGAGAAAAAGATTGAAACGCTGGTCGAGGCTGTGCGTGCCCGCCAGCCCAAGGTGTCGCTGGGCGAGGAGCGGCGCCGGGCCGCACGCCTGATTCACGAAGCCAGCGGCATGGTGACCGATCTGGTGCTCGCCGCACAGGCTGGTCGCGATGTCGATGCCGCGCGCCTTGAGCCGGTCGTCGGCAAGATGATCGAGTCGGTGATTCGTAATCCGGATGCGCTGGCCCCGCTGGCCCGCTTGAAACGGATGGATGCTTATGCCACCGAACATGCCGTGGCGACGTCGGCATTGATCATCGCCTTTGGCCAGCAACAAGGCATGCCCCAGCCGGAACTGGAAAAGCTGGCGCTCGGCACGATGCTCAAGGATATCGGCCATTCGGCGATTGATGCCAAATTGATGACGCGCCCCGGTTCGTTGTCGAAGTCCGAGTTCAGCGTGGTGCAAAGCCACGTCGAGGAAGGGCTGGCAGTGCTGGAGGCGACAACCCGTTTGTCGGAAACCTCGGTCGCCGTGGTGCTGGAACACCACGAACGCTACAACGGCTGCGGCTATCCCTATCGCATGGCTGGCGACGAGATTTCTCTGGCCGGGCGGATGGCGGCCATTGTCGATACCTACGATGCGATGACTTCGGATCGGCCTTACCGGCCCGCCATTTCACCGTCGCTGGCCTTGCGTCAGCTGTTCGATCAAGGGGGCAGCGACTTTGATCCCGAGCTGGTCTTGGCTTTTGTGCGTACCGTCGGCATTTACCCGGTCGGCACCCTGGTCAAGCTGGAAAGCGGGCATCTCGGCGTGGTTGAGCGCATCCACCAGGATAACCTGCTGGCACCGGTGGTCAGGGTGATTTTCCATGGCGGACGCCGGCAATACGTCGCACCGGTCGAGGTCGACCTGTCGCGCAAGATCGGCAACCACTACGGCCAGATCGTCAGCGCCGAAGATTACGAGCGTTGGGGCATCAGCCCCTTGCGCTGGCAACCTGTCTGATCAGCTTCTTGATCGGCGTCGGTACGCCGGCCTCGGCGGCCCGGCTCAAATCAATCCACTCAAGCCCGCTTTCACCCGTTGTCTGAACCGGCGCAACCGTGCACAGCACCGGCTGCAAAGTCAGGCGGAAATGCGTGAAAGCATGTTTGAGCGGCGGTAGCGGGCGCTGTTGCAAGGCTTGCAGTCCGAGTCGCGAGAGTACGGCCTCGGTTTCGCCTTCCGGCGGAACCAGCAAACCGCCCCACAAGCCGCTCGGTGGCCGCCGTTCAAGCAGCAATCGCGCACCATCGCTGATCAGGACAAAGCTGGCGCTACGTTCGGGCACTGCCGGACGGGGTTTGGCCATCGGCAATTCGGCCTGCCGGCCATCGCGCCGGGCGATGCAGTCGCTGCCCATCGGGCAATCATCGCAGCGTGGCCGGCTGCGCGTGCATAAGGTTGCGCCGAGATCCATCAAGCCCTGCGTGTAGACCGCGATATCGCTATCCGGCAACAGGCTTTCGGCCAGTCGCCAAAGTTCGCGGTCGACTGCCGTTGCACCAGGAAAACCTTCGATGCCAAATTGCCGGCAGAGAACGCGTTTGACGTTACCGTCGAGAATCGCCGCCTTTTTGCCGAAACAAAATGCGGCGATGGCTGCTGCGGTCGACCGGCCAATACCGGGCAATTCGGCGAGCTGCTCGGGCAAATCCGGAAATTTTCCAGCGTAGACCGCGACAACTTGCTGGGCGCAGCGATGCAGGTTGCGCGCCCGGGCGTAATAGCCCAAACCGGCCCAATGCTCGATCACCCGATCGATTGGTGCCGCTGCCAGGCTGGCGACATCGGGAAAACTGTCGAGAAAACGCTGGTAATACGGAATCACCGTGGCGACCTGCGTTTGCTGCAGCATGATCTCCGAGAGCCAGACGCGATAAGGGTCGCGCGTCTGCTGCCAGGGCAGGTCGTGACGCCCGGCAATCTTCTGCCAGGCAATCAGGCGTTCGTTAAATGAAGGGTGATTGGCCAAATTCTGCCTCGACGTGTGCTCCGGGAGCACGGATAATACGGCCTTTTGACGCAAATCAAACCGAGATGACCCAATCCCTGACCGATAGCCGAGCCCTGCGTAACGCCCTTGGGCGCTTTGCCACCGGCATCGCCGTAGTGACCGCCATCGACCCCGATGGCCACCCGATTGGATTGACCATCAATTCCTTCTCGGCCGTTTCGCTCGAACCCGCGCTGGTCCTTTGGTGCCTGGACAACCACTCGCACAACCTCGAAGCCTTCCGCCGCACCAGCCACCACGCCATCAACATTCTCGCGGTCGACCAGCAGGATCTGTCGAATCGCTTCGCCACCTGGCCGACCGACCGCTTTGTCGGCCTGCCCTGGCAAGCCGGTGCAGGTGGTGCCCCGGTCTTCCCGAACTGCTGTGCAACCTTCGAAGTCGCCAACGAAACCCAGCATCCCGCCGGTGACCACACCATTTTTATCGGCCGGGTTGAACGCTTCAACGAAACCGCTGACCTCGTTCCGTTGCTTTTCCACGCTGGCCAGTATCGCAAACTCGCCGATTGAGATTGAACCGCGCTGCTTCTGCGCTTAGAATGCCGGTCTGGACGCCTGAGCGGGCGTCGTATAATGGTAATACCCTAGCTTCCCAAGCTAGAGCCGTGGGTTCGATTCCCATCGCCCGCTCCACATCGAATTCAGGCAGGTCGTTGATCTGCAAAAGAAAAAGCCAACCCAAATGCGGTTGGCTTTTTTGTTGTCTGGGCAGAGTCTACTGGCAGAAAACCTTGCCCGGAAGCATTCAAACCGGATTCAAGCAAACATCGCGACGCTGGCGTGTTGCATGACGAGATTGCGGCCTGCTTGCTTGGCTTCGTAGAGTGCTTTGTCGGCCGCCTGGACCAGGGTTTTGAATTCTGTTCCCACATCGGCTGAGTCGGCAATGCCGATGCTGATGGTGCTGTGTATGTGCTGGCCGTCGAACAGGTAGGACGTGTCGGCGTAGATTTGTCGCAACCGCTCTCCCATCGCATAGGCTTCATCCTTGGCGGTGGAGGGGAGCAAAATGCAGAACTCTTCGCCTCCGTAGCGGCCAAAATAGTCGTCTGCCCGAATGGTTGTTTCGATGATTTTTGCGACGTGCTTGAGGACTTCGTCACCGACTTGATGGCCGAAGCGGTCATTCACCGTTTTGAAGTGATCCACATCGATCATCATGACGGCCATTGGTTTGCCGGTACGAATGCTGCGCGCTTGCACCCGCAAGGCTTCCTCTTCCAGCCGGCGACGATTGAATGCGCCAGTCAATGGGTCCTGCGAGGCGAGTTTGGCCAGTTCGCCGACCAGGCGATAGGCAAGCATCAGAACAAAGCCGAACATGGTGCTGAACTGAAGCAGGCAGATACCGAGGAAAGTCAGCGGATTGATCGGGATGTTCTGGAAAAGGCCGTAGGATTCGGTTGATGATTGCCACAGGATGGCTGCCCTGGCGAAAACCAGCACGGAGAGTGCGCCAAAGCTGATTCCTGTCAGCCAGTAGGCAATCCTGAGTGGTGCCTCGGCGGGGATCAATAATTCGCGAGCGCAGGCGATAAAAACAATGCCGAAGACGATGGAGTTTACAATTGCGCGGTTGGTGACATTGTTGTGAATTCCGGTGAACCATATCCCGCTGAAGAATATTGCCGCCACCGCTATCGCCACGAATTTCCAGTTGATCGGTTTTTCCTTGAAACGCTGGATGCCGGCGTATTGGAGGCAAAGTCCGCTAACAATGAGTACCGATGCGGCAACGATAGGCCACAGCAATTGATTGGGTAAGGTAGTGCTGAACGAGTAAGAGAAAGCAAACCCGCTCGCCATCAGCAGATTGGCCAGTGCCCAATGCCCGACCCCCTTGACGTTGCCGGTGTATCTTCCTACCAGTGCCAGAAGGCCCGAAAACATGAGTGTCAGGGCCGAAAAGACCAGCATGATGGTACGAACATCCAAGCTCATTGTGCTTCCTGATGTGTAGGCTGCAACAGTGTAACGTGGGTCGTGTTTTTCTAGCCGTCGACGCGCATCAATTTCGCTGTTGTCCGGGCGAATCAATCGCAAGGCTGACGAACTTTGGGCTGCCTTTAGCTGCTCGACTAATCGAGCAGCTTCCGCTGAACGAGGAATTTCTCAAGAATTTCAAGTCGGGAAAGTGGATCGTCGAGTTCAAGCAGCTTTTGCTTGGCCAGATTCTGAATTGGCAATATTTCAGTAATGCGATAACCGACCCACTCGGCATCGTCGAAGCGGTGCGGCTCCGGCATGCGTTCCGAGCCGAGGTCGCTGATGATCTTGCGCAGCAGCGGGAGCAGGCGCTGATGCTGGGGAGGGAGTGTCGCGCTCTGGTCGGCGATCAGCTCGACCTCGGCTTCGAGCAATTTGTCCTTGTTCTGCTGCGTTTCAAGGATGCGGAAGCGTTGGCCACCATGGGCAGTGATCTGCAGGATGCCCAGCTGCTCCATGTCCCAATGGCTGATCCGGGCCAGCGTGCCGACCGGCTGGGTGTCTGCGGCAGCACCGGTTTCTTCGCCTTGGGCAATCAGGCAAACGCCGAAGGGCTGATTGTCCTTCATGCACGCTGCGGCCATGTCGAGGTAGCGTTGTTCGAAGACCTTGAGCGGCAGGATGCCGCCGGGGAAAAGCACGGTCTTGAGCGGGAAGAGCGGAATTGCCCGGGTTTCGCGGGGTGATTCGCCCATGTTCCGACCGATGCCGAACCAGCCCATTATTCGCCCCAGCGCTGCATCAGCGTATGCGATATGCCGAGTTGGTCCATGACGCGCGCGACGACGAAGTCGACAATGTCCTGCACGCTTTGAGGATGGTGGTAGAAGCCGGGGCTGGGCGGCAGGATGACGGCGCCGGCCCGCGACAGTCTGAGCATGTTTTCCAGATGAATCGCGGAAAACGGCGTTTCACGTGGAACCAGCACTAACTTGCGGCCTTCCTTGAGGACGACATCGGCCGCGCGTTCGATCAGGTTGTCGGCCAATCCTTGGGCGATAGCCGCCAAGGTACCCATCGAGCAGGGGCAGATGACCATGGCGTCGGGTGGATTGGAGCCGGAAGCCACCGGGGCAAACCATTCCTCACGCCCGAAAACAGCCAGTTTTTCGGCGTCGACCGCAGGAAGGCGGGCGAGCAGTGCGGTTTTTGCGTCGCTTGGCCGCGAAGGCAGCTCGAACTCCATTTCCTGCCGGGCAACGACTTGCGATGCCTGCGAATAGAGTAACTGGACCTTGCAGCCGGCTTCCAGCAGGCATTCGAGCAGGCGCAAGCCGTAAGGCATGCCGGAGGCGCCGGTCAGTGCAAGGCAGATGGTCTTAGGCATGGTGTTGTTCCGAAGCAGCGGGTTCAGCCAGCAGTTTAGCTGCGATCAGACCGTTGATGGTGCCAAAGAACAGTGCCGCACCGGCAAAGACGGGCGTCAGCAGGAAAACGCCATCGTGCGGAATCAGCCAGAGCCTGGCGAGCAGCAACTGCCCGCCGATGTGGGCAAAAGCGGCGAGGATGGACAGACTGACCGGACCGAACCAGCGGCCTGGCAGATGGTGGGCAAGGCCCAGCGCCAGCAGGCTGAGCGTGGTGCCGGTTAGCGACAGGAAAAAGCCGGGCGCAAGAAAGTAGCCAAGCAGCAGGCTGCCGGCCAGTACACGCAGGCCGCTGACCCAGACCGCCGTGCCCCAGCCGTAGCGGGCCAGGACGACGAGCGTGACGATATTGGCCAATCCGGGTTTGATGCCGGGCAGCGGGGAGGGAATTGCTGCATCGACCAGTGACAGACCGACGGCAGCCGTTGCCAGCCAGGCCACGCGCCGGTCTTCGTCGCTGACGCGGAGTTCAATAACTGATCGAGTCATAGACACGGGTTCGGCCGCTGATTTGCAGACTGACGCGATTCGGGGCACAAATGGCGATTTCGCCGGGGCGCATCAGCCAGCCTTGGCGGACACAATATTGACGTGGACCGGGGTCGGAGACGACGCGGGCGCGGCCCGGTTCAATGGCGATCAGCGTCGTGCCGAGCGGGCCGGGGACTTCAAGCAGCTTGCGGCTGCGCAAATCGATTTCAGCGAAAATCAGGCCTTCCTGGCGGATGATTGCGCGGTCGGCCAAGCCTCCCTGCCAGAAAACCGGGATGCTGACGCCGACAATGCCGATACCGGCCAGCAGGATCAGCCAGTCGCCCGGACGAATCAGGGCCAGCCAGGGCATCAACTGCCGGCCAGGGTCCGGTGACGGACCAGCACACGAGCCTGGCTGGCGAATTCGCGGCTTAGCCACTCGGCGATATACACCGAGCGGTGCTGTCCGCCGGTGCAGCCGATGGCGACCGTCAGGTAGTTGCGGTTGTCGCGGATATAGCTCGGCAGCCAGTCGGCGACGAAGCGGCGGATATCGACGCGCATCCGGCAGACTTCGGCTTCGGCTTCGAGGAAAGAGACCACCGGCTGGTCCCGACCGGTCAGTGGACGCAACTGCGGGTCGTAGTGCGGGTTGGGCAGGCAGCGGACATCGAAGACCAGATCGGCATCGAGCGGCAGGCCATGTTTGAAGCCAAACGACTCGAACATCAGCGTCAGGCCCTGGCCGGGCTCGGCTTCGATGAACTGGCGTACCCACTCGCGCAGGGCGTTGGCTTTCAGATTGCTGGTATCGATACGATGGCCGAGATCGGAAATCGGGCTGATCAGATCGCGCTCGGCGCGGATGGCCTCTTCCAGCGTCTGGCCTTCGGTAGCGAGCGGATGGCGGCGGCGTGATTCGGAATAACGCTTGAGCAGCGTTTCATCGTTGGCGTAGAGGAACAGGAAGTTGAGCCGGATACCTTCATCGCGCAGGATTTCCAGTTTGCCCGGCAGGCGTTCGATCCCATCACCGGAGCGGGCATCGATGCCAACAGCGACTTTCTTGATGCTTTCTTCGCCGAGCATCCGGATAAGGACAGTCAGCATCACGACCGGCAGGTTGTCGACGCAGTAGTAGCCAGCATCTTCGAGAAGATTGAGGGCGACGGACTTGCCTGAGCCGGAGAGGCCGCTAATCAGAATGAGATCCATCTGACGGAGCATAATCAAGGCGACGCGCCGGATCAACCCAAGGCATAATTGAAGGAAACAAGGAGACACCCATGCCCCCGACCCTTCCTTTGCTCAATTTGCCCTTTCTCGCCGAGTTGACCGCGCAAAGGCGCGATATTCACGCTCATCCGGAACTGGCTTTCGACGAAAACAGAACGGCCGATCTGGTCGCGCGCGAACTTGAACGCTACGGCCTCGAAGTCCATCGCGGGATTGCCAAGACCGGTGTGGTGGGTGTCTTGCGGGCCGGTACTTCTGGCCGGATGATCGGCTTGCGGGCCGATATGGATGCCTTGCCGCTCGCCGAATTGAACGAATTTCCCCATCATTCGCGGCATGCCGGGAAAATGCACGCCTGCGGCCACGATGGTCATACGGCGATGCTGCTCGGTGCTGCCCGTTATCTTGCGGCCGAACCTGATTTTGACGGAATTGCCGTGTTCATTTTTCAGCCAGCCGAAGAGTCGGAGGGCGGCGCAGCGGTGATGATCGAGGATGGTTTGTTCGAGCGCTTCCCGGTCGAGTCGGTGTTCGGCCTGCATAACTGGCCGGGCATTCCTGTTGGCGAAATGGCGGTGATGCCTGGCCCGGTCATGGCCGGTACCTGTGGTTTCGAAATTATCGTGCGCGGCCATGGTTGCCACGCCGCGATGCCGCATCAGGGCGTCGATTCGATCGTCGCCGGTGCGCAACTGGTCCAGGCCCTGCAAACGGTGGTCAGCCGCACATTGCATCCTTGCGACTCAGCCGTGGTCAGTGTGACCCAGTTCCATGCCGGCGAGGCCTGGAACATTATTCCGGAAGAAGTGGTGTTGCGCGGCACGATCCGCAGTTTCAAGCCGGAGGTTCAGGAAAGCGTCGAGCGGGCGATCGAACGTTTGTGCAGCGGGATTGCTGCGGCCAATGCGGCTCAGATCAGTGTTCATTTTGATCATCGCTATCCGCCTACGGTCAACAGCGTTCCGGAGGCAAATTTCTGTCGGGATATTGCTGCATCGGTATTTGGAAGAGAGCGAGTGCTCACTGATATCTTGCCGTCTATGGGCGCAGAGGATTTTGCCTACATGCTGCGGGAAAAGCCGGGTTGCTACGTCTGGCTTGGTAACGGCCCGGGAACCGGCGGCTGCACGCTGCACAACCCGCATTACGATTTCAACGATGAATTGCTGACCCTGGGCGTTAATTACTGGGTCCGGCTGGTTCAGCAGGCCTTGCCGAAGCCCTGACCCCGTCTAACCGGCCAGTAGTTCACCATCTTCCATTCGCAGGGCATTGACGAGCAGGAGTTCCCGTTCCAGACGTTCGACCAGTTGGTCGTCGCGCAAATTGAGGTAGCGGCGATTGACGTCGGTGGCGAAAGGCAGGCCAAGAATGAAGGTCGGGAATTCGGCAATCGGCAGGCGCCGCTTCTCCATCATGGCGAAGGCGGTAATCACCTTGATCGCATGCCAGGCGAGCAGTTCGATATTGGCTTCGAAACCGGCGAGCCGACGAAAAGCACGCTCAAAAGCCGTGTCGACCGTGGCAAACGGGCTGCCATGGCCGGGAATGACTGTTTGTATCGGTAGTCGAGCGAGCATGTCCAGCGTTTCCCGGGTGCTTCGCAAGCCGTCGGCTTCGCCGAGCAGTTCCGGAAAAATGACGCCAAAACCATTTTCCCACAGGGCGTCGCCAGAAATCAGGATGCCTTTTTCCGGATTGAAGTAGGCCAGCGCTTCCATGTCGTGACCGGGAACGGCCAGCGCCTGCCAGACCAGTTCGCCCATTTCCAGTTCGCTGCCGGCTCCGATCAGCAGATCGTGTTGAAAGCGGGTTGATTGCTGGCCGAGCGGCGAAAGCAGCAGGGCGTCTTCATCCCAGTCGGCAATGGTGGCGTGCAGGCCGGCCGGTACGGCAATTTCACAGCCGAATGCGGCCTGCAAGGCGGCATTGCCGCCGATGTGATCGGAGTGTGAATGGGTGTTGATCAGCCGCTTGAGGGATCGACCCGCCAGCGTGTGCCCCACCAGTTCGACGGTTTGCGCAGCATGGGTCGAATAGCCACTGTCGACCAGGGTGGCCTGGTCGCCATCGAAACAGAGAATATTGTTGGCTGAGAGCCAACCACGCTCAAGAACGACCAGTGTTTCCGGCAGGTCGAGACTCATTCCGGCGTATCCGGGTCGTTGCTTGTCGTGGGGGCTGAAAAAACCGGAGGGCTGAGTTCGGCGACGATTTGCGGCGAATCGATTGGTGGACGACCGCAGCCAAGGCAGTAGCCGGAATCGGGGTCAGCCTGACAGATGCCGACGCAGAGGTAGAGATCTTCTTCGTTGTTCATGAATTCAGTTCGTGTTCTGGCGCTGGGGGGCGGTGTCTGCAGCACTGCTGGCTGAACGGCGTGTAGCGATCCGGTTCAGGATGTTGCGCCGCTCATGGTCGTCCGTACGTGCCCAGACGGTGATTTCTTCAATTGTCCGGAAACAGCCGGTGCACAGGCCGCTGCGGGCATCCATCCGGCAGACGTTGATACAGGGTGATTTGAGCATTTAGATGAGCATGAAACGATGTTGCTGGTCGCGCACCATTTCAACGGCCTCAAGGGCCTCGTCGCGGTGAATGCGGGCGAGTGTGACGAGATGAAGACGCTTGTCGCGGGCCGTTAGTTCCGGGAAATTGAGGGTGTGCACGCTGAGATCGTCATCGGCGGTCTTATCGCTGACCACACCGAGGCGGTCAACGTTGACGCTGTAAGGGGTCAGTTTGAGCGATGGCTCGGGGGCCAGAAGGAAATCGGCCAGCGCCTCGATCAGGTGCTCGGGCATCAACAATTCGGCAGTCTGGCGCAGGCGTGCATCGAGGTCGGCCAGATGCCGGGTATGTACCTCGTAAGCGTTACCCGGTGTCGTGCCTTGCAGAATGGTCAGGTGCGCCCGTTCGGCCGAGGCGTCGGCGCGCAGGCCCTCGCGTTCCTGACGCAGCGTTTCAACGTGGTCATGGAAGGTACGCAGCAAACTGTCCAGCGCGCGCTGGCGGAGTTTTTCCAGCGTGGTTTCAAGCTGGCAGCAGGGTTCGATCAGCGTCTGGTCCGAGAAATAGAGAACTAGTTGGGGAACGTCGTTCTGGATCATGTCGCCCTGCTGGGCCATGCCGAGCTGTTTTTTCTGCTGGCGGCGGGCGGCGAACAAGGCGTAAAAATATTCGTTTTCCCAGCAAGCCGGTTCGGCCAGAAAGTCACGAATGGCCTGGCTGCGGCCGAGCATCTGGTCAATGTCATCGGCGGTTGCAAACAGCGCATGGACCAGCGGATCGTTGGAAAACGCCTGTCGATTGATGTCGACCGGGCCAGGCAGTGCAGCGATCAAGCCGTCGCAATAGCCGAGGGCATGTTCGAGCGGCAATTGCAGGCGGTGCTGAAAACCGGGTGCCGCCTTGAGCATCGGATTGACCAACTCGGCAACCCGGTCGAATGCATGACTGAGCATCGGACTGGGAGGCGGAGTTGGTTTGAATAGATCGGTGACGCTGGAAAAAAGACTCACACGCTCGCTTGGCTACATAAAGCCCGGCCGGCCTTGGCGCCATTCGGGCGATTGATGGCACTGGAAATCCAGTCGCCGATAAGCGCCAGTTTAGCCAGATCGATGCCGGTTTCAATGCCTAGCCCGTGCAATAAATAGACAACATCTTCCGTCGCGACATTGCCGGATGCGCCCTTGGCGTAGGGGCAGCCACCCAGCCCGGCGATCGAACTGTCGAAAACGGAGACGCCTGCCTGCAGTGAGGCATGAATGTTGGCAATCGCCATGCCGTAGGTGTCGTGATAGTGGCCGGCCAATTTGGCGACCGGGATGCGTTTGGCGCAGGCTTCGATCATCCGGCTGATCGAAGCCGGATTGCCGACGCCGATGGTGTCGCCGAGCGAGACTTCGTAGCAGCCCATGTCGAACAGGGTCTGGGCGACGCTGGCCGCCTGTTCCGGATCGATGGCGCCCTCGTAGGGACAGCCGACGACGCAGGAAACGTAGCCGCGAACCTTGATTTCCAGTGCCGATGCGGCTGAAACGATGGGTTCGAAGCGTTTCAGGCTCTCGGCGATGGAGCAATTGATGTTTTTGCGCGAAAAACTCTCGGAGGCGGCACCAAAAATGGCGACTTCAGTCGCACCGGCCTGTACGGCCGAGTCAAAGCCCTGCAAATTGGGCGTCAAAACCGGGTAGACCGCAGCAGGGTGGCGGGTGATGCCGGCCATTACCGCGCTGTTGTCACCCATCTGCGGCACCCATTTGGGCGAGACGAAGGAGGTGGCCTCGATGACGCTGACGCCGGCATCGGCCAGCCGGTTGATCAGTTCGATCTTGATTTCGGTCGGAACGACCTGCTTTTCGTTTTGCAGGCCGTCACGCGGCCCGACTTCGACAATCTTTACTTTGTTCGGTAGCGACATCTTGGCTTTCCTTGAATCGGGTCAATCGGCGATTACTCAGGCGTGAGCTTGTTCCTGAATGCCCAGTTCCTGCTTCATCGCGTTGCGCATCATGAACTTCTGGATCTTGCCGGTGATGGTCATCGGGAAGTTTTCGACGAAACGGATGTGGCGTGGCACCTTGTAGTGGGCAATCTGGCCCTGACAGAAATCGCGGATGTCCTGGTCCGTCGCGTTCTGGCCAGGTTTCAGGATAATCCAGGCACACAGTTCCTCGCCATATTTGGGATCCGGTACGCCGATCACCTGAACGTCCTGCACTTTCGGGTGGCGATAGAGAAACTCCTCGATTTCGCGCGGGTAAATGTTCTCGCCGCCGCGAATCACCATGTCTTTGAGGCGGCCGACGATATTGCAGTAGCCGGCTTCGTCGATCACCGCCAGATCACCGGTATGCATCCAGCCGGCGGCGTCGATCGCTTCGCGGGTCCGGACTTCGTCACCCCAGTAACCGAGCATCACCGAATAGCCGCGGGTCAGCAATTCGCCGGCCGTGCCACGTGGCACGATACGGCCGTCGGTATCGACGATCTTGACTTCGACGTGTGGCTGGACGCGGCCGACGGTCGAGACGCGACGCTCAACCGGGTCATCGACCGAGCTTTGGAAGGACACCGGCGAGGTTTCGGTCATGCCGTAGGCGATGGTTACTTCGTTCATGTGCATCTGGTCGAGCACACGCTTCATGACCTCGATCGGGCAGGGGCTGCCAGCCATGATGCCGGTACGCAGACGCGACAGGTCATATTTGGCGAAATCGGGGTGATCAAGCACGGCGATGAACATGGTCGGAACGCCGTGCAGGGCCGTGCATTGCTCCTCGGCGACAGTTTCAAGCGTCGACAGCGGATCGAAACCTTCGCCGGGGAAAATCATTGCCGAGCCGTGCGTCAGGCAGGCCAGGTTACCGAGCACCATGCCGAAGCAGTGGTAGAGCGGTACCGGAATGCACAGGCGGTCTTCCGGTGTCAGGCGCATTGCTTCGCCGATGAAGAAACCGTTGTTCAGGATGTTGTGGTGCGACAGCGTGGCGCCCTTGGGCGCGCCGGTTGTGCCGGAGGTGAACTGGATATTGATCGGGTCGTCGAATTGCAGCGTTTCGGCCAGTTCGGCCAGTGCATTGAGTTCGTGACGGGCAGCCGGCAGACGCAGGGTATCGAAGTTGAGCATGCCCGGCGTGCGTTCCTCACCCATCCGGATGACGTGCTTCAACTCAGGCAGGCGGGCGCACTGGATATCGCCCGGTGTGCCGCTGGCCAGTTCCGGTGCCAGATCCTGCAGCATTTCCAGATAGTTGCTCGACTTGAAGCTGGGGGCGAGGATCAGGGCGCGACAGCCGACCTTGTTGAGTACGTATTCCAGTTCCGAGCGTCGGTAAGCCGGGTTGATATTGACCATCACCAGGCCGGCCTTGGCGGTGGCAAACTGTGTGAGTACCCACTCCGTGTTGTTTTGCGACCAGATGCCGATTCGCTCGCCGGGTTTCAGGCCAAGACGGCGCAGGCCGCAGGCTAGGTTATCGACGGTTTCCTTGAGCGTGGCGTAAGTCATCCGCACGTTCTGGTGGCGAACGACCAGTGCTTCGCGCTCGGCGAAGCGGGCACAGACCTCGTCAAAATATGCGCCGATGGTTTGGCCGATCAGGGGTTGGTTACTGGCCCCGTGGACGTAACTTTGCATGTTCATCTTGTCTCCGTGGCCCCTCTTGCGGGGGCGCATTCGATTTATTGTGCTTGTGGCGGCCGCTTGTCTGGCCGCCACAAGGCGTTGGTCAATCAAACAGTTTCGAACTCGACCAGTGCCGCGCCGTCGCTGACCTGCTCGCCGGCGGCGTAGCAAAAGGCTTTGACGGTGCCGGCGGCCGGCGCGGTGATGGTATGTTCCATCTTCATCGCTTCGAGAATCAGCAGCGGCGTGCCTTTTTCCACCTTTTGACCGACCTGGGCGAGCAGCGCAACAACCTTGCCCGGCATCGGTGCGGTCAGGCCGCCACCTTGGGCGCCGCCAGCTTCGACCAGATGCAGCGGATCGTCTCGCAACAGCGTGCAGGTGCTGCCGTTCAAAAAGATGCTGCGCTTGTCGTCGACCGCGACAACGCTGGCGACCAGCCGGCGGTCGTCGAGTTCGACGGCAAAAGCATCGCCGTCCAGTTTTTTACCGCGCGCCAGCGTCGTTTCGCCATGGATAGTGATCGCCCATTGATCGCGCTGGTAGCGGACTTGTGCTTCGATCAGGCTGTCGCCATCGCGGAAACCGACCATGCGGGCAGCGGACAGGTTCATCCGCCAGCCGTCGCGGGCATGCCACGGTGACCACGGATCGCCGCTGGTCTTGGCTTTCTGCTTCGCTTCGTGTTGCTCCCAGAGCAATTCGCCGACCGTTGCAACGAGCAGCGCATCGCGCGGCACGGCCTGAACGGGCGGGAAGAGAAAGTCCTTCTGACGTTCGATCAGGCCGGTATCGAGGTCGGCGCCGGCAAAAGCCGGGCAGGCGACGAGGCGCGACAGGAAATCGATATTGGTCGTCACGCCGGCCACCTGGTAATCGGCCAGCGCCTTGCGCATGCGGGCCAGTGCGGCATCGCGATGCTCGTCCCAGACGATCAGCTTGGCGATCATCGGGTCGTAGTAGGGGGTGATTTCGTCACCTTCCTCGACACCGGTATCGACGCGAACGTGAATGCTTTCAGCCGGTGGGGCGAGGCGGATCAACTTGCCGGTCGAGGGCAGGAAGCCCTTGTTGGCATCCTCTGCGTAGATCCGGGCTTCCAACGCGTGGCCGCGAATCTGCAATTGCTCCTGAGCGAGCGGCAGCGGCTGGCCGGCGGCGACGCGCAATTGCCATTCGACCAGATCCTGCCCGGTGATCATTTCAGTCACCGGGTGCTCGACCTGCAGGCGGGTGTTCATTTCCATGAAATAGAACGAGCCATCCTGATTGGCGATGAACTCGACCGTGCCGGCACCGACGTAACCGACAGCCTTGGCTGCGGCAACGGCAGCCTCGCCCATCTGGCGGCGGCGCTCCAGCGTCATGCCTGGGGCCGGCGCTTCTTCCAGCACCTTCTGGTGGCGGCGCTGCACCGAACAGTCGCGCTCGAACAGATAGACGCAGTTGCCGAGCGAGTCGGCAAAAACCTGAATTTCGATGTGGCGCGGCTTGGTAATGTATTTTTCGATCAATACATGGTCGTCACCGAAGCTGGAAATCGCCTCGCGCTTGCACGAAGCCAGTGCATCCGGGAAATCCTCGCTCTTTTCAACCAGCCGCATGCCCTTGCCACCGCCGCCTGCGGCAGCCTTGATCAGTACCGGGTAGCCAATGGCATCGGCTTCCTTGTGGAGCAGGGCCGGGGTCTGATCATCGCCGTGATAACCCGGGGTGAGCGGCACGGCGGCTTTGCCCATCAGTTTCTTGGCTTCGGATTTGGAGCCCATGGCACGAATGGCCGAGGCCGGCGGGCCAATGAAGGCGATGCCGTTGGCCGCCAGCGCGTCGGCAAAGTCGGCGTTCTCGGAAAGGAAACCGTAGCCGGGATGGACAGCCTGCGCGCCGGTGCGCTTGCAGGCTTCGACGATCTTGTCGGCGACCAGGTACGATTCGCGGGCGGCGGCCGGGCCAAGCAACACGGCTTCGTCGGCGAGACGCACGTGGCGCGCATTGGCATCGGCTTCGGAATAGACGGCAACGGTACGAATGCCCATGCGGCGGGCAGTCTTGATGACGCGGCAGGCGATTTCCCCGCGGTTTGCGATCAGGATTTTGTTAAACATGCTGGTTCTCCCGCGGGGAAATCGCCTGAGCGTGCTGCGCACGCAGGCAGTTTGACTTCGTCGCTGCGTCCCTGCGGGACTGGTCACCGCGCTTGGCGATGAGCGTTTTATTAAACATGGCTTATTCCCCCATCCATGCCGGCGAGCGTTTGTCGAGGAAGGCGGCGATGCCGTCTCTGGCTTCTGGCGTGGCGCGCAAATGGGCGATGCGGTGGGCGGTATCTTCGACAACGTTGTCGTTGATCGGCTTGTTGTCGACGGCACGGATCAAATCCTTGGCCGCAGCCTGGGCAAGCGGACCCCCCTGGATCAGTGCGGCGACAATTTCGGCAACCTTGGCATCGAGTGCTTCAGGCTCGACGGTTTCATGGACCAGACCAAGTTCGCGGGCACGGCTGGCGTCGATCCGCTCGGCCGACTGGAAGTAGCGATAGGCCTGACGCGCGCCGATGGCCCGGACGACGTAAGGGCTGATGGCCGATGGAATGATGCCGAATTTGACTTCCGAGG
The DNA here is from genome assembly GCF_016864195.1 of Dechloromonas sp. TW-R-39-2. NCBI lineage: Bacteria > Pseudomonadati > Pseudomonadota > Betaproteobacteria > Rhodocyclales > Azonexaceae > Dechloromonas > Dechloromonas sp. TW-R-39-2. Next base: position 450,531 of record NZ_CP045202.1, read on the forward strand.
TAGCAAAGAAGGCCTTGGTCGAAGCCACGGCGATGTCGCAGGCGGCGGTCAGGCCGGTGCCGCCGCCGAGAGCGGCGCCCTGGACGCGGGCGATGGTCGGTTTCTTCATTTCGGCGAGAACACGCAGCATGCGAGCCAGCGCACGAGCATCATTGAGATTGTCATCGACGCCGTTGTTGGCGGCTCGCTTCATCCAGTTGAGGTCGGCACCGGCCGAGAAGCTCTTGCCGCGTCCGGCGAGGACGACGACGCGCACGTCGGCATCTTCATCCAGCGCGATGCAGGCGGCAGTCAGTTCGGTGATCAGTGTTTCGTCGAAGGCGTTATGCATCTCCGGACGGTTCATCCAGATAGTGGCCACCTGGCCGGCGAGTTCGATTTCGAGTGTCGTAAACATGTCTTTTCCTTACATCCGGAAGATGCCGAACTTGGTTTCTTCGGCCGGGGCATTCATCGAGGCAGAAAGGCCAAGGCCAAGGACGCGGCGCGTATCGGCCGGATCGATGATGCCGTCGTCCCACAGTCGGGCGCTGGCGTAATAGGGGTGGCCCTGGGTTTCATACTGCTCGCGGATTGGCGCCTTGAAGGCTGCCTCTTCCTCGGCGCTCCATGTTTTTCCGGTTGCTTCCATTCCGTCGCGCTTGACGGTGGCCAGTACGCCGGCTGCCTGTTCGCCGCCCATGACCGAGATGCGGGCGTTTGGCCACATCCACAGAAAGCGCGGTGAGTAGGCCCGGCCGCACATGCCGTAGTTGCCGGCCCCAAACGAGCCACCGATAACGACGGTGAATTTCGGCACCTTGGCGGTGGCGACGGCTGTGACCATCTTGGCGCCGTCGCGGGCGATGCCGCCGTTTTCGTACTTGCGACCAACCATGAAGCCGGTGATGTTCTGCAAAAAGACGAGCGGAATGCCGCGCTGGGCGCACAGTTCGATGAAATGGGCACCTTTCAGGGCCGATTCCGAGAACAGGATGCCGTTGTTGGCGACGATGCCGACCGGATAACCCCAGATGCGGGCAAAACCGCAGACCAGCGTGGTGCCGTAGCGGGCCTTGAATTCGTCGAAATCGGAGTCGTCGACGACGCGGGCGATGATTTCACGCACGTCGAACGGCTTCTTGGAATCGGTCGGGATGACGCCGTACAGCTCCTGCGTCGGATAGCGCGGTTCGAGTGGCGCGGTCAACGTGACTGGTGGGGCCTTTTTCCAGTTCAGATCCTTGATGATCCGGCGGGCGATGGCCAGTGCGTGCGCGTCGTTCTCGGCCAGATGATCGACGACGCCGGAAATGCGCGTATGCACGTCGGCCCCGCCGAGGTCTTCGGCCGAGACGACTTCACCGGTCGCCGCCTTGACCAGCGGTGGGCCGCCGAGAAAGATGGTGCCTTGATTCTTGACGATGATCGACTCGTCGCACATCGCCGGCACATAGGCACCGCCGGCAGTACACGAGCCGAGCACGGCGGCGATCTGCGGAATGCCCTGGGCCGACAGGTTGGCCTGATTGAAGAAAATGCGGCCAAAATGTTCCTTGTCCGGGAAAACTTCATCCTGCATCGGCAGGAAGGCGCCGCCGGAATCGACCAGGTAGACGCAGGGCAGGCGGTTTTCCAGCGCGATTTCCTGGGCGCGCAGGTGCTTTTTCACGGTCAACGGGTAATAAGTGCCGCCTTTCACCGTCGCATCGTTGGCCACGATCATGCATTCGACGCCTTCGACGCGACCGATGCCGGCAATCACCGAGGCGGCCGGCACGTCACCGCCGTACATGCCGTAGGCCGCGAACTGGCCGATTTCAAGGAAGGGCGTGCCGGGGTCGAGCAGGCCATTGACCCGCTCGCGGGGGAGCAGCTTGCCACGGGCCAGATGCTTCTGGCGGGCCGCTTCCGGGCCGCCGAGGGCGATCTTTTCGACCTTTTCATGGAGATCGGCAACGACCGTCTCCATGGCTGCCGCGTTGGCCTGGAAATCGGCACTACGCGGATTGAGTTGGGTTTTCAGGGTAGTCATGTCTCCTCGCTTTTTTGCTTATATGTCCTGATGGGATTGTTTTGTCCGGCTTACAACTGTCGTTCGTCCTTCAGCCATTTGCTGACCGGTTCTGGCTGAAAGTTCTGCATGGCTTCAAGCAACTGCTCGATATCCGTTTCGGCCAGCGCCATGGCGCGGTTTTGCTCGCGCAGGAAGCCTTCGCTGACCGCATGGTCAAACAAGGCGAGCAGCGGGTCGTAGAACTTGTTGATATTGAGCAGCCCGATCGGTTTCACGTGAAACCCGAGTTGGCCCCAGGTGAGGATTTCGCAGAGTTCCTCGAAGGTGCCGAAGCCGCCGGGCAGGGCGATGAAACCATCGGCCAGTTCGGCCATCCGTGCCTTGCGGGTATGCATCGAATCGACGACTTCAAGCCGGGTCAGGGCGCGATGTTCGACATTGCGACCATCGACCTCCTTGCCCATCAGCGCCTGCGGAATGACGCCAATAACGCTTCCGCCGGCGGCCAGGCAGCCATCGGCAACGGCACCCATCAGGCCGATATTGCCGCCACCATAGACCAGTTCGATGCCTCGTTCGGCTAACAGGCGGCCGACGCGTTCAGCCTCGGCCCAGTAGAGCGGATTGCGGCCGGAGTTGGCCCCGCAGAAGACGCAGATTCTTTGCATGTTTGCTTTCAGAAGCCGCCGGATTCGAGCCAGTGTTCGATTTGCGGCAGGCGGTCGGCGCCGAAGAAGGCTTCGCCGTCGATGATCAGGTGAGGAGAACCAAAAACGCCGGCCTGTAGCGCGGCGTCGACTTCGTCCTTGAGCCGGGCCTTGATTTCCGGGCTTTGCAGCGCGGCACCCAGTTTGTCGCGGTCGACACCGAATTCGGCAGCAATTTCGAGCACGGTTTCCGGTGCGGAAATGTCGCGGTCAGCAACGAAGAAGGCGCGATAGACCGCCAGCGCAAATTGCTTGGCCAGCGCAATATCTTGTCCAGCCAGCCAGTAGAAGGCGCGAGCGGCGTTTTGTGTCGGCAGCGGGAAGCGGCTCGGCATGTTGTAGGGAATGCCCATGTGGCGCGCGGAGCGTGCGAAATCATGAAACATGTAGCTGGCTTTGCTGCTTGCACCGACAACGGGCGGACGCGAGCCAGTCGCCTGGAAAATGATGCCGAGTAGTACAGGGTGCCAGGTGACGCTGCGCCCGTAACGCGCGGCGAGGGCATCGATTTTTTCAGCCATCAGGTAACCGTAGGGGCTGGAAAAATCAAAATAGAAATCGATCGGGGTGTTGGCTGAGTCGGCCATGAGTTGTCTCCTCGTTAATGCGGTCGCCGGTTTTTATTGTTTTGACCGGTCGACCGCGGTGTTTGTGTGTGCTTACTCGCTGGCGATGCTACGTCCGATAACGAGGCGCTGAATGTCGTTGGCCCCTTCGTAGATCTGGCAGATACGTACGTCGCGGTAGATGCGCTCGACCGGGAAGTCGCTGGTATAGCCAACGCCACCGTGGATCTGGATGGCGTCGGAAGCGATCTTCTCGGCGGCTTCCGAGGCGAACATCTTGGCCATCGAGGCTTCCTTCAGGCAGGGCTTGCCGGCGTCCTTGAGCTGGGCGGCACGCCAGACCATCAGGCGGGCAGCATCGAGCAGGGTGTTCATGTCGGCCAGTTTGAAGTTGACGGCTTGGTGATCGATGATCGCCACGCCGAAAGTGACACGCTCCTTGGCGTAGCGGATGGCGGCTTCAAAGGCGGCGCGGGCCATACCAATGCTCTGGGCGGCGATGCCGATACGGCCGGCTTCGAGGTTGGAAAGGGCGATCTTGTAGCCTTCGCCTTCCTTGCCGAGCAGCGCCGAGGCCGGCACGCGGCAGTTTTCCAGGATGATCTGCACGGTGTCGGAAGCGTGCTGGCCCATTTTGTCTTCGGTGCGGCCAACGATGAAGCCCGGGGTATTGGTCGGGATCAGGAAGCAGGAAATCCCCTTCTTGCCGGCCGCCTTGTCGGTCACCGCGAAAACGATGGCCATGTGGGCGTGCTTGCCGGTGGTGATGAACTGCTTGACGCCGTTCAGCACGAAGTGGTCGCCATCCTTGTCGGCGCGGGTGGTGATCGCAGCGGCATCGGAGCCGGTGTGCGGCTCGGTCAGACAGAAGCAGCCGAGCTTTTCGCCACGGGCGAGCGGCTTGAGCCATTCTTCCTTCTGCGCGTCGGTACCGTACTTCATGGTGATGCCGCAGGCCAGCGAGTTCTGCACCGAGACGATGGTCGAGGTGGCGCCATCGCCAGCGGCGATTTCTTCCAGGGTCAGCACCAGGCTCATGTAATCCATGCCGGCACCGTCCCATTCCTCGGGGACGACCATGCCCATGGCACCGAGTTCGCCCAATTCTTTCAGGGCTTCGGCCGGGAAGGTGTGGTTCTTGTCCCATTCGGCGGCGAAGGGGGCGAGGCGCTCCTGCGCGAAAGCGCGCATCGAGTCACGGATCATTTCTTGTTCTTGGGTCAGGATCATGCTGTTCTCTCCGAAAAAATTGTTGTCAGCCAGACGCCGGCAATGACCAGCAGGCCGCCGCCAAGGACGGCGATGCCGAGTCGTTCGTCAAGCAGCAGGGCAGCCTGCAGCACGGCAAAGACCGGGACCAGGTTGACGAAAGCCGAGGCCTTGGCTGCGCCCAGGCGTTTGACGCCGTCGGCAAACCAGGTGAAGCCGAGTGCGGTACCGCCGATGGCCAAAAAGGCGATGCTGCTCCAGACGCGCCACGACCACTCGCTCAGTTCGATGCCGCCTTGCAGCATTGCCGTCGTACCGAGTAGTGCAGCACCGATCAGGCTGGCGTACAGCGTTGCGCCGAGCGGCGAGATGGTTCTTGTCGCCCGTCGGCCGATGAAGGTGTAAACCGTCCAGCACAGGACGCAGCCGATAATCAGCCACTCACCCAGTCCGACCGCGCCATGCAGCAGCGCGAATGGATCGCCGTTGCCGATCACCGTCAGGCAGCCGGCCAGTGCGATGCCGATGCCAGCCAGTTTGACCGGCGTCATCCGTTCCTGGCCGAGAAACCAGGCAGCCAGCGCGGCGACGACCGGATTGAGTGCGACGACCAGAGCGCCGCGTCCGGCCGGGATGTGCTTCAGGCCGTAAAAAAAACACAAGGCATAGATGAAGATGCCGGTCAGTGCCAGGCCGGTGACGCTCCCCCATTCGCCGCTGCTCTGGAGCCGCGGGATGCGGCCTTCGCTGAGCAGCGCATAGCCGGCAAGGACCAGTCCGGCAAGGAGAAACCGGAAGGCGGCAGCCATCAGCGGTGCAGGAAGCTCCTGCGCCACGATGCGTCCCGCAATCCAGGTGCCGCCCCACATGAACATGGCCCCGACAAGCTTGAGATAGGTGATCGAACCGGCCTGCTGTGGCACTTAGAGCATTTCCACTGCCAGTGCCGTGGCTTCGCCGCCGCCGATGCACAGCGAAGCGATACCGCGCTTGCCGCCGGTCTTCTTCAGGGCGCCAAGCAGGGTCACGATGATGCGTGCGCCGGAAGCGCCGATCGGGTGGCCCAGTGCGCAGGCGCCACCGTGGATGTTGACCTTCTCGGCCGGCAGCTTGAGATCGTGCAGGGCGGCCATCGTGACGACGGCAAAGGCTTCGTTGATTTCCCACAGATCGACGCTGTCAGCCGTCCAGCCGGTCTTGGCCAAGAGCTTTTCCATCGCGCCGACCGGAGCCGACGGGAAGAGGGCCGGGACGCCGGCGTTGGTCGTGTGGCCGACGATTTTGGCGATCGGCTTGAGGCCGAGTTCGGCGGCTTTGGATGCGCGCATCAGGACCATGGCGGCTGCGCCATCGGAAATCGACGACGAGTTGGCGGCGGTTACGGTGCCGTCTTTCTTGAATGCCGGCTTCAAAGTCGGGATTTTTTCGACGTTGACCGCGAAAGGACCTTCATCCTTGTCGACCACGACATCGCCCTTGCGGCCGGCAACGGTGACCGGGGCAATTTCCCAGTTGAAGGAGCCGTTGTCGCTGGCTTCCTTGGCACGGGTGGTCGAGCGGATGGCGTATTCGTCCTGTGCTTCGCGGGTGAAGCCGTAGCTGCTGGCGCATTCTTCGGCAAAAGTGCCCATCAGGCGACCACGGGTTTCCTTGGCGTAGGCATCTTCCAGACCGTCCATGAACATGTGGTCGAGCATCTGGCCGTGGCCGAGGCGGTAGCCACTACGTGCCTTGGGCAGCAGGTACGGGGCATTGGTCATCGACTCCATGCCGCCGACCACGGTAACGCCGCTCGAACCAGCGAGAATGCCGTCGTGGCCAACCATCGTGGCTTTCATGCCGGAGCCGCAAACCTTGCTGACCATCGCGCAACCCGCCGACAGCGGCAGACCGGCGAGCAGTGCCGCCTGGCGCACCGGTGCCTGGCCGACGCCGGCCGGCAGGACGCAGCCCATCAGCACTTCTTCAACCAGATTGGCGTCGATGCCGGCACGCTCGACAGCAGCCTTGATGGCGACGGCAGCGAGTTGCGGACCGGTCAGGCCGGCAAAGGCACCCTGAAAGCCGCCCATCGGGGTACGGGCGGCGGAAACGATAACGATCGGGTCATTCATGCTGAGTTTCTCCTTAGCGGTTTGTTATTGGGTTCAGGCGTCAAGCGCCTTCAAAGCGGCGTCGTAGCGTGCCGGCAAGTCGGACAGGCAATCGACAGTGATGCCGAGGTCGTGGATATGGCCATCCTTGAGGCCATAGATCCAGCCGTGGACGGTGAGTTGCTGGCCGCGTTGCCAGGCATCCTGGACCACCGGGTTGTGGCAGACATTGGCCACCTGTTCGAGTACGTTCAGCTCGCACAGGCGATCATGGCGCTGTGCTTCGGGCAGGCTGTCGACGTTGGCCAGGTGCTTGTTGTGCACGTCATGGACGTGGCGCAGCCAGAGATCGACGATGCCGACCCGGTCACGACGCAGTGCGGCACCGACGCCGCCACAGCCATAGTGGCCGACAACCATGATGTGCTTGACCTTGAGCACATCGACGGCGTACTGGATGACCGACAGGCAGTTCAGGTCGGTATGGACGACGACGTTGGCGACGTTGCGATGAACGAAAACCTCGCCCGGCAGCAGGCCGACGATCTGGTTGGCCGGCACGCGTGAGTCCGAGCAGCCGATCCAGAGGAACTCGGGGGTTTGCAGCTGTGACAGCTTGTCGAAATAGGTCGGATCGACTTCCTGCATCTGGTTGGCCCAGGCACGATTGAAGTCGAACAGGTGCGACAGGTTTTCGCTGCGGATTTCCTCTTCCGACCAGTTGTCGAGATCGAGCGCGAGGAACATCGTGCCTTCGATCGGTGTCTGGTAATAATTCGGTGCTTCGGTAAAACCCAGTTCGCGGTAGAGCTTCACGGCCATGCGCATGTTGGGCAGGGTGTCGATCATCAGTTTGCGATAACCAATTTCCTTGGCTGCCTTGATCGCCGCCATGGCCAGCGCATTGCCGACGCCGTGGCCGCGTTCTTCCGGCTCGACGTAGAGGCGCTTCATTTCGCACACGCCTTCGCTGCCGGCCAGTGAGCGGACACCGACGCAACCCGCCGGTCGACCGTCAATTTCGGCAAAAAACAAGCGTCCTTCCGGTGCCGAATAAGCGCCGGGCAGCGAGGCCATTTCCTGATCGAAATTTTGATACGACAGATCGACGCCGAGCCAGGCTGCGTAATTGCGGAAGTACTGGCGTACCTGCTCCAGTGCTTCGGTATCGTTGGCGGTGAGGGTGCGAAGAGTAACGGTCATAAGTGAGTGCTCCTGTTGCCGAGCCCCCGTCGGGAGCCCGGCGGGAGCATGTTTATGCGGTTTCCGCGAAGAGTTCGCGACCGATCAGCATTCTACGGATTTCGGAGGTACCTGCCCCGATCTCGTAGAGCTTGGCATCGCGCCAGAGACGACCGGTCGAATATTCATTGGTGTAACCAACCCCCCCCAGCGTCTGGATTGCTTCACCGGCCATCCAGGTGGCTTTTTCGGCGGAATAGAGAATGGCGCCAGCGGCATCCTTGCGCAGCGTACGGGCGTGGTCGGTGTTGTCGCAGGCGCGGCCCAGCGCATAGACGTAGGCGCGGTTGGCCATCCAGGTCGAATACATGTCGGCGACCTTGCCTTGCATCAACTGGAATTCGCCAATTGCCTGGCCGAACTGCTTGCGTTCGTGCAGGTAAGGGACGACGACGTCCATGCAGGCAGCCATGATGCCGAGCGGACCGCCGCAGAGCACGGCGCGTTCATAGTCGAGGCCGGACATCAGTACCTTGGTACCGTTGCCGACGCCGCCGAGCACGTTCTCTTCCGGGACTTCGCAGTCGTCGAAAAACAGCGGGAAGGTGTTGGAGCCGCGCATGCCCAGCTTGTCGAGGTGGGTGCCGTGGGTAAAACCCTTCATGCCCTTTTCGACGATGAAGGCGGTCATGCCCTTGGCGCCGGCATTGATGTCGGTCTTGGCGTAGACGACCAGCGTATCGGCATCGCCGCCGTTGGTGATCCACATCTTGGCGCCGTTCAGGACGTAGCGGTCGCCCTTTTTGTCGGCTTTCAGTTTCATCGAAACGACGTCCGAGCCGGCATTCGGTTCGGACATGGCCAGCGCGCCAACATGCTCGCCGGAGATCAGTTTGGGCAGGTATTTCTGGCGCTGCGCTTCAGTACCGTTGCGGCGAATCTGGTTTACGCACAGATTCGAGTGTGCACCGTAGGAGAGGCCGACCGAAGCGGACGCACGCGAAATTTCTTCCAGCGCGACGATATGGGCGAGATAGCCCATGTTGGTGCCACCATATTCCTCGCCGGCGGTCATGCCGAGCAGGCCCATGTCGCCGAATTTTTTCCACAGGTCGGCCGGGAATTCGTTAACGCGATCGATTTCTGCGGCACGCGGGGCGATTTCGGCATCGGCAAAGGCCTTGACCGCATCGCGCAGCATGTTAATGTCTTCACCGAGACCGAAGTCGAGGCTAGGGATGTTCATGGTTTGTCTCCGTTTTTAAGTTTGTTTTTCAGTTTTGCCGTGCATCACCATGATGGTTTGCTGCATCAGCGCACAGAGTGTTTCCCGGCCGTCTTTCACGGCGAAGACTTCAGCCTGGGTCACGATCAGTGTTCTTCCGGGGCGGACAACCTTGCCGCGGGCAATCAGTTTTTCTCCATCGGCCGGGGCGACCAGATTCATCTTGTATTCCACGGTCAACACCGAAGCGGAAGGAGAAACCATGGTCATTGCCGCATAGCCGGCTGCCGAGTCGGCGATCATGCCGACCACGCCGCCATGGACGAAACCGTGTTGCTGCTCGACACCCGACCAGTGGGGCAGGTGGATTTCCGTCAGCCCGTGTTCGACAACCGGCAGGGTTGCCTGAATCAAGGTCATGGCGTTTTGCCGCGCAAAACTGTCGCGGACGCGGTCGGAAAAGTGCGGATCGGAAATATGCGTCATGGCATGATTGTATTTACGTTGACGTTAACGTCAACTGGTTGAACAAAGTTTTTTGCCGGCGGTTCATCCAGCCTTGCTCCTGCGTACCAGTTCTTCGCTGCACTGCTGCTCGAACTGGCCGATTTCGCTCAACATGGCTTCAATGTCTTCGCGCTGCTGCTCAAGCGCCGCACGGCGTTTTTCCATGATGCGCAGACATTCGATCAGCTGTGGCGTTTCGTCCTCGGTATTCGAGTACATGCCGATCAGGTCCTTGATCTCGGCCAGCGACAGGCCGAGCCGCTTGCCGCGCAAGGCCATTTTCAGGCGGGCCCGATCGCGCCGGGTGAATACGCGGGTTCGTCCTTCGCGTTGCGGGGCGAGAATGCCCTGATCTTCCCAGAAGCGGATGGTGCGCGGGGTGATGCCGAATTCGCGGGCCAGATCCGAAATGGCGAAGGTCGTGGAGGAGGCGTTCACAATGTGATCCTTGAATAATTCGGGCAAGTAAATCAGAAGAAAGGTGTTTTTTCAATCCGCTACCGTATGGTAATTTGTCCGGCCACGTCTTCTGGACTCATCATGTCTTTGCATTATCCTCACGCCCAACCGCCCGCCGCCGGCGAATTGACCGAAGTTGCTCCGGGTGTTTTCTGGTTGCGCATGCCGCTCCCTTTTCAGCTTGATCACATCAATCTCTGGCTGCTGCGCGATGGTGATGGGTGGGTCATTGTCGATACCGGTTTTCCCGATGATGCCGTACGCGAAACCTGGTCGCGGATCATCGATTCGCTGGATGGCCCGGTAACGCGGCTGATCGTCACGCATTTCCATCCCGACCATCTGGGTCTGGCGACCTGGCTGATGGAAAAGACGGGCGCTCCCTTATTGATGACCAGCGGCGAGTTCCTGACGGCGCATGTTGTCTGGCATGAAGTGGCGGGCCATGGTGCGCGTTTCATGGTCGACCAGTTCCGCCAGCACGGACTGGATGCCGAGCATCTGGCTAAATTCGAAAAGCGCGGTTCGGGTTATCGCAAGGCAGTGCCGGCTTTGCCGGACTACTACCAGCGGATCAAGGCGGGGGACGTCGTCACGGTCGACGGCAAAAAATGGCAAATAATCATTGGCCATGGACATGCGCCTGAGCATATGGCGCTTTACTGCGCGGAACTTGACGTGGTAATTTCCGGCGACATGCTTTTGCCGAGAATTTCGACGAATGTCAGCGTTTTTGCTGCAACGCCGGATGCCGATGCCTTGGGCTGGTATCTGACGTCGCTGGATGAAATGGCTCGTCTGATTCCGGAGAAGACTCTTGTGTTGCCGTCGCACGGGTTGCCGTTTTATGGCGTTCAACCCCGGGTGGCGGATTTGCACGCGCACCATGAAGAACGGTTGCGTGCCCTGGAGAATAGCTGTGATGAAGCGCCGAAGAGCGCAGCCGAATTGCTCGATGTGCTGTTTCAGCGGGCACTCGATACGCATCAAACAATGTTTGCGATGGGCGAGGCAATCGCTCATCTCAATTACCTTGAACAAGCTGGTCGGATGTCACGAGTGACCGATACCGATGGTGTAATTCGATTCTTGCGGTTGCAGCAATAACCCGCCGCGCACTGACAGAGGGAGTTTGAAGATGTCGCAGCAAACCGAAGACCAGGGCATGAACCTGCCCAACCCGGCAGAAATCGCCAAGACCTACGCTGAAGTCGCCCAGCGCGCCTCGCGCCTGATCACCCAGTTCATGGAAAAGAAAGCCAAGGACGGTGTCAATGCACCGTCCGATGAGTTGGGCGTAGCCAAAGCCTTCATGGACCTGTCCTCGCGTCTGATGGCCAATCCGTACAAGATGGCCCAGACCCAGATGAACATGATGTGGGACTACTTCTCGCTGTGGCAGAACACCACGATGAAGATGATGGGTGTCCCGGTCAACGCCGTTGCCGCACCGAAAAAGGGTGACAACCGCTTCAAGGACCAGGAATGGGAAGAGCATTTCCTGTTCGACTTCGTCAAGCAATCCTATCTGATCACCGCCCGTCACCTGCATGACACCGTGGCCGGCACCGAAGGTCTCGACGAGCAGACGCAACAGAAGGTCAACTTCTTCACCCGCCAGTACATCGATGCACTGTCGCCGTCCAACTTCGCGATGACCAATCCGGAAGTCTTCCGCGAAACCGTCAAATCGCACGGCCAGAACCTGATCAAGGGTCTGAACAACCTGCTGCACGACGTTGAATCCGGTGATGGCCAGCTGCGCATCCGGATGACCGATACCTCGGCCTTCGAAATGGGCAAGAACGTTGCCACGACGCCGGGCAAGGTGGTTTTCCAGAACGAACTGTTCCAGCTCATCCAGTACAACCCGACCACCCCGGAACAGAACAAGAAGCCTTTCCTGATCGTTCCGCCGTGGATCAACAAGTACTACATCCTCGACCTGCGCGAGAAGAACTCCATGGTCAAGTGGGCGACCGACCAGGGGCACACCACCTTCATCATGTCGTGGACCAACCCGGACGAGAAGCTGGCTGCCAAGTCCTTCGAAAATTACCTGCTCGAAGGTTCGCTCGAAGCGATTAACCAGGTCTGTGCCCACACCGGCGAAGACAGCGTCAATCTGGCCGGCTACTGCCTGGGCGGCACGCTGACCATGACCACGCTGGCCTACATGGCCGCCAAGAAGGACAAGCGCGCCAATTCCGCCACCTTCTTCACGACCATGCTCGATTTCTCCGAGCCGGGCGAACTGGGTATCTTCCTCGATGAAGGCGCCGTTTCCGGCCTCGAAAAGAAGATGGCCGAACGCGGTTTCCTGGAAGGTTCGGAAATGGCCGGCACCTTCAACATGCTGCGCGCCAACGACCTGATCTGGTCCTTCGTGGTCAACAACTACCTGATGGGCAAGGATCCGTTCCCGTTCGACCTGCTGTACTGGAACTCCGATTCGACCCGTATGCCGGCCGCGATGCACAGCTTCTACCTGCGCAACATGTACCTGGCCAACCTGCTGCGCGAACCGGGTGGCATTACGCTCGGCGGCGTCAAGATCGACATCAGCAAGGTCAAGACCCCGTGCTACTTCATCTCGACGATCGAAGACCACATCGCACCGTGGAAGAGCACCTACATGGGCGCTCGCCTGCCGTCCGGCAATACCAAGTTCGTGCTCGGCGGCTCCGGCCACATCGCCGGTATCGTCAATCCGCCGGCAGCCAACAAGTATGGCTTCTGGACCAATGATGCGACCGACGGCAACCTGCCGGAAAGCCCGGATGATTTCCTGGCCGGTGCCACGCAGAACGCCGGTTCGTGGTGGACGCACTGGAATGCATGGGTCAACGCCTTGCCAGGTGGTTCGGCCAAGGTGCCGGCCCGCAAGCCGGAAGCCGGCGCGCTCAAGGTGATCGAAGATGCACCGGGCAGCTACGTCAAGTTCCGTCTGGATACGCAGAAAAAGGCTTGATGCCCTGATGGGCTGACAGCAAAACGGGAGGCCTCGGCCTCCCGTTTTTTATTGTCCGCTTGTCGCTGAAATAGGGCTGCGTATCGCAGTCGACCGCAGGATTTCAGTCTAGCGGCCGAATCTCGGCAGTTGTGGCAGGCTCGGCCATTCGATGGCATCGAGCATGTTTTTGACGATCAGGCCCAGTTCCGTATCGCCGGTGATTTCCAGTTCACGGCTGAAAAACAGGGTGTCCGGGTCTTCTTGCCGGGCAATCAGCTGCAGGTAAGCGGAGAGATTGGCGGCAAATGCCAGGTCGGGCTCACGTTCCGGGCGGAAAACTGGCCGGAAAAGACCTTCGCGGAAAGTGTACGAGGCTTCGCCGCCAGTATCGAGCACTCGGACCCGGAAAATCTTGTCTTCCAGCGCGGTCAACCCGTCTTCCGGCAGCAATTTCATTTTCAGTGCAGCATTCAGGCCGGCGACCAGAACCAGGGCGTGCGGCCATTGCGGGAGTTTCTGGCCGAGGCTGGCGACAAAAGCGGGCAAGCGGAACTTCGGAATGGTGAAATCGGTGTTCATGCGCTGGCTCCCAGTTGGGCAAGGGCTTGTGTGTGGCGTTGGACGATGCCGGCATCACCGAACCAGTATCCATCGACCAGACCGCAATTATCCCAGTGCACGGTAGTGATGCTGACAGCCTGACCTTGTCGTGCCTGATCAAACGCCGCGATGATTTCATCCATGTGCTGCTTTTGTGGGCTGATCCGGGCGATATCGATACCCATCTGCAACATGTCGGGAATTTCGTGCAGCAGGTTGTAGCTCTGTGCCGACATGGTCTGAATCCCGTTGATGTTCAGGAACGCTTGTCCTTCACGGGTCTTCAGGGTCAATCCCTCGCTGTGGTCGAGGCATTTGAACTGGCAGTCATCCTTGTTCAGGTCGTAATGGCGCGCCGTGAAACAGCGTGCCGAGAACGCCAGCGGAATCCGGCCATAGACGAAAACCTCGGTTTCGATGCCGGCCGGTTTGCTGGCATGCAGCGTGTCGACCAGCGTCCGTGTTGCCTCCAGGGGCGGCACCCAGCGTTTCAGGCCGTAGCGGGCGTAGGTCGCCAGGGTCGCTTCGTTGTAAATATTCAGGTGCGGTCCGGCGACAAAATTGCTGCCGTGCACGAGGTTGACCGCGCCAAGGTCATTGGCTTCGAGCATGCAACCCGCGTCGTCGATCAGCCGGCGCAACGCTTTCAGGTCGCTTTCCGATTCGAGCAATGCCTGGGCCGAAACCACAACCTGCTTGCCGGCATCGGTCAGGTCGCGGGCCAGTCCGACCCAGTCGGCCGTCCGCAGTTGTTGGCGGCGGGAACAGACGACTTCGCCGACGTAGATGATGTCGATGGCCGGGTTCTGTGCCATTTGGGCGTAGAACTCCATGACTTCGGCCTTGGGCCAGAAGTAGAGCAGGGGACCAAGCGATAATTTCATGCGAACTCCTTCAGCGCCACGGACGGTTGTAGGCGCCGAGCGTGGCCTGGCTGCCTTCTGATACTTTGGCCAACTCGGCCTGCCAGGCCGGTTTCACGTGAAACCGTTCGCTGCCGTCGCGCAGCGAATCGAGCGCCGCACGCAGGGTGCGTGTAACCTGGGTGACATAAGCCGGGCTGCGCTGGCGTCCTTCGACCTTGATCGCCTTGACGCCGATCTTGATGATTTCCGGCAGGATGGAAACGACGTTCAGGCTGGTCGGTTCTTCCAGTGCGTAATAGGTTTCGCCCTGAACCTCGAAGCGACCTTTGCAGAGTGTCGGGTAGCCGGCCGGTTCGTCGTCGCCGAAACGATCGATGAGAATGCCGTTGAGGCGGGTTTCCATCGTGCCGGGCTGTTTGTCCCACTTGACGTACTTGGCGGGCGAGCAGGCGCCGACCGTATTGGGCGATTCGCCGCAGGCATAGGAAGAAAGCCAGCAGCGGCCTTCGTTCATCACGCAAAGGCTGCCAAAGCCGAAAACCTCGATTTCAACGGTGGTGTGCTTGATCACGTGTTCAACCTGGGCCAGCGTCAAAACGCGCGGCAACACGGCACGGCGAATACCGAACTCGCGCTGGCAGAAATTGATCGCCTCGTAACTGGTCGCCGAGCCTTGCACAGAAAGGTGCAAACGCTGCTGTGGATGGCGTTGGCGGGCGTAATCGAGCAAACCGACGTCGGCCAGGATAATTGCATCGACACCCTGGTCGACCGCAGCATCGACGGCTTTGTACCAGTCGGCAACACGGCCAGCCTGGGCAAAGGTATTGATCGCCAGCAGCACTTCGCAACCTTTGGCATGAGCGTAACGAATACCTTCGCTCATGGTTTTCTGGTCGAAGTTCAAGCCGGCAAAGTTGCGTGCGTTGGTATCGTTCTTGAAGCCGAGGTAGACGGCATTGGCGCCATTATCAACGGCAGCCTTGAGTGCCGGCAGGCTGCCGGCCGGGCAAATAAGGTCGGGCAGGGAGCTCATGGGGGCATCCTGAAGGTCAAGCATGGAAGTATAGCCAGCCATCCGGTCAGGCCATTGATCCTGGTCAAATGCCTGGTTCGTGCTAGGATCGTAGATCGTTATTCAACATCGCGCGCAATGTCGGAAATGACCGATCCGCCTGCCAGACCCATGCTCAAAGCACCGCTTGAGGGGTTCGCCAAACCTGCATTTCGTGTTGGTTTGACGGTTGCGCTGTTTCTTGCCCTCTTTCCACCGGCCATTTATTTTTTGATCGAATATGGCCGGGTAACCGAGCAGGTTGCCACCGAGGCACGGGCCCAGGCGAATCTGGCTTCCCGAGTCGTGGCGCGGAATCCGGCTGGCTGGACGGTGGCGGCCGATAGTCTGTTCGAAGCCTTGGTGGATGTTCGCCATCCGGCACATCAAAGTCAGGTCGAGTCGGTGGACGGTGCATTGATTCTGACGACAGGCAGCCCGCAACCCTGGCCCAGCGTTGCGGCCACGGCGGATTTCCTTTCCCGTGGCACGGCGGTGGGCGTAGTCACGGTCAACGCCTCGATTCGGCGCGAAATTGGTGAAGCCCTGTTGATTTCACTCGGCAGCGGTTTGCTTGGTCTGCTGATTTTCTTCCCCTTTTACCGTTTGCATCTGGCCAGTCTGCGCAAGGCCGGTTCGGCATTGGCTCTCAGCGAAGAACGTTTCCGCGTGCTGGCCATGATTTCTTCTGACTGGGTGTGGGAGCAGGATGCCGATTTTCGTTTTACGGACATGTCTTCCGGGCTGATGCGTGCCGGATTGATCAATACGTCGACCCTGGGTAAAACCCGCTGGGAGCTGCCCATTTTGTTCGCTGAAAACGAC
Source organism: Dechloromonas sp. TW-R-39-2 (assembly GCF_016864195.1). Taxonomy (NCBI): domain Bacteria; kingdom Pseudomonadati; phylum Pseudomonadota; class Betaproteobacteria; order Rhodocyclales; family Azonexaceae; genus Dechloromonas; species Dechloromonas sp. TW-R-39-2. Next base: position 466,773 of record NZ_CP045202.1, read on the forward strand.
TGGGTGGCACATAAGGCCGATCTCAATGCTCACCGCCCATTTTCAGATCTCGAATATCCAATCAAAACTGAAGAAGGGACTATTCACTGGTTCAGCATTTCAGGCGCACCCACCTTCGATGCCGCTGGAAACTTCACCGGTTATCGTGGAACCGGGCGTGACATTACGCGGGCCAAGGCGGCTGAAGCCGAATTGCGAGAACATCGTGACCATCTTCAGGAATTGGTCGATGCCCGGACGGCTGATCTTGTTCATGCCAAGGAAACGGCGGAACGGGCCAGTCGGGCGAAATCCGAATTTCTCTCGAACATGTCGCATGAGCTCCGGACGCCACTGCACGGCATTCTTTCCGGTGCCCGATTAGGGGGCGACAAAGTAGGCAAGGCCGACGAGGTGCGTTTGCGTGAATATTTCCGAATCATCCACGACAGCGGTTCTCGTCTGCTGATCTTGCTTAACGACTTGCTCGATCTCTCCAAACTGGAAGCTGGGCGGATGGTGATGCATCGTCAGGCAATGGACCTGGAGGCTCTTGTCCATCGCATTGCCCTTGAATTGCATGCCGTCTTTGAAATGCGCAATCTGCAATTGCTGATTCAGGCAGATGCTGACATGCAGATCAATGGCGATCCTGAACGAATCGGGCAGGTTGTGCGCAACCTTTTGTCCAATGCCAGCAAGTATTCACCGCAAGGTGGCACGATCACGATTTCGCTTGATAAGGCCAGTCTTGGCGTAGATGCTGTGTCTGCCGTACGGCTGCGTGTCGAGGATGAAGGACCGGGAATTCCCGAAGGTGAACTGGAAAGTATTTTCGAAAAATTTGTCCAAAGCTCACAAACAACGACCGGTGCTGGCGGAACGGGATTGGGGCTGGCCATCTGCCACGAAATCGTCCTGCAACATTGCGGTATGATCTATGCAGAAAATCGCGCAGCTGGCGGTGCCTGCTTGACGGCCCTGCTTCCCGCACAAAACCTCGATTCCTACGAAATCAATCACTGATATGTCCAAAGAGCGCGTACTGGTTGTCGATGACGAGCAACTCAATCTATTCATCATCGATGAGTTTCTCGAACAGGAAGAGCTTGAGCTTGAGTCTCATACCGATCCATTGCAGGCCTGGGAAAGCCTGCAGGCGCCCGGCAGCGATTTTTCGCTGGTGGTGCTCGACCGGATGATGCCGGGGCTTGATGGCATGGAACTGCTCCGTCGCATGAAGCGTGAGCCGCGCTTTGCCGATATTCCGGTGATCATGCAGACGGCGGCTTCTTCGCCGGATCAGGTACGCGAGGGGCTGGAGGCTGGGGCTTATTACTACCTGACCAAGCCTTATGAACCGGAAGCACTGATTTCCATCGTTCGGGCAGCGCTCGATGATCGTCGCGGGCGTAGCCAGTTGCGCACGCGCGCAGCTCGCCTGGAAGACGCGCAAAGACTGATTTCAACGGTTGAATACCGGTTTGTCACGCTGGCCGATGTGAGCAGCCTGGTGCCGATTCTGGCCGGCCTGTGTCCGGTGCCGGATGTTGCTGCACCGGGTTTGTCCGATCTCATGGTCAACGCAGTTGAACACGGCAATCTCGGGGTGACTTACCAGGAAAAATCCCTTTTGCGCTGGGAGGGCGACTGGGAGGCGGAGATTGAACGGCGCCTTGTCCTGCCGCAGTTTGCACAACGCTATGCCACGGTCAGGGCGGAGCGTTTGCCGCGCGGCGTGGTGTTTACCATCACGGATCAGGGCGATGGTTTCGATTGGAGCAAATATCTGGCCTTCGATCCGGACCGCGCATTCGATCCGAACGGACGCGGTATTGCCATGGCCAAGATGATGAGCTTTTCACGGCTCGAATATCAAGGCAAGGGTAACGTCGTCGTTGCAACCGTCAGCCTCGACGGTTGATCAGCGGCTGATGATCGTCGGCCTGTAGCCCAGGGCGGCCTGTATTTTCTCGGCAGTACGATCGGCATCGCTCCGGCTGGCATAAGGTCCGAGTTGCAGTCGGTGCATGCCGTTGCCGGGCTGGATGAACATGCGTTCGTTGATCCACTCCAGTTCGCGTGCGAGATGATTTTTCAGATTCTCGGCATTGTCCACGTTGGCGAACGCGCCAAGCTGCAGATAAATGCCTTTCGGTGCCGGCTTGTCATCGAGCAGCGGTTTTTGTGCCATCTCACCGATTTCATCCGGCCGGGCTACTTTGGCGGGCGGTGAGACCTGGTTGTAGGCCGTCCCGGCATATTCTCCCGGGATGATTGCTTCGACTTCGACTTGCCCGCTGCCGCCGTTGATCAAACCCAGCTTGTAGGCGGCGGTGTAGGAAAGATCGATCACCCGGTCGGCGTGGAAAGGACCGCGGTCGGTAATCCGCACAACGACCGATTTGCCGCTTTGGATGTTGGTGACCCGAACGTATGACGGCAGGGCCAGCGTGGGGTGAGCGGCGGTCATCGCAAACATGTCGTACGGTTCGCCGATCGATGTTTTCTGACCGTGGAATTTTTTGCCGTACCAGCTGGCAATGCCGCGCGTTTTGTAGGGACGAACACTGTTGTTCGGAACGTATTCCTTGCCTAGTACAACGTAGGGTTTGGTTGCCGGCTTGTGTAGCGGCTCCCACTTGGGTTCGGCGTCGGGGATGTCGTCCAGTCCATCCGGAATGTCATCGGCCGGGCCGTCATCCTTGTAGAAACCGCCTCCCCGTTTGAGTACCACGCCCGGTTTGCGCGTCGGTGTCGGGGATTTCGAAAACGGCCCTTTGGCGGTGTCGACCGTGCCGTCTGGCAGGTGGGGCGAGGTGCTGCCACAGGCTGCCAGCAGCAGTAGCGAAACCAGGCTGAGTGCTGTTCTGAAACTCATTTCTTGACCAGCATCCGGTGGGTGTGGATCGACATCAGAATGCCAATCCCCAGGAACAGGGTGACCAGTGCGGTACCGCCGTAGCTCATGAAGGGAAGTGGTACGCCGACGACGGGCAGAATGCCGCTGACCATGCCCATGTTGATGAAGGCATAGGTGAAGAAGCCCAGTGTGATGGCACCGGCCAGCAGTCTGGAGAACAGTGTCGGTGCCGCCGAGGCGATCATCAGGCCACGACCGATCAGCAAGACGTAGAGAAAAACCAGCAGGGCATTGCCCAATAATCCCCATTCTTCGGAGTAGACCGCGAAAATGAAATCAGTGTGTTTTTCCGGGATGAATTCGAGGTGAGTCTGCGTGCCATTCAGATAGCCTTTGCCGATTGGGCCACCGGAACCGATGGCAATGGTCGACTGAATGATGTGATAGCCCGAACCCAGCGGGTCGGTGGTTGGGTCTATCAAGGTCATGATGCGTTTGCGCTGATAGTCGTGCAGCATGTGCCAGAGAAAAGGCGCGGCTGCCGCACCGGCGGTGATCAAGCCAAGAATCACTTTCCACGGCAGGCCGGCAAAGAAAATGACGTAAAAACCAGCTGCGCCGACGAGCAGGGCGGTGCCGAGGTCAGGCTGTTTGGCAATCAGGGCGAAAGGGATGAGCAAGAGCAGTGAGGCAACGATGTAATGCTTGAATTTCAGCGTGGCTTCGTATTTCTGGAAGTACCAGGCAAGCATCAACGGCATGCCGATTTTCATGATTTCGGAGGGTTGAATCCGTGTGAAGCCGAGTGGTAGCCAGCGTTTTGCGCCATTGACCTTGATCCCGAAAAGAAACACGGCAACCAGCAGGATGACGCCGATGACGTAGAGCGGGATGGCAAAGCTCATCAGCTTCTGGGGCGGCAGGCGGGAGACGAACCACATGATGACCATGGCGACCCCCATGTTGCCGGCTTGCGAAAACATCCGCTGATTGCCGTCAATGGTTGCCGAATGTACCGTGGCAAGTCCAATCGCCATGATCGCCATGGTGATGAACAGCAGTGGAAAGTCGATGTGGGCAATCAGTTGTTGCCAGCCGCGCCGGAGCGAACCAACGACGTCAATCATTCTTCGGTGTCCTCTTCGATCGCATCGCTGTCTTCCTTCGCTGCGCCGGCCGGCAGCTTGCCCAGCAGGTAGTAATCGAGCACCATCCGGGCAATTGGCGCTGCTGATTGAGCACCAAAACCGCCATTTTCAACCAGCACGGCGAGGGCAATCGTCGGTTTGTCGGCCGGGGCGTAGGCGATGAACAAGGCGTGGTCGCGCAATTCCTTTTTAACGGCCCCTTCCTTGTACTGAGCCCCCTTCAGGGAAAAAACCTGAGCCGTTCCGGTTTTACCGGCTGTTTCATAAGGCGCGCCGGCGAAAGCCCGCGTTCCTGTTCCTTCCTTGTTAACACCGACCATTGCCCGACGGATGACATCGACGTTCTGCTGCTTGAGCTGGAGATCGCGGATGGGCTGCGGCTCGACCGGGCGCTTTTCGCCTGTTTTGGTGTCGACGATGTAGCGCACAAGGTGCGGGCGGAACATGACCCCGTTATTGGCGACGGTTGCCGTCGCTTGAGCAAGTTGAATCGGGGTGTAGGCGTTGTAACCCTGACCGATCCCGATGGAAATCGTCTCGCCGGCATACCATTTCTGCTGCTCAGGTTTTTTGAAACGCTGCTTTTTCCACTCCTGCGAAGGCAGCACGCCTTTTGATTCGCCGTAATCATCCTTGCCGATATCGATACCGGTACGCTGGCCAAAACCAAGCTGGCCCATGAACTTGGCGATATTGTCGATCCCCATGTCATTGGCCAGGATGTAGTAATACGTATCGCAGGAATGGACGATGGATTTGTACATATCCACGCTGCCATGTCCGCCTTTTTTGTCGTCGCGGAACTGGTGATTGCCGAAATTGAAGTAGCCAGGATCATTGATGGCCTGATTCGGCGTTCGCTTGCCCATTTCAAGAGCAGCAAGCGCCATGAAGGGTTTGAAGGTCGAGCCGGGAGGATAGGCGCCGTTGATCGCGCGGTTGACCATCGGTTTGCTTGGATGTTCGTTCAGTTCCCGCCAGTTTTCCGGGGTAATGCCATCGACAAAGAGATTGGGGTCGTACGTCGGATTTGAAACCAGAGCCAGAATACCGCCCGTCGAGGGTTCAATGGCAACCAGCGCCCCTTTGCGATCACCGAAGGCCTGTTCGGTAATTTGCTGGAGCTTGGCATCCAGCGTCAGGGCCAGATTGTTGCCGGAAACCGGGGCAATTCGTTTCAGACTGCGCAGGGCGCGGCCTCCGGCATCGATTTCGACTTCTTCGTAGCCGGTTTCACCATGCAATTCAAACTCGTAATGCTGCTCCAGACCGGTTTTCCCGATGTGGTCGGTTCCTTTGTAGGTGGCCTGTTTTTCAGACTCTTCGATCCATTTCAGATCGCGATCGGTGATGCGGCCAATGTAGCCGATGGCATGTGATGCAACATTGGCCAGCGGATATTGGCGGAACAGTCGGGCTTTGACCTCGATGCCGGGGAAGCGGTAACGCTGGGCGGCAAATTTGGCGACTTCGGCATCAGTCAGGCGAGTCCGGATGGGAATCGATTCAAAGTTCTTGGCCTCATCGAGCAGGCGCTTGAAACGTTTGCGATCTTTCGGCTGGATATCGATGATGGCCGACAACTCATCGATCGCCGTTTCAAGGTTGTCGACCTGAGACGGGGTGATTTCGAGCGTGAAGGCTGAGTAATTGCGTGCCAGAACCACGCCGTTACGGTCGGTGATCACGCCGCGATTGGGAACGATCGGAATTAGCGCAATGCGGTTGTCTTCGGCCCGGGTTCGGTAAAAGTCATAATGGATGACCTGCAGCCAGATGAAGCGACCGAGCAAAATGCCGAAGGCGAGCAGAACGGCAACCGCTGCGAAACCGACGCGGAAGCGGAATCGGTCGATATCGGCTTCGGGATTATGGAAATCGCCCACGGGCTGATCCTGTTAAATCGGTCGGTCGGGGTCCTGCTCGACCGGCTGGTACTGTGGCAGAAGCAGGATGAACGTGGCGGGAATCCAGAGCAGGGTCGCGACGAATGGGGCAATGAAATAACCCCAGCCCGGAAAATCCGCACCCACGGCCAAGCGCATCAGGGCCTGGACGAGTTGGGCGGCAAACAGTAGCGGCATGACCTGCAAAGCCTGCTGGATCAGTGGAAACCAGAGCAGGCGGCGCGACAGGGCAGCCGAGGCATAGGCCAGCAGGACATACGAAAAACAGTGCTGGCCGAGAACGGCGCCATCGGCCACATCCATCAACAGACCCATGATGAAGGCCCAGCCCATGCCGACACGGCGGAATTCACGGACGCTCCAGAAACACAACACCAGCGCGACCCAGTCCGGCATGCCGGGCCAGTTGGCCGTGGGCAGAAAATTGAGCAGCAAGGCAGCGATCAGGCTCAGAAAAATGAACCATGGGCGGACTGGGAGCAGAATGCGTGAGGAAGAAAAGGTTGGTTGCATCAGTTGCTCTTCATGCCGCGTTTTTTCTTGACGCGTTGCCCGGCCTTTTCTCCGCTGTCACCCCGGCTGCGAGATTCGGGTGGAGCAGGAGGCAGTGGCTGACGTGGATCGAGAATCATCATTTCGCCGAAATTCTCGACCCCGGCAACCGGTACGCAGAAAATTCGGGCAAATGAATAGGCGCTATCGCGTTCGATATTGATCACCTTGGCCACCGGAAACCCCGGTAGGAAAATGCCATCCAGGCCGGATGTGACGAGCACATCACCGACCTGTACATCGGCATTGGCCGGCATGTAGCGCAATTCGAGCTGGCCGTTGCCAAGACCGAAAACGACCGAGCGTTGACCGCTGCGCACGATCTGGACTGGCACGGCCTGGTCCTTGTCGGTAATTAGCGTGATTTCAGCCGAGAACGGAAAGACGCGCGTCACCTGGCCGACGACGCCGGTTTCATCGATAGCCGGCTGGCCGGAAACGATGCCGGATTGCTGGCCCTTGTCGACGATCACCTTGCGGGAAAAAGGATCGCGGGCAGTGTAGAGAATCTGGGCAACCTGTCCGTTGGCTTTCTCGCGTTCCTTGACGGTGAGCAGTTTGCGCAGGCGCTCGTTTTCAGCCTCAAGTTGAACCAGTCGTTGTAGATTGGGCGCGGTATTGAGTTGCGCGTGCTTGAGTTCGAGATTCTCGTTCTGCAGCGCTTGCAAGCCTTGCAGATAATTGGCTGCATAGTCGACCAGGCTGCCCGGTGTCTGGGCAACGCGCTGAACAGGATCGACCAGCAGGGCAATGCTCTGGCGGACCAGGTCGAGGCTGCGGAAACGCAAATCGAGCACGAACGTCGCCAGTGAGATGGCGACGTAGAAAGTCAGGAGGGCCAGCGGTGCTGGCCCTCGCTTGAAGAACGGTGGAGGAGCGTGGTCGATGCCGGCCATCGCGATCAGTACGTGTGTGCTGCGGTCGACTGATTAATCCGAGGCAAAAATGCTGCCCAGCTTGTCCATCTTCTCCAACGCCATGCCGCAACCGCGGGCAACGCAGGTCAGCGGCTCGTCGGCAACGATCACCGGCAGGCCGGTTTCTTCCATCAGCAGACGGTCGAGGTCGCGCAGCAGGGCTCCGCCACCGGTCAGGACCATGCCCTTTTCGGCAATGTCGGCACCGAGTTCGGGCGGGGTTTTTTCCAATGCGGATTTCACGGCGGAAACGATCTGGTTGAGCGGGTCGGTCAGCGCCTCAAGGATTTCGTTGGAAGAAATCGTGAACTTGCGCGGGATGCCTTCGGCCTTGTTGATGCCGGAAACTTCCATTTCCTTGACCTCGGCGCCCGGGAAAGCGGAACCGATGTTCTTCTTGATATTTTCGGCAGTGTTCTCGCCGATCATCATGCCGTAGTTGCGGCTGATGTAATTGATGATCGCCTCGTCGAGCTTGTCGCCGCCGACGCGGACCGAGCCGGCATAGACCATGCCGCCGAGCGAGATGACGCCAACTTCCGTCGTGCCACCACCGATATCGACGACCATCGAGCCGGTCGCTTCGGCAACCGGCAGGCCGGCACCGATTGCGGCGGCCATCGGTTCCTCGATCAGGTAGACCTGGCTGGCACCGGCGCCGATCGCCGATTCGCGGATCGCGCGGCGTTCAACCTGGGTCGAGCCGGAAGGCACGCAAATGATGATGCGCGGGCTCGGGCTGAACAGCTTGGAGTCATGCACCTTCTTGATGAACTGCTTGAGCATCTGTTCGGTGACGGTGAAGTCGGCGATCACGCCGTCTTTCATCGGGCGGATGACGGTGATGCTGCCCGGTGCCTTGCCAAGCATTTCCTTGGCTTCCTTGCCGACGGCCTGGATGGTTTTTTTGGCGTTGGGGCCGCCTTCGAGGCGAATGGCGACGACCGAAGGTTCATCGAGCACGATGCCACGGTCACGCACGTAAATGAGCGTGTTTGCCGTGCCAAGGTCGATGGCTAGGTCGTTGGAGAAATATTTGCTGAGAAAACCGAACATCTTGGACTCCGCTGGGGCGCTGGGGGTGCGGTAGAGAAAGCTTTTATGATACCTTATAACGCTCTTCATTTTAAGACTTTGTGCACTGCAAAAAAGTCTTTTGACACCATGTCGCTTACATTGGAACAGGTCCAGCGCATCGCCCATCTCGCTCGTATCGAGGTCAGCGAATCCGAAGCCCTCGCTGCGCAAGGGCACCTCAACGGAATTTTCGAATTGATCGAGCAGATGCAGGCCGTTGATACGACGGGCATCGAGCCGATGGCCCATGCTCAGGATCTGGCGCAGCGCCTGCGCGAAGATGCCGTTACCGAGGCTGATCGCCGTGCCGCCTATCTCGCCGTTGCGCCGGAAACCGAAGCCGGTCTTTATCTTGTACCGAAGGTGATCGAATGATCAACGCCAGCCTCAAGCAGTTGTCGCAGGCGCTCGCCGCCAAGCAGATTTCCAGCGTTGAACTGACCCAGCTGTTTCTCGACCGGATCAATCGTCACAACCCGACGATCAACGCCTTTGTCACGGTCGACCCCGAAAAAAGCCTGAATTCGGCTCGCGCCGCCGATGCCCGTATCGCAGCCGGAAATGCCGGCCTGCTGACCGGCATTCCGATTGCCCAGAAGGATATTTTCTGTGCCGAAGGCTGGCGTACGACCTGCGGCTCGAAGATGCTGGCCAATTTTGTCTCGCCTTACGACGCGACGGTGATTCGCAAGATGGAGGCCGAAGCTGGCCTCGTTTCGCTCGGCAAGACCAATATGGACGAATTTGCCATGGGCTCGTCGAACGAAACCTCGTTCTTTGGCTCGGTGCGCAATCCCTGGGACATTGAGCGCGTTCCCGGCGGCTCTTCCGGCGGTTCGGCAGCGGCCGTCGCGGCGCGTCTTGCTCCTGCGGCAACCGGCACCGATACCGGCGGCTCGATCCGCCAGCCGGCCGCGCTGTGCAACCTGACCGGCCTCAAGCCGACTTACGGCGTCGTGTCGCGCTACGGCATGATCGCCTTTGCCTCCTCGCTCGATCAGGCCGGCCCGATGGCCGCCAGCGCCGAGGATTGCGCCCTGCTGCTCAACACCATGGTCGGTTTTGACGAGCGCGATTCGACCTCGCTCGAACGCCCGACCGAAGATTACGCCCGCGACCTGGGCAAGCCGCTGGCCGGCCTGCGTATCGGCCTGCCCAAGGAATTCTTCGGTGAGGGTTGCGATGCCGACGTGATGGCTGCTGTGCGCACCGCAATCGCCGAATACGAGAAGCTCGGCGCAACGACGGTCGAAGTCTCGCTGCCCAACTCGCATCTGTCGGTCCCGGCGTATTACGTGATCGCCCCGGCCGAGGCCAGTTCCAACCTGTCGCGTTTCGACGGCGTGCGCTACGGCTATCGCGCCCCGGAATACGGCAACCTCGACGATATGTACCAGAAGAGCCGCGCCCAGGGCTTCGGTGACGAGGTCAAGCGCCGCATCATGATCGGTGCCTATGTGCTGTCGCACGGCTACTACGACGCCTATTACCTGCAGGCCCAGCGGATTCGCCGTCTGATCGCCAATGACTTCGTCGAAGCCTTCAAGCAATGCGACGTGATCATGGGGCCGACCTCCCCGTCGACCGCCTTCAAGCTCGGCGAAAAGGCGGCTGATCCGGTCCAGATGTACCTTTCCGACATCTATACCATCGCCGTCAATCTGGCCGGTTTGCCCGGCATGTCGGTGCCTTGCGGTTTTGCTGGCGGTTTGCCGGTCGGTTTGCAACTGGTCGGCAATTACTTTGCCGAAGCGCAATTGCTCAATGTGGCGCATCGCTACCAGCAGGCGACGGACTGGCATCAGCGCCGCCCCGTCGGCCTCGAGTAAGCATGCGTTTTAGCTGGGCGCCGCTCGCGCTGCTCTTGCTTGTCGGTGCTTGTGCCGAGGTCGAGAAGCAGCCGGAAAGCGGGGCGCCTGCAGAAACGGCGGTCGACAGCGTGTCGACCGCGGAAGAGACGCCGAAATTCAAGAATTCGACGCTCAAGTACCTGGCCAACCGCAAGCTCAAGCCACAGCCGACCCGGCCGCTCAACGTCAAATCGAAATGCTCGCATCGCGATGCCATCGGTACGACAACGAAGCTTGATCTGCTGGTCAAGGAGGCGCAGGTCAAGACCTTTGCCGCCCAGGTGGCGATCAAGGGTTACGGCACCTGCCGCTTCAATCTGGCTGATTTCGAGCAGACCGAAAAATTGCCCCAGGCCCTGCTCAAGCACAAGCGCGACGACGGTTGTCTGGTCCGCATGTGGGAGCAGGGGCCCAAAGTAACGATTGCTTTCAACAGTTGCCCGAAGTCCTGCGAAGGGGATGCTTTCAGCTATCTCTGGCCGATCATGGTCGAGCAGAAATCAGGGCGTTGTTTCTGAACGGATAGAACTATGAACCAGTGGGAAGTCGTAATTGGCATCGAAACGCACGCGCAACTGGCGACCGTTTCCAAAATTTTCTCCGGCGCATCGACCGCCTTCGGCGCCGAGCCGAATACCCAGGCTTGCGCGGTCGACCTCGCTTTGCCGGGCGTTTTGCCGGTGCTCAACAAGAAGGCCGTCGAGTGCGCCATTCGCTTCGGCCTGGCGATTGATGCCGAAGTCGCCAAAAAATCGGTCTTCGCCCGCAAGAACTACTTCTACCCCGATCTGCCCAAGGGCTACCAGATCAGCCAGATGGATCTGCCGGTCGTGGTTGGCGGCAAGATCACATTGCAGGTTGGCCAGGGCGACAAGGCTTACGAAAAGGTCGTCAGCCTGACCCGCGCCCACCTCGAAGAGGATGCCGGCAAATCGCTGCACGAAGATTTCCAGGGCAAGTCCGGGATCGATCTGAACCGGGCTGGCACACCGCTACTGGAGATCGTTTCCGAGCCCGACATGCGCTCGTCCGATGAAGCCGTGGCCTATGCCAAGTCGCTGCATGCGCTGGTTCAGTGGATCGGTATCTGCGATGGCAACATGCAGGAAGGCTCTTTCCGCTGCGATGCCAACGTTTCGGTTCGCCCGAAAGGCCAGGCCGAATTCGGTACGCGCCGCGAGATCAAGAACCTGAACTCCTTCCGTTTCCTCAAGGAAGCGATCGATTTCGAAGTCCAGTGGCAAATTAACGAAATCGAAGAAGGCCGCAAGATCCAGCAGGCGACGGTGCTGTTCGATCCGGATAGTGGCGAGACGCGGATGATGCGCAGCAAGGAAGACGCGCACGATTACCGTTACTTCCCCGATCCCGACCTGCTGCCGCTGATCATTTCGGCCGACTGGATCGACCGCGTACGCAGCGAAATGCCGGAATTGCCCGGCCAGATGCGTGACCGTTTCATCAACGAGCTGGGCTTGTCAGCCTACGACGCCGCAACGCTGACGGCGAGCCAGGAAATGGCCGCGTATTTTGAGTCGACCGTGGCAGTGGCCGGCAAAGCCAGTGCCAAGCCCTGTGCCAACTGGGTGATGGTCGATCTGGCCGCACGCCTCAACAAGGAAGGCCAGGAAATCGGTACTTCGCCGGTTACCGCTCAGCAACTGGGCGGTCTGATCCTGCGCATCGCCGACAACACCATTTCCAACAACATCGCCAAGAAAGTCTTCGATGCGTTGTGGACCGGCGAGGGCGACACAGCTGACGAGATCATCGACAAGCAAGGGCTGAAGCAGATTACCGATAGCGGCGCTATCGAGGCGATTGTCGATCAGGTGCTGGCGGCGAATCCAGCCAATGTCGCCGAATTCAAGGCGGGCAAGGAAAAAGCCTTCAATGCACTGGTCGGTCAGGTGATGAAGGCTGCCAAGGGCAAGGCCAATCCACAACAGGTCAACGACCTGTTGCGCCAGAAACTGACGGCCTGATCAGGGGCGACGTGGGGCCGCGCCGTTGTTTGGCGCGGTCGACGAGGTTTTTCCAGTCAATTCCTGATAGCGTTTGCGGTCGGCATCGTATTTGTTGCGAACGGTCGTGAAATCCTGCTTCTTGACGTTGAGCAACTCTTGCTGGACCTTGATTTCGTTGTCCAGCGTGCGCAGTTCCTTGTCCAGTTCTGGTGGCAAGGCTTTCTTTTTGTAGAACTCGGCTTCAGCCTCGGCCTTTTTGCGCTTTTTGCGTGCGATATCGATCTGGGCCTGCGCTGCTGCAATCGCCTGATTGATATCGGCTTCAGCATTGCGCTGGGAAATATCGATGTCCTGAGGGGTGGCGTAAGTGTCAAGCAGGGCTTGATCCTTGCGGCGCTGTTCGCGGTTGGCTTCCTCAAGCTTGGCTTGCTGGCGTTTCTCAGCAATCTGCTCGGCTTTTTGCTCGGCCGTCAGCGGCGGCCCGACTTCCTTCAGGACGTTGCCGCCGGCATCGAAAATCTTGTAACCCCGGCCGCGACACTGATCGGGCAGGGTGTCGGCACAAATCCGCCGGCCAGTGGCCGGGTCCTGACAGCAATAGGATTCTCCGGCAGCCTGGACGGACCCTGCCAGCAGCAAGAGCAGAGGGCCGATCAGCAGCTTAGACATCGACGCCGTATTGCTCCCGGTAATGAGCGACAGCGGCGCGGTGTGCGCCAAATTCCGCATTGTGCTCCAGGTAGGCCATCAAGTCGGCCAGGCCGGCTACGGCAATGACTGGAATGCCGTAGTCGCGCTGGACCTCCTGGACTGCCGACAAATCGCCTTGGCCACGTTCCTGGCGGTCAAGTGCGATCAGTACACCCGCCGGGGTGGCGCCGGCAGCGCGGATCAGTTCAACCGATTCACGTACCGAGGTGCCTGCCGAAATGACGTCGTCGACGATCAGGACGCGCCCCTGCAGCGGTGCGCCGACGATGTTCCCGCCTTCGCCGTGATCCTTGGCTTCCTTGCGGTTGAAGGCGAACGAATAGTTTTGACCGCGCTGGGCCAGGCCAATCGAAATCGCCGCAACCAGCGGGATGCCCTTATAGGCCGGGCCGAACAACATGTCGAAACTGACCCCGCCGACCTCGGCCGCTTTGGCGTAAAATTCGGCCAGTTGCCCGAGCGAATTGCCGTCGTTGAACAAGCCGGCATTAAAGAAGTAGGGCGACATCCGCCCTGCCTTGGTTTTGAATTCCCCAAAGCGTAGCACCTTGCAGCCGAGGGCGAATTTGATGAAATCCTGACGAAAATCCATAATCTTCCATTCTCCATGGCCGTGAATTCAGGCCAGTTAGAAGCCAATGTTACGCATCATCTCCCTGAATCTCAATGGCATCCGCTCCGCATGGAGCAAAAATGTGCTTCCCTGGTCTGTGCTCCAGCAAGCCGACATCATTTGTTTGCAGGAATTGAAGGCGCAGATTCCCGATTTGTCGAGCGAAATGCTTGCGCCGAATGGCATGTACGCGGTTTATCACTGCGCCGAGAAAAAAGGCTATAGCGGCGTGGGCATCTGGAGCAAGAACAAGCCGGATCGGGTGATCGAAGGTTTTGATGGTGGTGAGTTCGACACCGAGGGGCGCTACATTCAGGCTGATTTCGGTAATTTGTCGGTGATCTCGCTGTACCTGCCTTCCGGCTCCTCGTCACCCGAGCGTCAGGAAGCCAAGTTCCGCTTTCTTGATGTCTTCTTCCCGAAAATGCAGGCTCTGCGTGCCGAGGGGCGCGAAGTTGTTCTTTGCGGCGACTGGAATATTGCGCATCACGAGATTGATCTGAAAAACTGGAAGGGCAATCGCAAAAATAGCGGTTTCCTGCCCGAAGAACGCGCCTGGTTGAGTCGTGTGTTTGATGAACTGGGCTGGGTCGATGTTTACCGTCGCTTGTACCCGGATGTCGGCGAGGCGTCTTATACGTGGTGGAGCAATCGCGGGCAGGCCTGGGCCAAGAATGTTGGTTGGCGGATCGACTACCAGATTGCAACACCGGGTATTGCCGCGGCGGCGAAAGAGGCATCGGTCTATAAGGCGGAACGCTTTTCCGACCATGCTCCCCTGATTATCGATTACGAATACTTGCTGCCCGGTGATGCGAATTGATTTCGCTGCACGGACGGGCTACCCTGTGTTCTTTGTTTAACTGCTCACAACGAGGTTGAATATGTCTGATGATATGACCCTGGCCAACAAGGAAAAGCTTGTCTCCGATCTGAAGGTCGTGATTTCCGATACCGAAGAGTTGCTGCGTGCCACGGCGGGTGCTGCCGGTGAAAAGGTTGGCGAACTGCGTGAGCGCCTTGGTGTGCGTTTGCGCGATGCCAAGGAACGCGTGATCGACCTGGAAGTTGCCCTCGTCGACAAGACCAAGGCGGCTGCCCGTGCGACCGATGATTTCGTCCACGAAGAGCCATGGAAGGCCGTTGGTGTTGCTGCTGCACTCGGGCTGGCGCTCGGCGTACTGATCGGTCGTCGTTAATTCATGACGCAACCGACAGGTAGCGAAGGGGCGCGCGAGGGCCTCTTCCCTGCCTTGAAGAACCTGATCGCGACTTTGCTGGCGATCGGCAAGACGCGCGCTGAATTGCTGGTCAATGAGCTTGAGGAAGAGAAGTATCGCCTCATGTCGCTTTGGTCGAAGGCAATCGGTGCCGCGTTTCTGCTTGCCGTTGGCGTGATCATGGCCGTTTTCTGCCTGGCACTGGCGCTCTGGGAGCACCGTGTTGCTGTTTTCGGTATCTTTGCCGTGCTCTTCATTATCGGTGGCTTGCTGCTGATTTTTTCGCTGAAGAGTCAGGCGGCCCAGCCGAGCAAACTGTTTCGGGCCAGTCTGGCCGAACTTGAGGCCGACATGGCCCAGTTGCGTCGTCGCGGGAAAGACCAGTCCTGATGCAGGAAAAACGCCTGACCCTCGCGACGCGACACGGTGCCTTGCGCGCGCGTATCGAGCAACAGCGTCACCAGCTTGCCGCGCATGCCGCACCGCTGGAGGCTGCGCTGGCGCGGGGGGATAGCGTCCTGCGTGGTGTTGACTGGCTGAAGCATCATCCGGCCGCTGTTGGTGCCGCGGTAGCTGCAGTTGTTGTTGCCCGTCCCGCACGGGCATGGCGTTGGGCCAAGCGTGGCTTGTTTGTCTGGCGGGGTTGGCAGGCGTTGCGAAATTCTCTCGTTGGCGGGCGTTGACCGTGACAGAGGGGGAGCGCATCGAGGCCGTTTTGCCTGGCTGGTGGCAGCAAATGCTGTCGGCTCAGCGGCGTGAAGTCAGGCGGGTTTTATCCGAGTTGTTGTCGACGCGCGGCATGATGCCGTTGCTGATGAAAGTCCGGAACGGCGGTCAGTGGACGCCGGAGGAAAAGGACGAGATTCTCGGCCATATGCGCCGCATGGTGCATCTCTCGCCTTACCTTGTCGTGATGATCATGCCCGGTTCAATGCTGTTCTTGCCGGTTTATGCCTGGTGGCTGGACCGGCGACGCCTCAAGCGGGATGATGAGTAACATCCTCGGCACGCGTATTCCATGGCGCGACTCGAAGCAGCAGCAACATGCCGGGAATTGCCAGTACGGCGCATAGCCAGAAGAAATTCAGCCACCCGAGATTTTCAACCAGCCATCCGGCCGATGCATTGATGAATGTGCGTGGTACTGCGGCCAGGCTGGTAAACAAGGCCATTTGTGTGGCCGTATAAGCTGGATGGGTGGTGCGTGCAATGAAGGCAACGAAGGCTGCTGTACCGAGCCCGACGCCAAAGGCTTCAAGGCCTATTACGAAGGCCAGCGCAATACGCTCGCTGGCACCGATGCTGTCGTAGTGTCCTTGTGCCGACAGCCAGGCAAAGCCGAAAATCGAAACAAGCTGTACGACGCCAAATAGCCACAGCGCCCGGTTGATGCCCAGCCTGACCATCCACAGTCCGCCGAATAGGGCGCCGATAACGGCCGGCCAGAGACCGGCATGTTTGGCGATCAGACCGATGTCGGTCTTGGTGAAGCCCATGTCGATGTAGAAGGGGGTGGCCAATGCTGTGCACAGGCTGTCGCCCAACTTGTAGAGGAAGATGAAGCCGAGGATCATCGCTGCGCCACGCCAGCCCTGCCGCCCGATGAATTCCTGGAACGGTTCGGTGATCGCCTGGCGCAGGGTTTTGGGTTGTCCGGTGACTTTGGGTTCGCTGACCAGCCAGGCCATGGCCATGCCGGGCAGCATGAAGGCGCCGGTGATCCAGAAAACCTGATCCCATGGCAGACGGTCCGCCAGAATCAGCGAGAGCGAGCCGGGAATCAGGCCGGCGATCCGGTAGGCATTGACGTGTACGGCATTGCCCAGGCCGAGTTCGTGGTCGCTCAAAATTTCTCTTCTGAAGGCGTCGACCGCGATATCCTGGGTGGCCGAGAGCAGCGAGAGCAGGGTGGCCAGCCAGAGGATCGGCCAGATATTGTCTTTTGGACTGAGCCCGCCGAGTGCGCCGATGGTGAACAACAGGCCGATCTGAGTGATCAGCATCCAGCCACGACGGCGACCGAAGCCGGGCAGGTTGAAACGGTCGAGCAGCGGTGCCCAGACAAATTTCCAGGTGTAGGGAAACTGGATCAGCGCAAAGAAGCCGATCGTCTTGAGATCGACGCCTTCGCTGCGTAGCCAGGCCGGCAAGAGGTTGAGCAGCAGGTAGAGCGGCAGGCCAGAACTGAAGCCGGTGAAGATGCAGATCAGCATCCTCCGGGTGAGCAAGGCGCTCAGCCAGGCCGGCATCAGCGTTTGCAGGTCAGGCGATAGACCGCCAGACTGCCAAGGAAGTTGGCTTCGTTTTCGACGATGTTTCCTTGTTCATCGAGCACATGGCGTTCGCGGATGATCAGGCCCATTTTGTCGCACAAGGCTTCGAAGTCGAGCAGCGTGAAAAAGCGGACATTCGGCGAGTCGTACCACTGGTAAGGCAGGTCTTCCGAAACTGGCATCTGGCCGTCGAGGACTGAACGCAGGTTTTTCCAGTAGGCAAAATTCGGGAAGGAAATGACGGCTTCGCGGCCGACACGTAGCATTTCGCGCAGGATGCCTTCGGTGTGGCGCACAGTCTGCAGCGTGCGCGACAGCACTACATGGTCGAACGCCTGATCGGCAAATTCGTCCAGGCCTTTTTCCAGGTTACCCTGGATGACGTTGATCCCGTTGCGGATGGCAGCAAGGATGTTGGCATCGTCAATTTCAACCCCGACGCCGCGTACACCGCGCGTTTCGATCAGGTGTTTGAGCAAGGTGCCATCGCCGCAACCTAGGTCGAGGACGCGATGGCCCGGTTCGATCCAGTCGGCGATCAGTTCAAAATCGGGTCTGCCCAGCGTGTGCGTCATAGCTTGATGTTCCGCAGGTAGGCGTCGACCACGCCATGGTAGTGAGCGTCATCCATCAGGAAGGAGTCATGGCCGAAATTGAGGTCGATTTCGGCATAGGAGACATTGCGTCCGTTGGCCAGCAGTGCGGCGACGATTTCTTTCGAGCGGGCCGGCGAGAAACGCCAGTCGGTGGTGAACGAGGCGATCAGGAAATTGGCTTGGGTGCGCGCCAGCGTAGCGTTGAGATCGCCGTTGTCTTCGCGTGAAGGATCGAAATAGTCGAGCGCCTTGGTCATCAACAAATAGGTGTTGGCGTCGAAGTAGCCGGCAAATTTGTCGCCTTGATAGCGCAGGTACGACTCAACTTCGAATTCGACGTCGAAGCCGAAGGAAAAGGCGCTATTGCGTAGTTCCCGGCCGAATTTCTCGCCCATCTGATCATCCGATAGATAGGTGATGTGGCCGAGCATGCGCGCTAGGCGCAGGCCGCGGACCGGTCGCGTATTGTGTTCGTAGTAATTGCCGCCGTGGAAGTCCGGGTCGGTCAGGATGGCCTGACGGGCCACATCGTTGAAGGCAATGTTCTGGGCGGAAAGCTTGGGCGCCGAGGCAATCACGATGGCGTTGCGGACGCGCTCCGGGAAAGTGATGCTCCAGCGCAGCGCCTGCATGCCGCCGAGGCTGCCGCCGATAACGGCTGCCCAGCTATCGATGCCGAGTCGGTCGGCCAGTCTGGATTGTGCATGTACCCAGTCGTTGACCGCGACAATCGGAAATTCCGAGCCCCACTGCTTGCCGGTGGCCGGGTTGATCGACGAAGGTCCGGTGGAGCCGTGGCAACCGCCCAGATTATTCAGGCCGACGATGAAGAATTTGTCGGTATCGAGCGGTCGGCCTGGGCCGACGATGTTGTCCCACCAACCGATATTGTCGGGCTGGTCGGCGTAGTGGCCGGCGACATGGTGGTGGCCGGAGAGTGCGTGGCAAACCAGAATCGCATTTGATTTGGCGGCATTCAGCGTGCCGTAGGTTTCGTAAACCAGATCGTAGGCGGGCAATATCCCGCCGCTACGCAAATGCAGTGGCTGGTCGAAGTGGGCGCGCTGCGACTCGACGGCGCCGACAGATTGTCCTGGCATGCTATTCCTGAAAACAAAAAAACCCAGTTGGCCATAAACGCGAACTGGGTGGTTCCCGTTTTAGCAGTATTTATTCAGCGCCCGCAATCAGAGCTCAAATCGGCGCCGCTGCGATGCTCGCAGCGTGTTTCGGACAATACCGAGCAGGCCGTCAAAAGTCAATTGTGCGAGGTTTGATACACTGCAAACGGCCGTGCCTAAAGATTTGTTAATATGGCGCAAAACATGCGGTAACAGGAAAGATCTGGTTCTTGATGCAGGAACAGCGTCGTCATCAGCGGATACGTTTCGGTCATCCGCCGACAGTGAAAATCGGGTACGGGGGGGCTATCAGCCAGGGGGGGATCGAAAATATTTCGATGTCCGGCTTGATGCTGCGTACTGATATGGCGCTGACCATCGGCCATGTGGCAGGTTGCGAGTTTTCACTCTTTGGGTCGCCACTGATTGATGTGCCGGCAACGATCGTCAGTCAGGTGGGTGATTTATTCGGTGCCCGTTTTCAAACCGGGCCGATCAATCAGGTCATGATCGACGATGCAATCACTCATGCGCTGGCTTGTGGACAGGCATCCATCCTGTCGATGCATGAGCTTGGCGGGCGCAAGGTCATGCGTCTATCTGGCGGTTTGAACGGAGCGATGCGCAACGATTTCATGCATGCCCTGACCCGAGTCGGGGTCGATGAAATCGACGCCGAAGGAATTACTGCGGTCGACCCTGCCGGGCTGGCACTTTGCATGGTTGCGCTCCACCGTCATGGTGTCACGATCGGTGCCCGTTCTGCGTGCTTTTCCGAGGCTTGGGAGAGCGCCCTTCTGGTTGCCGGCAGTGGTGTGAATACGACTGAAGCACTCGCGAGGACGGGGCAATGAACAGGCATCAGCTAATCGGTCGTCTCTTGCTCGGCGGCATCGCGCTGTCAGCCGATGCCGTTTTCGCTGACGAAGAACTCTTTTTTGCTGAATTGCCTTTGGTAGCTTCGGTCAGTCGTTTGCCGCAGCAGCTTTCAGAAGCTCCGGGGGCTGTGACGGTCATTGATCGCGACATGATTCGTGCTTCCGGTGCGCGTAATTTTGCCGATCTCCTGCGTCTGGTCCCCGGCTTCCAGGTGACGCCACCGAATCAGGACGGTGCCGTGGTGGCCTATCATGGGCTGAGCAATGAAGAATACACACCGCGCGTTCAGGTGCTGATCGATGGTCGTTCGCAGTATTCGCCGCTGTTCAATTCCGGGGTGAACTGGAATTTGCTGCCCGTGGTGCTTGAGAACATCGACCGCATCGAAGTCATGCGCGGTTCGAATACGGTTTCCTATGGCTCAAACGCCTTTCTCGGCGTGGTTAACATCATCACGCTCGATGCTTCGCAAACGCGTGGCTGGATGATGTCGACCAATTACGGCAATGCCAATGTGCGCGACCAGACCCTACGCTGGGGCGGCAAAGCAGGTACGGCCGATGTCCGGATGACCTACCGGCAGCTCAATGATTCCGGCATGGAAAAGATGTTCGATGCCGGAAACTGGTTTGACCCTCACGATAGCCGGCATAACCAGGTTTTTGATTTGCGTGTCGATGCCCCGCTGACGGACCGGGACGAACTGCAACTGACAATCAGCCATGCCGAAGAGGTTTCCCAGTACGGACGTCCGTCCAGCCTGACCGATCCTTATCGGGATTTGAGCCAGAACAGCACGGCCCTGAGCGCAGAGTGGCGTCATATTGTGGCACCAGGCGAAGAATTGAAGCTGCGTTACTCGCACGTTGAAGACTGGGCTTCCGGTCGCTATCTCGAGCGTTTGTCCTATTCCGGCAATACGTATTTTTATCCGGCCAATCCTGGCGGCGAATCACGGACCGATGAGCTGGAGTTCCAGCATATGCTGGCTCCTTCGAGCAAAACACGGGCGGTCTGGGGGCTGGGAATGCGCCGGACCCAGGTTACGTCATTCCAGCAGTTTTCAAACTACGACTGGCAGCAACGCAACGCATATCGCCTGTTCGGCAATCTTGAATGGCGGCCGGCCAAGGATTGGCTGTTCAATCTGGGGGCCAGTTACGAACATGATACGGTGGTCGGTGAGTTGTTCGATCCCCGCGCCAGTGTCAGCTATCACCTGTTCAAAGACCACACGCTGCGTCTTGTTGCCTCGCGGGCTCACCGTACGCCAAGCCTTTACGAAGCCTACGGCAATACATCCAAAGCTGCTGCCGGGACGGTTACGCCGGTTGATCGTACTTACTATGCGACACCGGGGATCAATGCCGAGCGAATCGATACGCTGGAGCTAGGCTATCTGGGTGAAGTCAAGCCGTGGCGCGCCAGTCTGGATGTCCGGGCGTTTCATGAGCGGATTCCCAACCGGATCACGATTGTTCCCTCGGCACTGCCGCCATGGGCCGCTGACAGCCGGCCTGAGGCCGGGTTGCCGTATGGTCGCAACGATACGGCCCTGAATCTTGAGCGGGTCGTGGCGCAGGGTTACGAGTACCAATTGCGCTGGCAGCCGTTCGAAAAGACTCGCCTGCTTTATAACCACGCATATATTCGAACGTATGCGTTTCTGAGCAGTGAGGCGGTCATCGTTGATGCACCGTCGAACATTCCGAAAATTTCCCGTCAGACGGAAGAGTCGGCGCCGCGTAATTCGCAATCGGCAATGATCATACAAAAACTGCCGTACGATCTTGAAGCTTCCGCCATGTATTACAAGAGTGGCTGGATGCGCTGGCGCCGGAATTCCTATACGAGCCCTTACGAGCGAGTGGACTGGCGTCTGGCCATGCCTTTCCGTTTGGGTAGCACCAAGGCTGAACTGGCCTATATGGCACAGATGGCCAACCATACGATGGAAGGCCGGCGCGAAACGCGCCTGGCGACGGAAATGCACTGGCTGACGTTGCGTCTGGACTTCTAGTCTGGTCGGGAACTTGAATCCTTAGCGCATCACCGCGCCTTCGAGCCAGACCTCGAAAGGCTCGCATGGTGCGATAGCCTTTCCTTGGGCATAGCTGATACCGAGTGCCTTGAGCTGTTCGATAGCCGGGGTTTCGTCGATGTTTTCGGCAATCGAATAAATGCCGAGGTCAGCCGTGATTTCTTGAACGGCACGCAATAGCGCGGTCGACGCCCGATTTCCACCCAAATCGCGGGTCAGGCTGGTACTCAGCTTGATATAGCTGGGTGAAATCGTGTGCAAATGGCTGAAGGATGAAAGTCCGCCACCAAAATCGGAAAGTCCGACCTGGCAGCCCAGAATGCGGATCTGGCGAAGGAATTCGGGGATCTGGCTACTCTGATGTGTTGAAACATCTTCGGAGAAGAGAAGGCACAAGCCACTGCCCGGCAGGTTATGGCTGGCCAGGCCACGGGCAATGTGCTCGACCACCTTGCTTTGGCCGAGCGATGCTCGTGAAATCGGAACGAGGCAGTGCAGCGTCCGCTGGGCCTGTTTGGCTCTGGCCAGCGCAGCGATTGCGCAGTCGATGAAGCGCAGGTCGATGGTGGGTGCCAGATCATAGCGCTCGGCGGCATCCATCAAGGCGGAAAGGGCGATGGGCGGCTGTCCCGGCTCATTCAGGCGGGCCCCGATTTCAACCAGGTGTCCTGTCACGACATCATCCTGCAAAGCCGCCAGTGGCAAGGCTTCAAGGATCAAACGATCATCGGCCAGCGCGATCGAAATCCGGCTGGCCCAGTTGCCGGGCTCCTGGCGGCGCTCCTGGGTATTCAGCGTCTCTTGTTCGCAAACCTGGTTCCGGCCGCTTTCCTTGGCGCGATAACAAGCCGCATCACCTGCCGCCAGAATTTCGGTGATGTTGCGTACGCGCCGATTGACCGAGGCCAGTCCGATACTGGCGCCGATGGCAAAAACCTTGTCCTGCCAGATAAAGCGATAGGCGGCGGCCAGTCCACAAATGTCGTCAGCCACTTGTCGTGCCCGCTGGCCGCTGCAGTTTGCCAGCAGTACACCAAACTCGTCACCGCCCAGGCGGGCCAGCGAATCCTCTTCCCGCAAGCGTCCCTGAAAGAGCTGGGATATCTGGCGGAGCAGTTCGTCTCCGGCCAGGTGACCACAGGTATCGTTGACCGGTTTGAAGCGGTCGAGGTCGATGAACAGCACGCTGAATTCATCGCCACCCGCCTGGACGCTGCTCAGGGCGCGGTCCAGTCGATGTTCGAATTCGCGGCGATTGAAAAGACCGGTGAGTGGGTCGTGGCGGGCCTGGAAGGCGAGTTGCGCGGTGGCTTCCTCGATGCGTGACTGCATCGAGCGATGAACTTCTTCAATGTGATTGGCCATTTCATTGAAGCCATGTTCAAGAATGCCAAGCTCGCCGCTGGACGTGGCATTGACGCGTGTTCCAAAGTGCCCGGATGACATCTGGCGAACAGCCAGCGCCAATTGGTGCAGCGGCTTGGCGAGTGTGTCGGCAATGGCAATGGCGAGTGCCGCAAGCAAGATCAGGCCAACCAGCACAATGATCAGTCCTCGCTGGAAGAGATCGGCCTGGCGGGCATTCAGTTCTGTCTTGTCGAACTCGACGAAGACATGCCCGATCACCTCGGGCGGGCTTCCTTTTTGTTCAGGATTGAGGGGCTCGAACAGACTGTCTGCTTCATTGAGTGAGCGAACGACCGGTGCTCCGAAGGCGACCCAGCGATCATTTTCGGCAACCTGGCGCGGGCCGTCCGGGGTCTGGCGCAGAATTTCGCCCGACAACGATACGCGGCCGCTGACGGCCATGGCCCGTCCTTTTTGATTGACGATGATGGCTGCCTTGACGCCGGAGTCCTGAACCGTTGCCTGGGCAAGTGAATGCAGGCTTTCGATCTGTCCTGAAATGATGCTGTATTCGCTGATTGGTGCCAGGTAGCGGACTGTGGACAGCCCCTTGGTACGCAGCTCGGCTTCCAGCGTATTGATGCCGCTGTAAGTGAAATAGGCGACCAGTGCAATTGCAATCAGCGTGCTGGGTAGCAGCGTCAGGAGCAGCAGGCGTTGGCGCAGGGTGATCTGGTTCATCGTTGTTCCCGTTCGGCGAGCATGGCGCGCCGGATGGTGGCTTCATCCGGGACGGAAAGATTGAGCGCATCGGCAACATTGCGATTGATGCTGACGGCAAACATGTCCGGGCTTTGCGGCAGTGGCAGATTGGCGCCGCTGGCCTTGATCAGTTCGGCAGTCTGGTTGCCGATCTGGGTCGGTGTCGAGTAAATCGCAGCCAAGGCGCCGGCACTGGCAAATGCAGCAGAAAAGGCGACAACCGGACGTTGGTAGCGGTAGCTGGTGACCAGAATCGACTTGATGTTGTCACGCTTGTAGATTGAGCTGTCGGGAATCGCAAGCAGGACATCGACCCGGGGCAGGAGGGTGCCGAGCGCCGTGACCAGGCTGCTGTCGGTATCGCTGTCCTCGCCGCTCAGTACCAGTTTTGCGTTTGAAAAGACCTGTTTGTACTGATTGTAGAGATTGCGTGTTTCGTTGCTCAGAAGCATTCCAACCCGTTTGTGTTCAGGCAGCAAGTAACGCAGAAAAGTGGCGAGTCGAACTGGCGGCTGATCGAGGTAGATTGCAGAGGTTCGGCCGCGCAATTTGCCGGCATCGGCAAGGATTTTTTCGTAGGTTTGCCGGGGCAGGAGGGTGGCCAGTACAGGTTGTGCACTATTTCGGCCTAGGGTCTGGCGCAGGGCTTCGGCGCCGGCGGTGATGATCAGATCGGTCCGGATGACCGACAGTTCGATGGTTTCCGGTGTGCCGGAAGTGACCACGTTCCAGTTGCTGCCCTCCAGTGTTTTTTGCAGGGCAGTTGAAAACTCGGCGTAAGGTCCGCCCTGCTGGCTGAGTACGAGCGCAATACCGCCTGCCCGGGCAATCGGGGCAAGCAGGAACAGTAATACGAGGGCGCGCAGGAACGCTCGGTACATCGGCAGACTATAGCCTCAGCCCCTATGCCAATGCAATGAGTGTTTTCCTGCAGTTAAGGCGTGTTGATGTAAGCCTCGAGCTGGCGCGAGATTTCGCCAACCGGCATGGCGAAGGGGAATTTTTTGATGAATTGGCCATCGGGGCCGAGCAAAATCATCCCTGCCGAATGGTCGACCGCATAACGGTCGGCCGGGGTGTCCGGCTCAAAAACCTTGCTGTAGCGGATCTTGAAATTGTCTGCCGAGCGGCGGACGAGTGCGACCGGGCCGGTCAGGCCGAGAATGCGGGGGTCGAAAAATTCGGTATAGGTCTTGAGCACCTTGCCGGTGTCGCGTTCCGGGTCGACCGTAATGAAGATTGCCTGGACGCGTGCCGCCTTGTCGCCCAACTGCTTCAGAATTTCGGCCATTTCAACCAGGGTGGTTGGGCAGATATCGGGGCAATAGGTGTAGCCAAAGGAAATCAGCTGGTAGCGTC
This sequence comes from Dechloromonas sp. TW-R-39-2, assembly GCF_016864195.1. Classification (NCBI taxonomy): domain Bacteria; kingdom Pseudomonadati; phylum Pseudomonadota; class Betaproteobacteria; order Rhodocyclales; family Azonexaceae; genus Dechloromonas; species Dechloromonas sp. TW-R-39-2. The sequence goes on from NZ_CP045202.1 coordinate 491,955, forward strand.
CGCGAAAATCCTCACTGTTGACCGAGCGACCATTCGGGTCTTGCAGGAGATAGCGCGGAATAATGCCGGCACTGCTGTTGCTGCGCAGGGCTTCCCATGATTCAGCCAGAGCGGGGGGAGCCAGCCACAAGCCAATCAGCAGCAGTGCGCAGAAACGGATCATTGAGTCGACTTGAAGGCCGCTTGCAGGCGTTGTTCGGCGGCACCGAGCTGGTTGGCGAGTGTTGCGGCATCCGGGCACTTGGCTTTGCCTTGAGCCAGGAAGGCGGCATTGGTCGCGTTTTCAAACGTTTCGCCATTGGCGCGTGTCTTGGGGGCCGTGGTGGCGACCGAGTTGCGCGCCCGGCTGACCAGTGCCGGCTGCTTGCAGGCCAGTGCCGTACCGTTGATCTGGCCGATGGCTTCCAGCGCGGCCGTGCCTTCATCGGCGGCAAAAGTCGGAGTGGCGGCACAGAGCAGGCTGAGCAAGAGGGTCGATACGGCGATTTTCATGGTCTGGATCCTTGGCGGAGAGGCTGATTATAGTCAGCGGGTTTCGAGCTGCTTTCTTACAGATCAAATATTTCGAGCAGTTGAGGCAGTCCTTCGCTGATTGCCACCGGCCCTGGCGTCAGGATGACGGCTGATTTGATTTCATGCATTTTTCCGTTGTTGACCGCGGGAATCTCCTGCCAGCCGGGTCGGGCGGCGACCCGTTCGGGGCGGAAGTGCTTGCCGCACCATGAGCCGATGATGATGTCCGGCGCGGCGGCAATCACGTCTTCGGCAGAAGGGCGGCGGTCCTTGGCCAGCGGCGAGCGGGCTTGTTCGGCAAAAACATCTTCGCCGCCGGCGATTTCGATCAGCTCGGAAGCCCAGCGGATACCGCTGATCAGCGGCTCGTCCCACTCCTCGAAATAAACGCGCGGCTTCTTGCCGGTTTTGGCCAAGCGTTCGGCCGCGATCGCTCTGGCTTGGGCGATTTGAGCTTCCAGCCCGGCGACGATGGCCAGCGCCTTATCTTGCGCGCCAACCAGCCGGCCGATCGTTTCGATCATCCCGAGAATGTCGTCGACGCTGCGCATGTTGAAGGCGTAGACCGGCACGCCGGCCTTGATCAGGTCACGCGAAATTTCGCTTTGCAGGTCGGAGAAGGTGAGAACGAGATCAGGCTGGGTGGCGAGGATCTTGTCGATGTCGCCGGTCGTGAAGGCGAAGACCTTGGGCTTCTCCTTGCGCGCTTCGGGCGGACGGACGGTGTAACCGGAAATGCCGACGATGCGGTCCTGTTCGCCGAGGGCATAGAGGACTTCGACGGTTTCGGTGGTCAGGCAGACGATGCGTTGCGGCAGACGGGGCATGGTTTTACTTGGCTGGACGATGGCTGCGTGCGACATCGAGATGAGCGCAAAGTTTCTCTGCACCATCGAGAATGCGCGGCGTGTGGCGTTGCATGATGTCCGGATTGATATGGAACAGGTTGTCGCGCTTGACGGCGGTCATCCGCGTCCATTTATCCCAGTCGTGCAGCCATTCCGGCTTGGCATCGCCCATGCCGGTTGCGACGATGGCTTCCGGATCGGCCGCCAGCACGGCTTCGACGCTGACCGTCGGCGCCATCTGCGGCAGCTGGCCGAAAACGTTTTCGCCACCGCACAGCGTGATCGCATCGCTGATGATCTGCGGGCCGCCGACAGTCATCAGCGGCGATTTCCAGATCTGATAGAAAACGCGGATTTTCGGCTTGCCGGCATTGGCCTTGCGCAAGCCTTCGAGACGCTTGCGGAACTGCTCTGCGGCTGCATTGGCGGCGACTTCGGTGCCGGCCAGCTGGCCCATGCGGATCAGTTGGTCGGCGACATTTTCCATTTTGTTCGGTTGCGAGACGTAGACCGTCAGGCCGAGCGCCCGGAGTTTGTCGACCTGCGTCAGGTTGTTGCCGCTTTGCCAGGCCAGCACCAGATCTGGCTTGAGCGCCGCCACCGCTTCGAGGTCGATGCGCGAATAGCCGCCGACGCGGGCGACTTTTTTCGCTTCCGGCGGGTAGTCGCTGTAATCGACGGTGCCGACCAGCTTGCTGCCGGCGCCTGCCGCGAAGAGGCTTTCAGCGGCATGCGGCGCGAGCGTCACGATGCGTTTGGCAGGCCCCTTGAGACGCACTTCCTGCCCGGTATCGTCCTTGAAGACCAGATCGGCAGCACTGGCCGGGCTGCAGGCGAGTGCTGCGGTCAACAGGGCAAAAAGGTGGTTTTTCATGCGGCTTTCCAGTCGTTCAGGGCGGCGGCCAGGCGCAGCCACTCGGCTTCATTGGCTGGCAGGCCGAAGCGGAGCAGTGGCTGCTGGTCGAAATGGCGGGTCAAAATGCCGCGCCGGGCGAGGAACTCATGCAGTTCGCCGGTTTCTGCCGCGTTCAGCGTAGCGAACAAGGCTGTGCTGCTGACGTCGCCCAGCGGTGCCAGCAAAGCATGCAGGCGGGCGGCGGCGGCTTGCAATTCGATCCGGGCGTTGGCCTGCCAAGCGGTGTCCGACAAGGCCAGCCGGGCGGCAACGCGCGATGGCCCGGCGACCGACCACGGGCCGATCAGTTCGGCCAGCTTGGCCAGCAGGTCGGGGGCGGCGAAAACGAAGCCGACCCGCGCCCCGGCCAAGCCGAAAAACTTGCCGATCGAGCGCAGCACGATCAGGTTCGGCGCTTCTGCTGTGCCGGCCAGTGCGGTCAGGCTGTCTTCCGGCGTCGGGTCCATGAAAGCTTCATCGACAATCAGCCAGCCGCCGCGCTTTTTGAGCTGGATGGCCGCGTCGACCGCGACATCGCGCGGGTGACGGCCGGCGGTCGGATTGTTCGGATTGCACATCAGCACATACGGTGTGGCTGTGGTCAGGGCGCGCGGCAATGTGGCGTTCTGCAGGAAACGCAGGCGATGGCCGGCGCGTTGCCAGGCGTGCGGATGTTCGGCGTACAGGGGGCTGATGCAGGCGACAACGGCGCGCGGCAGCAAGTGCGGCAGCAACTGGATGGCGGCTTGCGAGCCGGCGACCGGCAGCAGATTGCTGTTGCCGTAATAGGCAGCGGCTGCCGCTTCCAGGCCATCGTCGTTCTCCGGCAGGCGGAGCCAGCAATCGGCCGGCAATTCAGGCACCGGCCAACAATTCGGGTTGATCCCGGTCGACAGGTCGAGCCAGTTGTCGAGTGGGATGTCGTATCGGGCTGCGGCTTGGCGCAGGCGTCCGCCATGCTCAAGCATGCAGGATTCCAATCATGAAAAAGACGGCCAGCCACAGCCACAGGCTGCGTTGGATCAGGGTGATCGCCCGGCCAAGATCGGCGGCCAGAGGGGCCGTCCCGGTGCCGAGCGGCGGGCGGATTTCTTCCTGGCCGTGATACATCGCCGAACCGCCGAGCAGTACGCCGAGGCTGCCGGCGCCGGCTGACATGACCGGCCCGGCGTTCGGGCTTTCCCAGCCCGGCGCCTGGGTTTTCCAGCAGGCCAGCGCGTTGCACGTCCGGCCAAGCAGGGCGTAGGTCAGCGCCGTCAGGCGGGCCGGCAGCCAGTTGAGCAGATCATCGAAACGCGCCGCAAAGCGGCCGAACAGGTTGTAGCGTTCGGTCCGGTAGCCCCACATCGCATCGAGCGTGTTGGCCAGCCGGAAGAGCAGCGCGCCGGGGCCGCCGAGTAGGGCGAACCAGAACAGCGTGCCGAATATTGCATCGTTGCCGTTTTCAAGGACCGATTCGACGCCCGCTTTGGCGATACCGGATTCATCGAGTTGCGATGTTTCACGGGAAACCATCCAGCTGACTCGCGTCCGCGCCTCGTCCAGCCGGCCTTCGCGCAATGGCCGGGCGACCGCTTCGGCGTGTTCGGCCAGGCTTTGCGCACCGAGGGCGAAGTAGAGCAGGGCGATATCGATGGCGAAGGGGGCGTACGGGCGCAGCCAGAAGGCCAGCCCGACCCAGGGACCGACGACCAGCAGCCAGGCGAGCAAGCCGCTGGAAATGTGTCGATTGTTGAGTTTCTTTTCCAGCATCGACGCCAAATTGCCGAAGCCGACCAGCGGATGCCAGCACCGTGGCTCACCGAGTACACGGTCGAGCAGGACGGCGGCAAGAGCAGCCAGCGGCATGGCAAAGGCGTCGATGCTGAGATTCATTTCGGGAAAATGCCCGGTCCCTGAATGTCGGCCTGCATGTCGCGCAATGCTGTGGTCAACGGCTCGTTCTGGCCGGAATCCGTGGCACCCCATTGCTCGAAATAAACCAGGTTCTCGATCGGCAAACGCGGCAGCCAGCCGGCTTTTTCAAGTTCGGGTTTGTCGTGGAAATGGCTGACATAACCAATGCACAGGTAGGCAATCGGCACGATATGGTGCGGAATGCCGAGCGCGTCCTGCAGTTCGGTTTCATTGAAAATGCTCACCCAGCCGACGCCCAGGCCCTCGGCGCGGGCCGCCAGCCAGAGATTCTGGACGGCGCAGACGCTGCTGTAGAGGTCCATCGTCGGAATGTGCGTGCGGCCGATGACAACCGGGCCGGTACGCGTTCGGTCGCAAGTAATGCACAGGCTGATCGGCGCTTCGAGAATGCCCTGCAGCTTGAGCTTGCTGTAGATCTCGCGCTTGCCATCCGGGAACATCTGGGCCGCTTCCTGGTTGGCTTGGTCGAAGATGCCATGCACGCGTTGCTTGACCTCGTCGGAGCGCACGAGCAGAAAGTTCCACGGTTGCATGAAACCGACCGAGGGTGCGTGGTGCGCTGCCATCAGCACGCGGCTGAGCACATCGTCCGGCACCGGCGTCGGCAGGAACTGGCCGCGCACGTCACGGCGGTTGAAAATGGCTTGATAGACTGCGGCCCGATCGGCGTCGGAAAAGGCGGGTGCCATCGGTGTGGCTTGGTTTTCCATGGATTCCCCTTCTGGAAATGAAACAGCTGCCGGGCCTGACAGCCTGCAATTCGTCTCCCGGCCGGTCTTCTGACTTGGATTCAGCCTGGCGATGCGCCTTCCCGGCCGGTATTCCCGTCCAGTGGCCTGATGCATCGCCCGTCATCCTTACAGCGTTGGGCACGTGGCGGATTTGCACCGCCTTCCCGATTCTCCGTCCAGCGTTGGCTGAACGACACCCGGAGACACTTGCCCAAACAAATGGGCGGGGCCGATGGTGCCATAATTACGGACTTTTTTCACATTTGGTCGCTATGTCCTGCTTTTCACTGATGGTCCAGGGGACCACGTCGGATGCCGGTAAATCCACGCTGGTCGCGGCTTTGTGCCGGATTCTCAAGCGCCGCGGGATCAATGTCGCGCCGTTCAAGCCGCAGAACATGGCGCTCAATTCGGCGGTCACCGTCGACGGTGGTGAAATCGGCCGGGCCCAGGCGCTGCAGGCACTGGCCTGTGGCCTGTTGCCGCATACCGATTTCAACCCGGTGCTGCTCAAGCCGACGACCGACAAGAAGTCGCAGGTCATCATCCACGGCAAAGTGGCGATGGACCTCAATGCGCGCGACTACCAGGAATACAAGCCACGGGCGATGCAGGCCGTTTTGGCCTCCTGGGGGCGGTTGACCGCGCAATACGACGCAGTGATGGTCGAAGGGGCCGGATCGCCGGCCGAAATCAACCTGCGGGCGCGCGACATTGCCAACATGGGCTTTGCCGAGGCGGTCGATTGTCCGGTGATCATCGTTGCCGACATTGACCGGGGCGGCGTTTTCGCGCATCTGGTCGGTACGCTCGAATTGCTTTCGCCGTCCGAGCAGAACCGGGTCAAGGGTTTCGTGATCAACCGTTTTCGCGGCGATATTTCGTTGCTTGAATCCGGCCTGACCTGGCTCGAAGAACGCACCGGCAAGCCGGTGCTCGGCGTGCTGCCCTACCTGCACGGCCTGATGCTCGATGCTGAAGATGCGATTGCCACCGCTGCGGTCGACGGTAAAAAAACGGCCCGATTGAAAGTGGTCGCCCCGGCTTATCCGCGCGTTTCCAATCACAACGATCTCGATCCGCTGCGCCTGCATCCGGAGGTCGATTTCCAATGGATCGGCCCAGGCGAAACGCCGCCGGCCGCCGACCTGATCGTCCTGCCCGGCTCCAAGGCCGTGCGGGCCGACATCGATTGGCTGCGCCAGCAAGGCTGGGCGACGGCGATCCAGAAACATCTGCGTTACGGTGGCAAGGTCGTCGGCCTGTGCGGCGGCTACCAGATGCTCGGGCGGATGATTCACGATCCGCTGGGTCTGGAAGGCCAGCCGGGCAGCACACCGGGGCTGGCGGCGCTCGATCTGGAAACGACGCTGGAAACCGAGAAACAGTTGCGCAATGTCAGCGGCCATCTTGCCTTGCCGGGCAATCCGGCGATGACCGGTTACGAAATTCACCTGGGTGTGACACGCGGCGATGGTCTGGGGCAGGCAGCGGTACAACTGGCCGATGGCCGGACGGACGGGGCGGTTTCAGCCGACAACCAGGTCTTTGCCACTTATTGTCATGGCGTTTTCGATCATCCCGAGGCGTTGACCGCGCTACTCGCCTGGGCCGGCTTGCAGGAAAGTGGGCAGGTCGATTTTGCCGCCCGGCGTGAAGCCGACCTCGACCGACTGGCCGATTCGGTCGAAACCGCGCTCGACTGGGAAAAAATGGCGACTTTCCTGCCGCTGTAAGGCGCGATGGCCGGGCTTTGCCTCAGCCGGCCGGCTTGGGCTCTTCGTGGTGAATCCGCTTGAGCGCGACCTGGCGCTGGATCTCGCGGAAATCCATTTCCCGGCCGTGCAGTGCGTAATGTTTGCGGATGCTGCCGAACACCTTCTTGGCATCCGGGCTGCTCATCAGCTCTTCGGTATGGCGGTCGGCCAGTTCTCGATCGCCGACCGAGAGCGCCGCACGCATCACATCGAGTCGTACCGTGGCGGTGAGTTCGGTGGCGAGCAAAGCCGGGCGCAGACCGGCAAAACGCTTCTTGCCGCGATCCGGCGAAGCCAGCGCGAGCAGTGAAGCATAGCTGCCCTGTTCGTTGAGGCTCAGGTTCTGCAATTCCGATTCGCGAATGCCAACCAGCACTTTCTCGGCGGTGATCAGGTCGCCGGCATCGACATAGCTGCGCGCCAGGGTCAGTTGGTCGTCGGCTGAAACGGCGCCGGGCATGGTGTCGTTGGCGATGACATCGGCCATCGCCGCCCGAGCCGCCTCGCTGTCGCCGTTGAGCGTTGCCGCCTCGGCCAGCAGGCGCTTGCGGACATAGTTGCGCGGGGTTTTTTTGGCCACCTCATCGAGCACCTTCTGGGCTTCCTCGTGTTCGCCCTGGGCCATGCAGATGCTGGCCTTGATGTCCGAGGCATCGAAAAAATGCGGTGTACCGGCGACGACGCGATCAATTTCCTCGCGCGCTTCGGTCAGCCGATTCTGTTGGTGCAGCGAGCGCGCCACGCCAGCTCTGGCCCAGGGGAAATCGTAATTTTCCAGAATACGGCGATAAGCCGTTTCGGCCGAGCTTGAATCACCGGTGGCGAGCAGCACTTCGGCTTGCTGGCGAAGAATTTCGAAACGGTAGGGGCGGCCAGCTTCGCTATCGCGCTGCGCAGCCAGGATAGCCAGTGCTTTTTGGTATTCCTGCTGGCGTTTTTCCCGGTAATACGCGGCGAAAAAATCCTTTTTCTGAACAATTCGATTGAGCCGCAAGAGCAGTTTGTCGGGCGAAAAAGGTTTGATGATGTAGTCGTCGGGAACCAGTTCAACCGCAGAAACCACCTGCTCGTAGGATTGTTCGCCGGTCACCATCATGAAAATGGTTTCGTCCGGCAACAGGTTGAAGCGGCGCAATTCTTCGAGCAATTGCTGGCCGGAGCGTCCTTCGCCGAGGATGTAGTCGCAGAGGATGATGTCCGGTACGTTGTTGCGGATGCGGTAGATCGCATCCTGGTAATTCGAGGCGAATTCGACGGCAAAGGCACCGACCGTCTGGGCGATGCTGCGCAGCGCATCGCGGGCCAGCGGCTGGTCGTCGATGACGAGAAAACGCTTTTTGCTGTAATCGCTCATCTACGGAATGAGCAACTCAAAACGTGCGCCGCCCAGCCTGCTGTCGTTGCTCAGGCGCAAGCTGCCATGCCGCTCCTGCCGGGCATGCAGCCGGGCCAGCCGTTCGGCCAGCAGCAGGCCGGTACCGCTGGAAGGTGGGAAATGGGCAAAGCCGGGGCCGTCGTCTTCGACCGAAAAGCGCAGGCCATCGCTGCATTCGCTGGCGGTCAGGCATACTTGGCTGCGGGCAAAGCGGCCGGCATTTTGCACTGCGTTGCCGAGCATGTCGGCGATCAGGTCACGGTCCAGCGGCCAGGCGTCTGGTGCCTGGCAATCGATGTTCAGGGTGATGCCGTTGGCGGCGAGGTGGGCTTTCTGGGCCAGCCCGACTTCGGCACAAAGATCGCCGATGATGGTCGGTACGATGGCCAGTTGGGCACCGTGGCGGAGCAGCCGGTAGCTGGCGAGTGTCCGCGACAGGCGCTCGGCGGCCGCTTCGATGGCGTAACGCGCCTCGCCGAGGTCGATGCGATGTTCGGCTTCGCGGGCGGCAATCAGCGCTTCGGCGACGAACAGCTGATTTTTGGTGTCGTGGATGCCGGAGGCCAGAATGTCGAGCAAGCGCTGCATGGTTCCTCCGAAGCATCAAAGAGTGAAGAATAACCCTACTTTAGTGATAGTGGCAGTCCGGCTGCAACCAATGTGACGCGGTCGCAAACAGCGGCAACGCGTTGGTTGAGGCGTCCCTGTTCATCGGCGAACAGTCGGGAAACCGGATGCATCGGCACGATGCCCCAGCCAACTTCGTTGGAGACGAGAATGATGCGCCCGGGCAGGTCCGGCAGGCATTCGATCAGGCTGGCTGTTTCGCCATCGAACAGCGGACAGTCGATGGCCTGGCCGGCTTCGGCCTGAGTGCCAGCCTGGCCGGCAAAAAGCAGGTTGGAAAGCCATAGTGTCAGGCAGTCGACCAGGATGCAGGTATCCGGTGCTGCCAGCTCGCGCAAACGGCTTGCCAGGTGAAGGGTTTCTTCGGCACAACCCCATTCGGCCGGGCGACGGGCGCGGTGATGGGCGATGCGGCGCGACATTTCACCGTCACGGGGTTCAGCCGTGGCCAGGTAGACGACCTTGAGGCCCGATTCGGCTGCCCGTTTTTCGGCGAGAATGCTTTTGCCCGAACGGGCGCCACCAAGAATGAGTTCTTTCATGGTTGGCACTTTAGGTGATTGCGCCGGGTCGCCGCAAGCCGGATAATTCCGCCCGATTCGATGTAACGGAACACGGTGCAATTCCGTGGCGGGCCCGCCGCTGTAATCGGGGACGGATGTCGCGACAAACCACTGCCTATGGGGAAACAGACCCGGCGGGAAGGTGCGGCAAACGGCTGATCCGAGAGCCAGAAGACGTATCGAGTCAGTTTGGGCTGGAAGCCTGTGGACAGGGCTTCGTGGCGACGTTTTTGCGAGCGTTGCCGCGAGGCCCTTTTGCTTTTTCGAACAGAAAGAATCGGATGCATTCAAAATTCAATATCACTCGCCCCGACCAGGGGCTGGCCGTTACGCTGCAACACAAAATCGACCAGAAAACCAAGCCGCTTGGCGCGCTTGGCCAGCTTGAAACGCTTGCCAGGAAAATCGGGCTGATCCAGCACAGTCTGACGCCGCAGCTCACGCAGCCGCAGATGCTGGTTTTTGCCGGCGACCATGGTGCGGCCAAGGCCGGTGTGTCGGCTTTCCCGCAGGAAGTGACCTGGCAGATGGTCGAAAATTTCCTGGCCGGCGGTGCGGCGATCAATGTTTTTTCCCGCCAGAACGGTATGGCGCTTTCCGTGGTCGACGCGGGGGTGGCCCATGAATTCGGCCGTCGTCCGGGTCTGATCGACGCCAAGGTCGCCGCCGGAACGGCCAGCTACATCGATGAGCCGGCAATGACCCTGGCGCAATGCGAAGTGGCGATTGCCAGCGGCGCCGAGATCGTGCGCGGTCTGGCGGCGGGCGGCTGCAATGTTGTTGGCTTCGGCGAAATGGGGATCGGCAACACGGCATCGGCGTCGCTGATTACACATTGTCTGACCGGGGTTTCGCTGGCCGAGGCGGTTGGCCGTGGCACCGGGCTGGACGATGCCGGCCTGGTTCGTAAACAGGCTTTGCTGGACAAGGCGCTGAGTCGTTACCGGGCCACCGGAGGCAGCGACGAAGCGCTCGCCGTGCTGGCCGAATTCGGGGGTTTCGAGATCGCCATGATGGTTGGCGCCATGCTGGCGGCGGCGGAAGCCAAAATGGTGTTGCTGATCGACGGCTTTATTGTCAGTTCGGCCGCGTTGACCGCAGCAAAGCTTTTCCCGGCATTCACCGATTACTGCATTTTCTGCCATCGCTCGGCCGAGCCAGGGCATCAGGCCCAACTGCGCGCAATGCAGGCCGAGCCTCTGCTTGATCTCGGCTTGCGGCTCGGCGAAGGTACCGGAGCGGCGCTGGCTTATCCGCTGGTCCGTGCGGCGCTGGCTTTCCTCAATGAAATGGCCAGTTTCGAGTCGGCCGGCGTGTCCGAGCAGGAATAAGCCCCGATGTTGAAGCGTGAGCTGGAATATTTTTTCGGGGCTATCCGTTTTTTCACCCGGCTGCCGGTACCCGGCTGGGTCGGGCATTCGGCGGAAGCACTGAATTCAGCAGCGCGCTATTTCCCTGCCGTCGGCCTGCTGGTCGGCGGCATCGGGGTGCTGGTTTATCTCGGGGCTGCCTTGTTCTGGCCCAAACCGGTGGCTGTCCTGCTGTCGATGGTGGCGACGATTTATGTGACCGGGGCTTTTCATGAGGATGGCCTGTCCGATACGGTCGATGGCCTGGGCGGCGGTTGGGAAAAGCAGCGCATTCTTGAAATCATGAAGGATTCGCGGGTCGGAAGTTATGGCGTGGTGGCGCTGGTTCTGGCCTTGTCTGGCAAATTCACCCTGCTTGTCGCGCTGGACGATGCCCTGCTGCCTTGGGCTTTGCTGGCCGGGCATGCCATTTCACGCTTTTGCGCGACTTCCCTGCTGGCAAGCATGGATTATGTCCGCGACGATGCGCTTTCCAAGGCCAGGCCGCTGGCAAATCGCCTTTCCTGGCCTATTTTGTTGATGGCCGCGGGGTTTGCCCTGCTGCCGTTGGCCGGGCTGCCGCCGGTCAAGGCGGTGGCCGGGTGTTTGCTCGCCGCGCTGGTGACGGCTTGGCTGTCACGGCTTTTCATGCGCTGGCTGGGCGGTTATACCGGTGACTGTCTCGGTGCCACCCAGCAATTAAGTGAAATTGCGTTCTATCTTGGCTTGCTGGCGTTGTTGCCGGTCTGAGCGGAGGGTGATGTTTCATGCAATCGGCTTATGTCGTTCGGCTTTGCTGTTGTGCGACAATATGACGAAAGTTTTGTTAGTCGATCGTGATGTTCGGACAGGGCGGGTTTGGCATGCATAAAAATTACGATGCGGTAGTGTGGGACCCTGCCATGAGCGTCGGGCAGCCGCGTCTGGATTACGACCACAAGCTGTTCATCGGTTTCTTCAATGAAATGATGGCGCACGCCGATGCCGACGTTCATTCAGAATTCATCTCCGGTTTTCTCGACAAATTCATGCGCTATGTAGGCGCTCATTTTGTTGAGGAAGAACGCTATATGACCGATATTGCGTATCCCGGCGCCGAGGAGCATCGCCGTTTGCACAATGAAACGGTCGAGCAGCTGACGCATATTTTCGAACTGACCATTCTTGGCGAGCAGCGCGCCGTCAGCATGCTGGTCGACTTCATCGTGCAGGGTTACGAACATCATCTGCTGGTCGAGGACCGCAAACTGGCCGAGTTCGTTCGTCTTCGTTCGCAGCCGATCCGCTACGCCTGAACCGTGAAGTTTGCGTTGCCGGGATGATTCTTCACCTCGTTCGTCATCCGCGGCCACGGGTCGAGGCCGGCATTTGCTACGGTCAACTCGATCTGGTGGCCGAAAATGTCGAGGCGGCCGCTGACGCCTTGCGTCCCCGCCTGCCGCCCGGTTTGCCCGTCTGGAGTAGCCCCTTGCAGCGTTGCCGGCATTTGGCCGAGGCACTGCATCCCGCGCCCCGGCTTGATGCGCGGCTGGCCGAAATGAATTTCGGTGCCTGGGAAGGTCGACCGTGGGATGCCATCCCGCGTCAGCAGATCGATGACTGGGCGAGTGATGTGGCGCACTATGCGCCGCCTGGCGGCGAGTCGCCGCAGGCGCTGCAGGACAGGGCGCTCGACTTTGTCGCCAGCCTGAGCGAGCCTGAGGCCGTGCTTGTCACGCATGCCGGCGTGATTCGGGTGTTGCTGGCGTATTGGCGGAATTTGCCGCCGGAACGCTGGAGTGAACTGGTTTTTGACTACGGATCGCTGACGACGGTCGACGTCCCCCGGTAAAATACCGGGATGCAAATATTCAATCCTCTGGGCGATGCCGTGCCGCTCGGCGAAGTTCGTCGGGCACTGGTTATCAAGCTGCGCCATCACGGCGATGTGCTGGTCAGTTCGCCGGTATTTTCGGTGCTCAAGGCGCATGCGCCGCAGGTCGAGATCGATGCGCTGGTTTATGCCGATACGGCCGAGATGGTGACCTTGCATCCGGCAATCGCGCGAGTTCACACCATCGACCGCAAATGGAAGAAACTCGGCATCGTCGGTCAGAGCAAGGCCGAACTGGCGCTCTACAACGCGCTCAAATCCCGTGGTTACGACCTGATCATCCACCTGACCGAACATTGGCGCGGCGCCTGGCTGTGCCGCCTGCTCAAGCCGCGCTGGTCGGTCGGGCCGTCGGTCGGCGGGCGCAGCAAGCGCTGGAAGCAGAGTTTTACCCATCTCCAGACGGCACCGCGCAATGCTTTTCGCCATATGGTCGAGGCCAATCTCGACGCCCTGCGCCGGATCGGCATTCAGCCAGCCCCTGAAGAACGACGCATGTGCCTCATTCCGGGGCTGGCGGCTGAAGCCAGTGTGGCGGCGCATTTGCAGGGATTCGGCCTGAAGGGTGGCGATTTCATCCACATTCACCCGGCCTCGCGCTGGTTTTTCAAATGCTGGCCGGTTGACCGCATGGTTGCACTGATTACCCGTCTGCAGGTCGAGGGTCATGCGGTGGTGTTGACCGCAGCGCCGAGCAAGGATGAACAGACCATGCTCGATGCGATCCAGGCCGGGCTGGCGCAGCCGGCTTTCAGCCTGTCCGGCGTGCTTTCGCTCAAGGAGCTGGCGGCGCTGACCCAGGCTGCGAAGCTGTTCATCGGCGTCGATTCGGCGCCGATGCACATTGCCGCAGCCGTGGGCACACCAACCGTCGCGCTGTTTGGTCCTTCCGGCGACAAGCAGTGGGGGCCGTGGGGCATTCCCTTCCGTGTTGTCAGCAGCACCCAGCATCCCTGTCGGCCATGCGGTATCGATGGCTGTGGCGGCGGCAAGCTCAGCGATTGCCTGGTCAGCCTGGGGGCGGATGAAGTGCTGGCGGCAGCTCACGAATTGCTCGCGCTGTGAAGATTGCCATCGTTCGTCAACGTTACAACCCGTTTGGCGGGGCCGAGCGCTTTGTCGAACGGGCCTTGGCGGCGCTGGCGGCCGAAGGGGCGGAAGTCACGCTGATCACGCGCAGTTGGGATGGCGCACCACGCGAAGGATTTCGCCAGGTGACCTGCGACCCGGCGTATTCCCGCTTGCTGGGCGGACGGGCGGCGCGCGACCGCAGTTTCGCAGCAGCGGCGCAGCGCGAGATGGCGGCGGGGGGATTCGATATCACCCAGTCGCACGAGCGCGTTCCCGGCTGCATGATCTTTCGGGCCGGCGATGGCGTGCATGCCGCATGGCTGGTTCATCGGGCGCGAATCCTCGGGCCACTGCAGCGCCTGATACAGCGTTTTTCGCCGTATCACCGTTATGTTTGCGCGACGGAACGGGCGATGTTCGAACATCCGGCCTTGCGCAGCGTGATCTGCAATTCGCAGATGGTGGCCGATGAAATCAGCCGTTTTTACGGCATCGACCGCAGCAAGCTCGCCGTGATCTACAACGGTGTCGATACCGCCGTCTTCCATCCCGGGCTGGCTGACGAATTCCGCAGCGCGACCCGCGCCGCAGCCGGCATTCCGCCGGATGCACCGGTTCTGCTTTTTGTCGGCAGCGGTTTTGAACGCAAGGGTGTGCCGCAACTGCTGCGCGCCTTCGCCGCGACGCGCAATCCGGCGGCGCATCTGGTCATCGTCGGTGCCGACCGCAAGCTCAAGGCCATGCGGGCGCTGGCCGCATCGCTCGGGCTGGGCGGTCGGGCCCACTTCACCGGGCCGCTCAAGGATGTTCGCCCGTGGTACGGCGCAGCCGACGGTTTTGTCCTGCCGACGCTGTACGACCCCTGTCCGAATGCGGCGCTTGAGGCGCTGGCCTGCGGCTTGCCGATTGTCACCTCGACAACCTGTGGCGCTCAGGAGTGGGTGCAGGCCGGCGTGAATGGCTGGGTGGTCGATGCCGTTGATCGGGCCGAACTGGCTGCCCGACTCGACGACCTGTGCGCATTGGCCGGCGATCAGGCAGCGCGTGCGGCGGCCCGAGCCAGTGTCGAGGCCCTGACATTGCCGGCGATGGCCGACCGGCTGCTCGCCCTTTACCGTTCGCTCAGTCCCGCTCCGGTCGGGCAGGTATAATCACGGGTTCTACTTTTCGCATCAGGGATTTGCATGGCCAGTGACATGACCAGTCGTCAGCTTTACCTCCGGCTGTTGACCTATGTCCGCCCCTACTGGAAGGCGTTTGCCGCCGCGCTGGTAGCGATGGGTTTGTCGGCCCTGGCCGAGCCGGTGTTCCCGGCGATGATGAAAAAGCTGCTCGACGACGGTTTTTCCGCCGCCGCCGGGCCATGGGACTGGCTGCTCTTTCCAGCGGCGATCATGGGCATTTTCCTGGCCCGCGCTGTTTTCGGCTTCATCGGCGAATACGCCATGAGCTGGGTGTCGAACAATGTCATCACCGAACTGCGCCAGGCGATGTTCGCCCGCATGGTCCGCCTGCCGACCAAGTATTACAGCGACAATCTCTCGGGCCGCCTGATGTCGCGCATTGCCTATGACGTGGCTGGTGTGGCCGGTGCGGCAACCAACGCGCTGACCTCGCTGATCAAGGATTCGCTGGCCATCGTTGGCCTGATGGCCTGGCTGCTCTACCTGAACTGGCAGTTGACGCTGATCACGCTGTCGGTTGTCCCGTTCATTGCCTTCGTCGTGCGCTTCTTCAGCAAGCGCCTGCGCAGCGTAGCCAAGGGCCAGCAGGAATCGATGGGCAAGATTACCCAGGTGCTGCAGGAAACCATCGAAGGCCACAAGGTGGTCAAGATTTTTGGCGGCCAGACCTACGAGGAAGCCCGTTTCTACAAATCGGTCCGTGAGCAGCGCCGGCTGGCCATGCGGGCGACCATGGCGGTTGCCGCACAAAGTCCGATCGTCCAGTTCTTCGCTGCATCCGGCGTGGCAATCATCATGGGCGTTGCGCTCAAGCAGGCTTCCGGCGACCAGACGACGGTCGGCAGTTTCGTTTCCTTCATTACCGCGATGCTGATGATCCTGCCGCCGCTGCGCCGGATCACCGACGTCAATGCACCGATCCAGCGCGGCCTGGCCGCCGCCGAAAGCGTCTTTTCGCTGATCGACGAAGAGGCCGAGGAAGACAAGGGGCAGATTGATCTCGGGCGGGCTCAGGGGCTGGTCGAATTCGACAAGGTCAGCTTCACCTATCCTGGGGCCGAGCGTCCGGCGCTGGATGGCGTTTCACTGACAGTGCGGCCGGGCGAGTGCGTTGCGCTGGTCGGGCCTTCGGGCAGCGGCAAGACGACAGCGGCCAACCTGCTGCCGCGTTTCTACCAGATTGATGCCGGTGAAATCCGCGTTGACGGCCACGCCATCCAGGACATCAAGCTCGATAGCTTGCGCGACAACATTGCGCTGGTCAGCCAGGATGTCGTGCTGTTCAACGACACGCTCGGCGCCAATATCGCCTATGGCGGCAAGCACGATGCGACGGTCGAGGAAATTCGCGCCGCAGCCAAGGCAGCGCATGCGCTGGAGTTTATCGACGCGCTGCCCGAGGGGTTGGAGACGATGATCGGCGAAAACGGCGTCAAGCTGTCTGGCGGTCAGCGCCAGCGTCTGGCCATTGCCCGCGCCATCCTGAAAGATGCGCCGATCCTGATTCTCGATGAAGCGACGTCGGCGCTCGATACCGAGTCCGAGCGCCATGTCCAGGCGGCCCTTGACGAGCTGATGCGGGGGCGCAGCACACTGGTCATCGCCCATCGTCTTTCTACCGTCGAGCGGGCCGACCGGATCGTTGCGCTGGCCCACGGCCACAAGCAGGAAGAGGGTTCGCACGCCGAATTGCTGGCTCATGATGGCCTGTATGCCCGTCTGTACCGGATGCAGAAAGCGGAAGAGAGCGCCGTCTGATGCGCATTCTTCATACCGAGTCGTCGAAGGGTTGGGGCGGTCAGGAAAACCGCACGATGAACGAGCTGGTCACGATGCGCGAGCGTGGCCACAAACTGGCCGTGGTCGGCCGGCCGGGCGCACGCATCCTGGATCGGGCGAAGGAGGCGGGATTCGCCACTTTCACGGTCGACATGCGTGGCGCAATCGATTTGCCGGCGATCATCAAGCTGCGCCGGGTGATCCGCGAATTCGGCGCCGATGTGGTCAATACGCACAGCGGTCGCGATACCCAACTGGCTGGCATGGCGGCAAAAACGCTGGGTCGGCGCCCACGCATTGTGCGTACGCGGCATCTGGCGCTGCCAATTACCTCGAAATTTACCTACAGTATCCTGCCCGACCAGGTTGTCACCGTTAGCCGCTTCGTCGAGCGTTACCTGGTCAGCGCCGGCGTGCCGCAAGCCAAGGTATGCACCATCGCCACCGGCGTCGATTTCGGCCGTTACCAGCCGTCGACCGCAGGCGGTACCTTGAAGGCCGAGCTGGGCTTGCCGCCCGAGACCTTGCTTGTTGGCACCGTGGCCATCCTGCGCGCCAAGAAGGGGCATGCCGAGATTCTCGATGCCGCGCCGGCCGTGCTTGCCCGTTTTCCCGAGGCGCATTTCGTTTTCGCCGGCGATGGTCCGCAGACTGATAATTTGAAGGCGCGCATTGCCGCCGAGGGCTTGTCCGGGCGCGTCCATTTGCTGGGTCTGCGCCGCGATGTGACCAATGTGCTCGAATCGCTCGATCTCTTCGTTCTGCCGACACATCAGGAGGCGCTGGGTACGGCCTTCATCGAAGCCGCTGCGCTCGGTGTGCCGGCGATTGGCACGAATATCGACGGCGTGCCGGAAATTGTCCAGGACGGTTCGACCGGCCTGCTCGTCCCGCCGCATGACGGCAAGGCGCTGGGCGAGGCGATCATCAGTCTGCTCGCTGCGCCGGAGCGACGCGCCGAGATGAGCCGGACAGCCAGCGAATTCGTCCGTCGCCAATTCTCGCGCGAAAAAATGGCCGAAGGCATGGAAGCGCTGTACCAGCGCCTGCTGGACGCCCGATGAGTTTCAGCCAGCCGTTGCCGGTGCTGATGTATCACCACATCAGTCCGAAGCCCGGACTGGTCACCTGCTCGCCGGAAAATTTCCGGGCGCAGATGCAGTGGCTGGCGAAAAATGGCTGGACGACGCTGTCGACCGCAGCATTTGCCGACGCCGTGGCCAGCGGCCGGGTGCCGAAGAAAAGCGTGTTGGTGACGTTTGACGACGGCTATCTCGACAATTGGGTTTATGCCCATCCGGTGTTGCAGGAGTTTGGCCTGCAGGCAACGATCTTCCTGATCACCGGCTGGATCGGCGACGGGCCGCAACGTCCGCACGCTGGTCACCCCAATATTCCCGATGTGCCGACCCACAAGCAGGCGATGGCTGCGGCAGCCGAGGGTAAGCTCGATACGGCTTTCCTGCGCTGGTCCGAAGTCGAGGCCATGCGTGCTGCCGGCACAGTCGAGTTTCACTCGCATACCCATAGTCACACCCGCTGGGATCGCAAGATTGCCGATCAGGCCGAGCGCGATGCTGCATTGGCCGCGGATCTTGCCGTTTCACGTGAAACGCTGGCGGCGCGCTTGGGTGAGGCCAGCCCGCAGCTGTGCTGGCCGCAGGGCTATTACGATGCCGCCTACCAGCGCATTGCCCGGGCGGCCGGTTTTACGCATTTGTACACTACCGAACATGGTGTCGCGCGGCGTGACGTCGATCCGGCCCGGATTCCCCGTCTCGTCGCCAAGGACAAGCCGGCCGGCTGGTTTGGCCGGCGCATGATGATCTACGGCAATCCACTGCTCTCGGCCCTGTATCTCGGCCTCAAGTCGGACAAGAAGAGGCACTGATGCGCCTGCGTCTGCGCGAACCCCTGCTTTACCGCTGGCTGCGCCTCAAGCGCGCACTGGATCGACGGCCGCGTCCGGCAGAGGCGCTGGGAACGCCAGTCATCAAGCGCATCCTGGCTATTTCGTGCACGGCGCTGGGCGATACGCTGCTGTCCACGCCGGGCTTGCGTGCCCTGCGTCAGAGCTATCCGCACGCCCACATCACATTGCTCATTCATCCCGCTCTTCAAGGCTTGTTTGCCGGCTTGGCCGAGGTTGATGAACTGATTCCCTACGATGGCAAATGGCGTGGTTTTGGCCGGGTGGCAAGACAGCTCAAGGATTACGATCTGGCGGCCATTTTCCACGGCAACGAACCGCAGGCGACACCGCTGGCCTACCTGTCGGGGGCCCGTTACATCTTCAAGCTGCCGAACAATAACCGTTGGAATTTCCTGCTCAGCAACCGCGAACCGGTCGTTGGCTGGGATGATTTGGGGCATGGCATCGAACAACGTCTGGCGGTGGCCCGGCTGGCCGGTGCGCAAGGCGATTTTTCCCCGCGCATGACGGTGCCGCTGTCGCCGGCCGGCGATCTGGCCCTGGCCGATGCCTTGGCCGAACGTGGCTGGCAGGCGGCGACCATCGTTGCCTTGCAGCCTGGCGCATCGACAATGAGCCGGCGCTGGCCGCGCTCGCGTTTCATCGCTGCGGCGGTGGCGCTGAGCCGGAAATATCCCGAATTGCGCTTTGTCGTGACCGGCTCGCCGGCCGAAGCGGCACTGTGCCAGGAAGTGGCAGCCGGCATCGAGGCAGCCGCGCCCTTGGCCGGTGGCGTACGTGCCTGGGCCTCAGCCGGACAGTTGCCGCTGATCGCCTTGCCGGCCCTGCTTAAACGGGCCAGCCTGCTGGTGACTGGCGATACCGGCCCGATGCATCTGGCGGTGACGGTCGATACGCCTGTCGTGGCCTTGTTTGCCGTGTCCGATCCGGCCCGCTCCGGTCCGGGCTACGATCCGGAAAAGCATCTGGTGATCCGCAAGTGGCGTACTTGCGATCCCTGTCAGTCCAAGAACTGTCCTTACGCCGAACCGCTGTGCATGGACAACATCTCGGTCGATGAGGTGATTGCCGCGGTCGACACGATTCTGAGCCGGAAATCCGCATGACCCATCCGAAAAAAATCCTTCTGCTTGATACCGGTAACGAATGGGGTGGCGGGACCAACAGCATGATCGAGCTGCTCAAGCGTCTCGACCGCGAGCAATTCGCCGTGACTTGCTGTTTCTACAAGGATTACCGCAAAGGTGGCGAAGGGCGGCTGTTGTCCGAGGAATTGGCGGATATCGGCATTCCGTTGATCATCCTGCCCACCCGCCCGCAGCCTCTGTGGGCCAAGTTGGGCAAGGAACTGATGCGGGGTTTGTTTTCCTGGTCGGCCCGGCTGAAAAAGCGCAGCGTACGGGCGATCGACCGGCGCTGGCGCATGGTGCCGCGCGGTGCGGCCTTGCGAAAAATCTTGCTGGAGGGTGGCTTCGACCTGCTCTACATGAACAACCAGCCGTCCACCAATCTTGAAGGTTACCTGGCGGCTGGGCCGATCGGCTTGCCGATTGTTCAGCACTGCCGGGTACAGCCGGAATTGCTGATCGAAGAGGCTGAGGTGGTCAATCGTCTGGTCAGTCGCATCATTTGCGTTTCGCACGGGTCGGCTGATGTGATGGCGGCCTGCGGCGTTGAACGCAAGCATATTACGGTGGTTCACAACGCGATCGATCATCGCCGGCCGATGCCCGCACCGATCGAGCCGGATTCGTCGTGGACCGGGCTGGTGATCGGAACGGTGGGTCGATTGACCCCGCTGAAGAGTATTCCGCATCTGATTGAAGCCGTTGCCCAGTTGAAGGCCGAGGGGCTGGAGGTGACTTGCCTGATTCTGGGGGAAGGGCCCCAGCAGGCCGCGTTGCAAGCTTTGGCCGCCGAGCGGCAGGTTGCCGGGCAGGTCAGGTTTGTTGGTTTCCAATCCTTGCCGCTGGCCTGGGTGCAACGCATGGACGTTTGTGTCCTGTGTTCGAGCAATGAGGGACTGCCGCGTGTCGTGCTCGAAGCGATGCTTTCCGGGAAGCCTGTCGTCGGTTCCGATGTCACTGGGACTCGCGAACTGGTGGTCAATGAACAAACCGGGCTGCTTTATGGCTACGGCGACATACCGGCGCTGACCGCTGCCTTGCGTCGCTTGCTGTCCGATCCGGCCCTGCGCGAACGGATGGGGCAGGCCGGATATCAACGTGTCGTCGAACATTTTTCGATCGAAGCCTACGTGGCCGGTGTTACCCGCGTGTTGACCGAGGCGATCCGGTGATTTACCTGCTGCTCACCTGGCTGGCTGCACCCTGGCTGTGGTGGCGTGCTTCGCGACGGAACAAAAATGAAATCCGGCGCGTGCTGGTCATCCAGACCGCCAAGATTGGGGATTTTGTCGCCACGACGCCGGTTTTCAGTGCCTTGCGCAGCCGTCTGCCGCAGGCGGAAATCGTCGCCTTGCTGCATTCGGTCAATGTGCCGCTGGCCGAAGGGCTGAACAGCATCGATCGAATTGTTACCCTGCCGCCTGGCGGCTACAAAGGTTGGGCCGGCAAGCGCTGGCTGTTGGGGGTGCTGGGCGAAGGCTACGATGCGGTGCTGGTGCTCAGTCCCAACCTGACCAACCTGCTGGTCCCCTTCTGGGCTGGCGTGCCGCGTCGGGTTGCGGTGCTGGCCGACCGGCGCCAGGGAAGTGCTCGTCTGGCCTGGCCATTCCTGACGCACGGCGAAGCTCATCGATCCGGCGCCCTGTTTCGGGAGACGGCAGTGCGGGCGTTGTCCGGTGTCGGGCTGGTCGTCGATGCTCCTTTGCTCAATCTGCCAAATAGTGTGGCCGTTTTGGCCGCTGGCGAAGTACGCCGGCAGGCGTTGTTCTCCGGGGTGCAGCAGCCTCTGGTCGGTCTGGGGCTGGGGGCGGGTAACCGAATGAAGGCACTTGAGGCGCCCCAGTTGCTGGAATTGGCACGGGGAATTGTCGAGCAGACGTCAGCCAGCCTTGTTTTAATCGGTACTGCGGTCGACCAGCCGATTGCCGCTGAATTGACTGCGGCATTGCCGGCCGGCCGGATCATCGATACGACCGGGCAATGGAATCTGGCCGAACTTCCGGCGCTGTTGGCCGGACTGGATTGCTTTGCCGGGGTCGATTCGGGGGCAACTTACATGGCTGATGCCCTGGGCGTACCGGTGGTCGATTTCATGGGGCCGGCCGATGCCGATGATCAACGTCCGATCGGTGCTCGCGCCATTGTTATTTTGAGCGGCGAAGCCTGCGCCCCCTGTTCGCATGCCTTTGATGCGCCGTATCGCTGCCGGCTGGGTAGCCGGGCCTGTATCGTCAATGCACCGCTTGCCGCTATCATAGCGGCCGTTGTCAAAACCCTGCGGTGACCGGTGTCATGAGCTGGCATAAATACAAGAAATCCCTGCTGAAAATTTATCGCCGCCTGCGTTGTTCATTGCTCGGCGGCCACCGGATATTGATCCTGGGAGATTCGCATGCTGGCGTGTTCGAATATGTCTTCGATCACGATCTGCTGACGCCGCATCTGCTCAACTGCGAAATCGTCGGTGGCGCCACGGCGGGCGGCCTGAACAACGACCATTCGGTCACGGCAGCCTTTGCCAAATATCAGCAATCCCTGCGGCGCTTCGCTGAGTACGATGTCGTGGTGCTCATGCTGGGTGAAGTCGATTGCAGTTTTGCGTTGTGGAATCGTGCCAAGCAACGGAATGAATCGGTGTTCGAGCAAATCCCTCGCGCCATGCAGGGCATCGTGCGTTTGCTCGACTGGGCCGGAGAACATTATCCACAACGTCGCTTTGTCCTGGCCGGCACCATTCTCCCGACCATCAAGGATGATGAAATCGATCTGCAATACTATGAATTGCGGCGCAGTGTCCGGGCTACCCAGCGTGAGCGGAGCGAACTGGTCCTGGCGTTCAACCAAGCCGTCCGGCAGCTGGCCGGGCAGCGCGGCCTGTCCTACATGGATATCAGCCAGCAGACGATCGATGCCGAAAAAGGTGTCGTGCGCGATGAGTTCCTGGTTCATGAAAAACTCGATCATCACCAGTCTCAGGCAATGACGGCGCCTCTGTGGGTTGAAGAATTCAGGCGTGTGCTTGATGAGCCTGCCCAGGATGGCGCGCGATGACTGAGCAACCCGTCTTTTCCCTGCGCCATGGAGGTCTGCTCCTGCTGGTTTTCGGGCTCTTGCTGTTTGTCCTGCCGGTGCCGGGAACGATCGCCTTACGTCATTCGCTGCTTGCCGTTCTGCTGCTTGTTCTGGCGCTGCGCTACCGCGACCAGTGGCCTGTGGCTGCCCGCTCGGCGAGTGCTCCGCTGCTGGCGCTTGGCGCGTTGTCTGCCTGGTTGTTGATTCAGGCATTCTTCATCTCCCCCGAAACAGCCTGGGCCTGGCGCGAAATGAAAAGCCAGTGGTGGCCGGCCATCCTGGCTTTTGTCGGCGGTATCGTGCTGGCTTGCACGGTGCGCAGCGCGAGCAAGCTGGTCGCTTTTTCGGTCCTCGCACTACTGGCCCAAACCATTTTTGCCCTGCTGGCCTGCTTCCCGGATTTTCTGGCACAAGGCCAATTTCCTCAGGCGGCAACCCGGTGGACCGCTGGGAAGCTCGAAATCAGCTATGCCAATAATCTGTTGCTGGCTTTTCTGGCGGTTGAGCTTGTTTTTCTTGCCTTGTACCGACGTGCCGTCAGTCACTTGCCGCTCTGGCTCTTGCTGAGCGGTGTTGCGCTGGTCATTGTTTCCAACCTCGCATTTGGTGCGCGCAACGGGATCATCGGCAGTGTCTTGATGCTTGTTTCCCTGTCTTTGGTGGTTTTCTGGCGTGAGCGTCGCTGTTTGTGTTCGCGCCGGGTTACGGCTGGCATACTGATTTGCGTTGCACTGGTCGGGGTGATCGGCTGGATCAGCTACCGCTCTGATATGCGCTGGCAAAAGCTGGCTGAAACCGCTGCCGTTGGCTGGGATATCGATGGCAGCAAGGCCTGGCTGGACAGAACAAAGCACGAGTATCCGGTGTTGCAGAATGGCGAGCCGATAGATCCTTCCGCCTATGTTCGTATCGCCTGGATGCATGCCGGCTTGCGGCTGGCGATGGAAAATCCGCTCGGCGTTGGTTATGGGCGCAATGCTTTCGGCCACGCTCTCCGGCAACATGCCGAAACCCCGCTTGGACATGCGCATAGCGGTATTGTCGATCTGACCATCGCCGCCGGGATTCCAGGATTGATTCTCTGGCTGGCATTCATCGGGATCTGTTTGCGTACAGGATGGCGACGCTACCGGGATCAGCGCGACCCGCGCGGCCTGATCCTGTTTTTCGTGACAGCCGGCTTTCTCGGTCGCATGTTGCTCGACAGCATCAATCGAGATCACATGCTGGTGATGTTCTTCCTGCTGCTTGGTACCCTGTTGCCTGTCCTGTCAGACAATGACCCAAAAGGAAAAGTGAATGAATGAAGGGCCGAAGGCGGCGATGAAGATTCTCGTCATCCGGCGCGACAACATCGGCGACCTGATTTGCACGACGCCGTTGTTCGAAGCCATTCGCCGGCAGTACCCGCAGGCTTACATTGCCGCCCTGGTCAATAGCTACAACGCACCGGCGATCGAGGGCAATCCCCACCTCGATGCCATCTTTGCCTACACCAAGGGCAAGCACGCAGCCGGCGAATCGGTCTGGCAGGCTTATTTCCGGCGCGCCAAACTGCTCTGGCAACTGCGCCGGATGAAGTTCGATTACGTCGTGCTGGCAACCAGCGGGTTTGCCGTACGGGCGCTGAAACTGGCCCGGATGCTGGCGCCGAAGCATATCGTCGGTTTCGTCACCGAACAGGCGTCTTCCGACTCGATTGATCAGGCCATTGCACATGCCGATGGTGCGCAATTGCATGAAACCCAGGACATGTTCCGCCTGCTGGCGCCGGTCGGCATTTCGGGTGAAATTCCCGGGTTGACCGTGGTGCCCGATCCCCGGCTCGCCAACCATCTGCGCGAGCAGTTGCCGGAGGCGGTGCGCCAGGGGAGTGGGCCGCTGCTTGCCCTGCATATCAGCGCACGCAAGGAAAAACAGCGTTGGCCGGTCGAACATTTTGTCGAGTTGGCGCGTCAGCTGCATGCCCGGCATGCAGCACGGTTTCTGGTTTTCTGGTCGCCGGGTGACGAAAACAATCCCTTTCACCCCGGCGATGATGGCAAGGCGGCCAAACTGTTGGCCGCGCTGGCCGACTTGCCGGTGGCGCCCGTACATACAGCCCATCTTTCCGAGCTGATTGCCGGTTTATCCCTGTGCGATGCTGCCGTTCTTTCCGATGGCGGCGGGATGCATGTCGCCGCCGGCCTGGGCAAACCGCTGGTCTGCTTCTTCGGCAATTCGCCGGCCGCTCGCTGGCATCCCTGGGGTGTGCCTTACCAACTGCTGCAAAACGAGTCACGCGATGTGCGGACGATTACGCCGGATGAGGCGCTGATGGCTTTTGAACGACTGCTGCCAGCCGTCGCCACTCATAAATAGAAAGAAATTCATGGAAACCTTGCTTGTCGGCCTGCTCAAGTTGCCGGTCATCGGCCCCGTCGTCAATGCACTGTGTGCCTGGCAATATCGCTTGGTTGCTGCCGCCATGCGGCGGGCCAGGCGTCATGAGGTGCGGCCACGTGAATGGTCGAATCGCGAGCTGGCCAAGATTGCCGGTCAGTTTGAGGGGGCGGTGATCAATGTCAGCGGTTGGCGCGATGAAGACCAGCGTGGCGGTCATTATCGTGATTATTTTTCGCGTGCCTCGAGCTATGCGGTGTCCAATTTCAAGGGCACCAAGGGCATGGAAGACCAGTCGGGTGATGCGGTATTCATCGATCTTGAGGACGACCTGCCGACCGAATTGCGCGGCAAGTACCAGGTGGCCTACAACCACACGACGCTCGAACACGTTTTTGAAATCCACAAGGCGATCGAGAATATCTGTGCCTTGAGCCAGGACACGGTGATCCTGGTGACGCCTTTCCTCCAGTCGGTGCATTTCGAGGAAGGTGCGTTTGGTGATTACTGGCGGCCGACGCCGATGTGTCTCAGCCGGATTCTCGAAACCAACGGCTTTACCACGGTCTACCAGTCGTCAAACGACAATCCGTGGCATTACGCCTACATCTTTACCGTGGCCGTGCGCGACCCGCAAACCACCGCCTGCAAGACCGGGCCGTTGACTGTGCCGCTGGTCGGTTCGGGACATTTTTCGGTGTGATATTTTCAGCCGGACTGTGCTCCGGCTGAAAACCTCCTAGTGCGCGGCTTCCCAGTTCGGGCCGACACCCACTTCAACGATCAGCGGCACCTTCAGTTCAGCCACCTGGCCCATCAGACGCGGTAGCTGGAGGCGGATTTCGGCCAGTTCCTCGTCTGGCACTTCGAGCACCAGTTCATCGTGCACCTGCAGGACAAGACGCGACTTGCGCGCCGATTTTTCCAGCCAGTCCTGAACGGCGATCATCGACAGTTTGATCAGGTCGGCCGCCGTGCCTTGCATCGGCGCGTTGATCGCGGCGCGTTCCGCGCCCTGACGACGATTGCCGTTGCTTGAGCGAATGTCCGGGAACCACAGTCGACGGCCGAAAGCGGTTTCGACGTAGCCGGTCTGGCGGGCAGCTTCGCGGGCTTCTTCCATGTAACGGGCGACGCCCGGATAGCGGTTGAAGTAGCGGTCGATATAGGTCTGCGCCGCACTGCGCTCCAGTCCGAGCTGACGAGCCAGCCCGAAGGCGCTCATGCCGTAGATCAGGCCGAAGTTGATGCTCTTGGCGACGCGGCGCTGGTCGGGGCCGACTTCGAGTGGCGTGACGCCGAAAATCTCGCCGGCGGTGGCGCGGTGTACATCCTCGCCCAGCGAGAATGCTTCAAGCAGACGTTCGTCGCCCGACAGGTGCGCCATGATGCGCAGTTCGATCTGCGAATAGTCGGCCGAAACGATGTGATGGCCGGCCGGTGCAACGAAGGCGGTGCGGATGCGTCGGCCTTCCTCGGTGCGAACCGGAATGTTCTGCAGATTGGGGTCGCTTGAAGCGAGTCGGCCGGTGACCACCGAAGCCTGCGAAAAGTGTGTATGGACGCGGCCGGTCGCCGGATTGATCATGCGTGGCAGCTTGTCGGTGTAAGTCCCCTTGAGCTTGGCCAGGCTGCGGTGTTCGAGCAGCAACTTGGGCAAGGGGTAATCGAGCGCCAGTTCGGAGAGCACTTCTTCGTCGGTCGACGGGCCGCCCGACGGTGTTTTTTTCTTGATCGGCAAACCCTGCTTTTCGAACAGGATCTCGGCCAGTTGCTTGGGCGATGCGAGGTTGAATGGCTGGCCGGCCAGTTCGTAAGCCTGGGCCTCAAGAGCCATGATCTTCTGGCCGATTTCGTGGCTCTGGCGCGACAGGGTGCCGGCGTCGATCAGGATGCCGGTTCGCTCCATCTGCCAGATGACCTGGCGGGCCGGCATTTCGATCGCGCGGTAGATGTAATCGAGGCCTTTTTCGCCGCTGAACTGTGGATGCAGCATCTGATGGACGCGCAAGGTGACATCGGCATCTTCGGCGGCGTAGGTGGCGGCACGCTCGATATCGACCTGATCGAAGCCGATCTGCTTGGCGCCCTTGCCGCACAGGTCTTCGTAGGCGATGGTGGCGAGGCCGAGATGGCGGCTGCACAGTTGCCCGAGGTCGTGGCCCTTGTCGGATTCGATGACGTAGCTTTGCAGCATCGTGTCGTGGGCGATGCCGGCCAGCGCAATGCCGTGATTGGCAAAGACATGCTGGTCGTACTTGGCGTTCTGCAGCACTTTCTTGCGGTCGACTGCTTCCAGCCACGGTTTCAAGCGGGCCAGCACGGCGTCGAGCGGCAACTGGTCGGCGACACCGGGGGCGGTGTGGCCGAGCGGAATGTAGCAGGCCTCGCCCGGTGTGACCGAGAGCGAAATGCCGACAATGCGGGCGGCGAAGGAATCGAGGCTGGTCGTTTCGGTATCGAGTGCGGTCAGTTCGGCTGCTTCGATCTTGCTCAGCCAGGTTTCGAGTTGCGGCCAGCCAAAGACGGTTTCGTAACTGACTTCGACCGGTGCCGCAGCCGGGGCGGGGGTCTCTGCCAGGGCATTGGCTGGTGAATCGGCCGCCGGTTGGCCATTGCCCGGTGTATCGAGCTCTCGCCGCCAGGTGCGGAATTCGTAACGCTCGTAAAGCGTGCGCAGCGTGTCGCTGTCACGGGCTGTCGTGGTCAACGTGCCGGGGGCCGGTAAATTGGATAGATCGCAGGCGACGGTCACCAACTTCTTGCCGAGCGGCAGAAAGCCGAGGTGATCGCGCAGGTTCTGGCCGACCACGCCGCCGATTTCGTCGGCGTGGGCAACAATTTCATCGAGCGAGCCGTACTGGTTGAGCCATTTCAGCGCCGTCTTCGGGCCGCATTTGGCGACGCCCGGTACGCCATCGACGGTATCGCCGACCAGCGCCAGATAATCGACGATCTTGCCCGGTGGCACGCCAAACTTGGCTTCGACGCCGGCTTCGTCGAGCAATTCGTTGCTCATCGTGTTGTACCAGCGGGTCAGCGGATTGACCAGTTGGGTCAAATCCTTGTCGCCGGTCGAAATCAGTGTTTCGATGCCGTCGACCGCAGCATGCGTCGCCAGCGTGCCGATCACGTCATCGGCTTCGACGCCATCGACCATCAGCAGCGGCCAGCCGGCAGCGCGGATCGCCGCGTGCAGCGGTTCGATCTGGCTGACCATCTCGGGCGGCATCGGCGGGCGGTGCGCCTTGTATTCCGGATACCAGTCGTCGCGGAAAGTCTTGCCCTTGGCATCGAAGACAACGGCCTTGTAGTCTGCCTTGTGGTCGCTTTCCAGCCGGCGTAGCATGTTCAGGACGCCGTAGATGGCACCCGTCGGCTCGCCTGCCTTGTTGCGCAGGTCGGGCAGGGCGTGAAAAGCACGATAGAGATAGGACGAACCGTCCACCAACAATAAGAGAGGCATGAGACGTGACTGAGAGCGATAAGCTGGTGATGGGGGTGGAATCCGAGGCCTTGATGAATTCTGCATCGGCCCGCGAGTCCTGGCGGATTTTCGGCATTATGTCAGAGTTCGTCGAAGCGACGGAGCGGCTGGCCGCCATTCGTCCAGCCGTGACGATTTTCGGCAGCGCCCGCGTCAAGCCGGGTTCGCCGTATTACGAACTGACCGAAAACATTGCCCGTTTGCTGTCCGATTCGGGCTTTTCGGTCATTTCCGGCGGTGGACCGGGGATCATGGAAGCGGCCAACAAAGGGGCGTACTTCGGCAAGTCGCCCTCGGTCGGCCTCAATATTCAGTTGCCGCATGAGCAATCGTCGAACCCGTATCAGGACATTTCACAGACCTTCCGACACTTCTTTGCCCGGAAGTACATGTTCGTCCGCTTTGCCAGTGCTTATGTCGTGATGCCGGGTGGTTTCGGCACGCTCGACGAGTTGATGGAGGCGCTGACCCTGATCCAGACCGGCAAGGCGCGCAAGATTCCATTGATCCTGGTCTGCTCCGATTTCTGGAAAGGGCTGATCGACTGGTTCAAGCAGCGTCTGGTCGAGGAAAAAATGGTCGATCCGGAAGACATCGACTTGATCCAGCTGATCGATGAACCGTCGCAGGTGGTCGAGGCCATCTTCAAGCATTACGAGGCTCGTCCCTTCGCTCCCTTGCCAAGCGAACGCGAGATGATGCTCAACCTGTAATAAAATCGGCTTCAGACAACCGAGGAAATTTTCATGCGCCGCATTATTCCCCTTCTCATGCTTGCTGCCTTGCCGGTCTGGGCCCAGCAAGGCGATCTCCAGCCGTTGCCGGCCGTTCCGCCGCCGCCTCCCGGCATGGAGGCTTTCGACGCCGCGCTTGAGCCGCAGGTCAATATCGTCAAGACCGAGAAGGAAACGCGCGAAGAGTTCCGCATTAAGGGCAAGCTTTACATGGTCAAGGTCACGCCGTCGATCGGCAAGACCTACTACCTGGTCGACCGTCAGGGCGACGGTAATTTCATCGAATCCGACACCTTCGGGCCGAACGTCAAGCCGCCGATGTGGATTCTGCATTCCTGGTAAAACTTGTCCGTCTATACCACCGTTGGGCGCGACGAACTTTCCGCCTGGCTCCAGCCGCTCGGGCTGGGTGAGTTGATCAGCCATGCCGGCATCGCTGCCGGCATGCAGAATTCCAACTATTTCGTGACGACGGCCAGCGGTCGCTATGTGCTGACGCTGTTCGAACGCATCGAGCCGCAGGCGCTCGACTTCTACCTGATGCTGATGGCCCGGCTGTCCGGGCGCGGCATTCCGTGCCCGCAGCCATTGGCCGATGCGGCGGGTCAATTGTGGCGGCCGCTGTCCGGCAAGCCGGCCGCGCTGCTCAGCTGTCTGCCCGGAACGGCCGATGAAGCGCCGACGCCGGCGCGTTGCCGGCTGCTCGGTGCAACCCTGGCCGACATGCATGCAGCCGGCGCCGATCTACCGAATCCGCTGCCCAACCCCTGCGGCGCTGCCTGGCGCCAGGCGGTCGGTACGGCTTTGCTGCCTCTGCTGGATCGCGACGAGCAAAGCTTGCTGGCTGATGAACTGGCTTTCCAGCAGGCGCAGGATTACTCGGCCTTGCCGCGCGGCATCATCCATGCCGATCTGTTCCGCGACAACGTATTGTGGGATTCCCACGGTCAACTCGGTGGGGTGCTCGATTTCTATTTTGCCGGCGAAGATGTCCTGCTCTTCGATCTGGCGGTGGTTGCCAACGACTGGTGCTTTGATGCCCCAGCCCTGGCCGCCCTGATCGAGGGCTATACCAGCCGGCGTCGTCTGTCCGATGCCGAAGTGGCTGCCTGGCCGGCCATCCGGCGGGCTGCGGCCTTGCGTTTCTGGCTGCTGCGGCTTGAAGTCCGTCATCAACCGCGCCATGGCGATGTGGTGACAATCAAGGACCCGGACCATTTTCGGCGCATGTTGCAAGGTTTTCGCCTTGCTCCCGAAGCGCTGTCCCGTTAGCATCCGCGCATGAACGAATCCACTGCATTCCCGATGGCCCCGGCCCCGTTTACCGGCGCCAGCCGCGAAGTCGATCCCGGTGCCTGCTTTGACTGGCTGCGCCAGGGCTGGGCCATGTTCCTGGCGAATCCCGGCTTGTGGATCGGCAGTGCCGTCTTGCTGCTCATCATGCTGATGGCGATTTCCATCGTGCCATTTTTCGGCCAGATTGCTGCCCACTTGCTGGTGCCGCTGTTTGGTGCCGGTATGGTGCAGATCTGCCGCCATCTGGCGGAAGAAAAGCCGGCCGAAATCGCCGATCTGTTCGCCGGTTTTCGCCATGGCGCCGGAGAACTGGTCATGGTCGGCGTGTTCTTTGCCGCCGGTATCTTCGGCATCGCCTTCCTTGCCTTCCTGCTCGTCAGCGGCGGCATTCTCGGCGGCGTCGTGACCGGCCGCGTCGGTGGTTTCGGAATCGCGCTGGGCGGCGTCATGCTGGCCGGCCTGCTGGTCATGGTGCTGTCGATACCGGTCATCATGGCCACATGGTTTGCCCCGGCACTGGTTTTCTTCCACGACATGAAGCCGCTCGATGCGATGAAGGCGAGCTTTGCCGCAGGTGCGAAAAACTGGCTGGCGATGACCATCTTCGGGGTCTTCCTCGTTGTCGCGCTGTTTTTCGCGATGTTGCCGCTCGGTCTGGGCCTGCTGCTGTTCCTGCCGGTCTTCTCCGGCGCGGTCTACGCCTCCTACCGCGATATTTTCGAGGGCGTCTGAAATGCGCGCCCTGACTCTTCCGGCCAATGCCGGCTGGCGCTGGATCGCCGCCGGGTTCGCCATTTTCCGGCGCAATCCGCCGATGTTGTCGATGCTGGTGATGACCTACTGGTTCGTCATGATCTTCCTCAACATCGTGCCGCTGATCGGTGCGCTGGCGGCTTCGATGGCCATTCCCGGCCTCTCGGTCGGCCTGATGCAGGCGGCGCGCAATCTGGAACGTGGTCAGCCGGTTGGTATCCAGACGTTGTTCGGCGGTTTTCGTGAAAACGCCCGGACGCTGGTCTTGCTCGGCGCTCTGTACCTTTGTTGCACGCTCGGCGTGCTCGGTATTTCTGCGCTGTTCGATGGCGGCGACCTGCTGCGTTACATGCTCTCGGGTAGCAAGGCAGAGCGTGCGGCACTTGAAGAGGCTGATTTTCTGCTGCCGTCGCTGGTCGTCGTTCTCTTGCTGCTGCCGGTCATGATGGCCTGGTGGTTTGCCCCGGTACTCGCTGCCTGGCATCGTCTGTCGCTCGCCAAGTCGCTGTTCTTCAGCTTCGTTGCCTGCTGGATGAACTGGCGCCCCTTCCTGACCTACGGTCTTGGCCTGTTGCTGGTCTGCGGCGTTGCGCCGGGTGTGTTGCTCGGCTTGCTGCTGGTGATTTTTCCGGAAGGGCAGTCGTTCATGACGGCGCTGGTCACCGTACCGATGGCCCTGATCATCGCGCCGGCTGTCTTTGCCAGCTTCTACGCCTGCTATCGCGACATCTTCGGCATTTCGGAAATTGTCTGAACCGCTAGGCCTGTTCGGCGGGACTTTTGATCCCGTCCATTTCGGCCATCTTCGTCTGGCTGAAGAATCCATCGCCCATCTTGGCCTGGCCGGCGTGCGCTGGATTCCGGCCGGGCATCCGCCGCATCGGGGTACACCGCAGGTTACGCCGGCCCAGCGGCTTGAGATGGTGCTGCGCTCGACGGCCGGAAATGAGCAATTTTCAGTCGATCCCGGCGAAGTCGAAGCGACCGCGCCCAGTTACACCGTGCTGACGCTCGAACGTTTGCGCCGCGAACTGGGCAGCGAACAGTCGCTCGTCCTGCTGGTCGGGGCCGATGCTTTTGCCGGTCTGGCCACCTGGCATCGCTGGCGCGACATATTTTCGCTGGCGCATGTAGCCGTCTCGCACCGGCCTGGTTTTCCGGTCGAAGTTGCCAGTTTGCCGGAAGAACTGGCGGCCGAATTCAGCACTCGCCGATTGCTCGATGCTGCTGCACTGAAAGCCAGACCAGCCGGCGGAATCGTGACTTTTGCGATGACCCAGCTGGCGATTTCGGCAACCCAGATCCGTACCTTGCTGAGCAACGGAAAATCGGCGCGCTATTTGCTGCCGGATACCGTTCTCGACTATATTCGGACCCATTCTCTCTACAGAAACGCCTAATGGACATCCCAAAGCTGCAAAAAATCGTCGTCGCCGCCCTTGAAGACATCAAAGGCAAGGATATCGAAGTTCTCAACACCAGCAAGCTGACCTCGATGTTCGATCGTCTGGTCATCGCGACCGGTGACTCGAATCGCCAAGTCAAGGCACTGGCTCGCAATGTTTCCGAAAAAGTGCGTGAAGCCGGTGGCGAAGTGCTCTCGATGGAAGGTGAAGACACCGGTGAATGGGTGCTGGTCGACCTCGGCGACATCGTCGTGCACGTCATGCAACCGACCATCCGCACCTATTACAACCTTGAGGAACTGTGGAAGGCCACGCCTGCCCAGCGCCGCAAGGCAGCGGAGCCGGCTGCCGGCGAATGAAGCTGAGCGTACTCGCCGTCGGCCATCGCCAGCCCGACTGGGTGAGCGCCGGTTGTGCCGAGTACCTCAAGCGCATGCCGCGCGAACTGCCGGCCAGCGTCACCGAAATCAAGCCTGAACCGCGCGGCTCCAAGACCCGCGAGCAATTGCTGTCAGCTGAAAAGGGCCGCATCCGCGAAGCCCTGGCCAGCGGCAGCCGCATTGTCGTGCTTGATGAAAAGGGTGACGACCTGACCACGCTCAAGCTGGCCAAACGCCTTGAAGCCTGGATGCTCGACGGGCGCGACGTGGTGCTGCTGATCGGCGGGGCCGATGGTCTCGATGAAGAGTTCAAGCAACAGGCCGACGATCGTCTGCGCCTTTCCAGCCTGACCTTACCGCATGGCATGGCCCGGCTGCTGCTCTGCGAACAGCTTTATCGCGCGGTCAGCGTCCTGAAAAACCACCCTTACCACCGGGAGGGATGATGCGTATTTATCTCGCTTCGCGCAGTCCACGCCGTCGTGAATTGCTGACCCAGATCGGCGTCGATTTCGATACCGTGATTTTCCGCACCGGCGAGCGCAGCGATCCGCAGACCGATGAAACCCCCTTGCCGGGTGAGGCTGCGCTCGACTATGTCGAGCGTGTTGCACGCGCCAAGGCCGAACATGGTGCCCGTCTGCTTGCCTGGCGCAAGTTGCCGTTGCGTCCGGTTTTGTCGGCCGATACGACGCTGGAGTTCGAAGGGCAGATTATCGGCAAACCGCTCGATGAACACGATGCAGTGGCCATCCTGCGTCGCTTGTCCGGCCAGACGCATCGCGTGCTGACCGGTGTCGCCGTGGCTTTTGACGGGCGTGTCGACTATGTTTTGTCGCGCAGCGAAGTGACTTTCCGGGTCATCGAAGAGGCTGAAATCCAGCATTACGTGCGTAGCGGCGAGCCGATGGACAAGGCCGGTGCCTACGGCATCCAGGGCCGTGCCGG
This sequence comes from Dechloromonas sp. TW-R-39-2, assembly GCF_016864195.1. Lineage (NCBI taxonomy): Bacteria > Pseudomonadati > Pseudomonadota > Betaproteobacteria > Rhodocyclales > Azonexaceae > Dechloromonas > Dechloromonas sp. TW-R-39-2. The sequence goes on from NZ_CP045202.1 coordinate 525,955, forward strand.
GATGTTTGTCGAGCATCTTTCCGGCAGCTACACCGGCGTCATGGGCCTGCCGCTTTGTGCGACCGGCGAATTGCTCAAGCGAGTCGGGCTCAAGCCTGACTGAACGGTCTGCGCCCGTCGCGATCCGGCGCAGTACTCAAGCCCGCATCCAGGCTGGCCTGACGCACAGCGTACCGACGTGGCTGGCCGGCAACGCCAGCTGCATGCAGTGACATTGAGCGAGCCTTTCCGCCAGCGCCGGGGTCCATTCTTCTAACGCCAGACCCAGGCATTTCAGGCTGGCCTCATGCGCCGTCCAGGTGGCTGCAAAAGCCTGCGGATCGGCCAGCAGCCGTTGCGCCATGCCGGGACCCAGATAGTCGCTGGCCAATTGCCGGATTTCCGTCGTGTCGGGCAAGCCGGCATCAAGCCGCATCAGATCGATGCCGACCGGTCCGTTGAAATGAATGGCAACCAGCGAAAGTCCGGGCTCGTGCGTGCACGACAGGCCGATTTCAGGATGCCGTTCGAGGCGCAGGGGGCGGCCTGCTTCCGCGATCAGACGATGGTCGATGCCTTGTTCGGCCAGAACTTCGCTCAGGGCCTGTCGCAGCCGTTGGCGAGCCGTATCGCGAATCGGCGTTTCGGGCGTGTCGACCGCGATAACGATCAGGCCCTCGTGCCGAATTGCCTGCCCGGCGCATGCCGGCCAGTGATGGATGGGCGGAGCGCGCACCCGCGGCGATCAGTTGCGGGCCGGTGCCGCAGGACAACCGCGCCAGCTTGATCCGGCCGGCAGGCTTTCACCCTTCATGACCAGCGTCAGCGGTCCGAGGCGAACATTGTCGGCGACCGCCGCACCGTAGAGCACGGTGCTGCGCGGCCCCATGTAAACCCGTTTGCCGATGACCACTTCGTCGATTTTCATGACGCGATCTTCAAACAAATGGGTTTGCGGGCAGGCCAGGGCGTTGATCTCGCTGTGTTCGCCAATGCGGACGCAATCGAATTCGGTGACATCGGTGGTGTCGATATAAACCCCGCGTCCGATACGGCAACCCAGCATGTTGAGTGCGATCGGCAACCACGGCGTCCCGCGCAGGTAGCGCATGAAGTTGGGGACAGCGATGCCTTCGTACAGGCTGGTGACGGCTTCCGACAGCCAGACAAACGGCGTCCACATCGGGGCCGAAGCTTTGCGGTAATTGCCGATGAACAGCCACTTGAAAAGGACGACAAAGAAAAATGCGCCGATCCCGAACAGTAGCCCGGCCAGGGTCAGGGCCGTAAAGGCCGCGCGCCACTCACCGGTTTCGGCCAGCGGCATGACGTTGAGTACGACGGTGTAGCCGACGGCAATGACCAGCGCGTGTGGCGAGATGATGCGGAAAGCTTCGACCAGGGCGCGCCCCAGGCGGCGGGCGCGTGACGGGCGGAAAGTCAGGGCTTCGGGGAAGCCGGCGGTTTGTTCGCGGGCCGGCAGGTTGATCGGTGGTGAGCCGAGCCAGGTATCGCCTGGTTGCATCCGGGCGTTGTCTGGTGCGCGTGAATGAACGCCGATCAGCACGTTTTCCGGCAGGATGGTGCCGTCCGGAATGAAGGCACCGTTGCCGACGAAACTGCGCCGGGAAACCACGGTGGGCTGGATCGACATCCAGCCGCCATCAATATCTTCATCGCCGAGCATGACGGCATCGGCGATGAAGGTTTCGTCGCCGAGCGTCAGCAGGTCGGGTACCAGACCTTGAGCGGTCGAGATTTCGGCATCGCGCCCGACCTTGGCGCCGAGCAATCTGTACCAGAATGGGGCGTAGACCGTGGCATAGATGCCGTGCAGGATATTCAGGCTGGACTCCTGGATCTGGTTGACCAGCCAGCGGCTGCAATAGACCCGGCTGTGAATTGCCCAGCGCCCGGCTTTCAGGCGGGGGAGCAGCGTCCAGCGGAAAAGTGCCGAACCGAGGAGGGTGCCGATGATCAGGACGGCGGTGCCCGGAAAGGCGAAGCCGAAATATTTGATCAGTTGCCAGGGGATGCCCGGCACCGGCTGTCCCGGGTCGCTGTCCAGCCAGTCGACCAACATGAAGCTGGGGAACACCGGCATGAAAAACAGGATTGCCGTGGTCAACACGCCGCAGACATAAAAAATGGCTTCCCCGGTAATTCGCCAGCCGGAAACCTGTGGCCGGGGAGGCAACGTATCTGCCTCGAAGGGGCCGATGTCACGAGCCGGTGAGCCGCTCCAGATACGGCGAGCCGGTATTTCCTGGCCATCGCTCAGGGCAGATTGTCCTTCGAGATGACCTGCCTGACGAATGCAGGTATTGCCTTCCAGGACGGAATAGGAGCCGATGTTGGCATCATCTTCCAGAGTGATGCGGCCAAGGTGCAGCTGGCCGCGCTCGACCCGTGCATTTTCCAGATTCACGGCATTGCCGATGCTCACGCCGTGGCCGATTTCAAGCAGGTCGTGGGCGCGCAGCGTGATGTTGCCGATCACGGCCTCGCGGCCGATCCGGGCGCCCAGGGCGCGCAGCCACCAGACCATCAGGGGAGAGCCGCTGAGCATGTAGGCCGGTGCGCCTTCTATCATCCGGTCGGCCAGCCACCAGCGGAAATAGGTCATTCCCCAGAGTGGGTAACTGCCGGCTTTTAGACGGCCGGCGATCAGCCACTTGCCAGCAATGGCCAGGGCGAAACCGAGCAGGGTTGCGAACAGGAAAACCCCGACCGAAACTGCGACAGCGCGGGCAATCGAGTCGCCGGGGTCGCCAGTGAAGAAATGGTAGGTGAAGAACGGGGCCAGCCACTGGCCCATGCGCAGGCCGACCAGCAAGGGCAGGATGCAGGCCTGGGCAATGCCGCATAGCCAGCGTTTCAGCGGTGACGGGGTGACCCAGCTTGCCGCACTGCTGTCGCTGGTCAGCTCCGTGGTGGCGTCGAGTGCTTCGACAATCCTGCCGATTTGTCGGTTGAGGTAAATGTCGCGGACCGAAAATCCGGCGAAGCGCGTTTCTGTCCGCAGACTGGAGGCCAGACGGGCGGCGAGCAGCGAATGGCCGCCGAGATCGCTGAAAAAATCGGCGGCCCGCTGGATCGGCTGGCCGGGAAACAAACGGGCGAGGGCGGCGAACAGGATTTCCTCGGTCGGCGTTTGTGGCTCATCCGACTCGCCGGTCAGTCCGGCTGGCATGTCGAGCGGTCGGGCGCGCAGGGCCTTGCGGTCGATCTTGCCGGAAGTCAGGCGCGGCATGCTGTCGAGCATTTCGAAATGGGCCGGCACCATGTAGGGCGGCAAGGTCTCGCTCAGTGCGCTGCGCAACGTGCCGGCGCTGGCCGTACTGTTTTCCTCAAGCACGAGGTAGGCGACCAGGCGCTCGATCTCCTCGTCCTGGCGCAGGATGACCGCCGCCGTGCCGACACCGGCCTGGCGGGTCAGGGTGGCTTCGATTTCACCAAGTTCGACACGGAAACCACGAATCTTGACCTGATCATCGGTTCGCCCGAGGCAGTGGATCTGGCCATTCTCATCAATGCGTGCCAGATCGCCGGTGCGGTAGAGCCGGCTTTCGTGCGGCGTGCCGGCCCACGGATTGGCGAGGAATTTCTCGGCGGTCAGATCGGGGCGGCCGAGATAGCCTGCCGCGACCCCCGGCCCGGTGATACATAGTTCCCCGGTTTCGCCTTGGGAAAGCAGGCGCAAAGGCTGGTCGACCGCGGCATCGACGATCAGCAGGCCGTAATTCGGCAAAGGCCGGCCGATGGTCACCGGCTGGCCGGGATGCAGTTCGGCCAGACTGGCCGAGACGGTCGCCTCGGTCGGGCCGTAGGTGTTGAATACCTGGCGACCGGCGTTGGCCCAGCGTTCGACGATGGCTTGCGGACAGGCTTCGCCGCCCAGGTTGATCAGCCGCAGGCCGGGTACGTCGCAATTGAACAGCGCCAGCAAGGTCGGGACGGCATGCAGGACGCTGACCTGGTTTTTGATCAGCGCCAGCGGCAGGGCTTCGGGATCGGTCGCCACTTCCTTCGGGGCGAGCCAGAGCGTCGCACCGACCAGGTAACTGATCCAGATTTCCTCGAAAGACATGTCGAAGGCGACCGAAAAGCCCTGATAGACTCGGTCGCTTTCCCGGATGCCGAGAATGGCATTCTCGCTGCGCAGGAAATGGCAGATGGCGCCCTGGTTGATCAGGATGCCTTTCGGTTTGCCGGTCGAGCCGGAGGTATAGATGACGTAAGCCGGATCTTCCGGCCGGGCATCATGGCGATGATTGAGCGGCCCCGGGTGAGCTGCCTGCAGTTCGCTGCTCAGCCAGCTGCGGCAAGCCAGCGGGCTGACCGGTGTGTGGCTGACCAAGCCGGCAGCGCAGGCATCATCGAGACAGACATTGATGCGGTCGACCGGCGTATCGGCATCAAAAGGCAGCCAGGCGGCACCGGTCTTGGCAATGCCCAGTTGCATGACAAGCAGGTCGATGCCGCGCGGCAGCCACAGCCCGACAATCTGGCCAGGACGAACGCCATCGGCGATCAGGCGCGAGGCAACCCGGTCGGCCGCCGCATTCAACTCGCCGTAGCTGAGTTGGCGACCGGCAAAGATCAGGGCCGTTTTGTCCGCCAGACGCGCTGCCGTTGCTTCAAAAAGATCGGCCAGTACTTCATGGCGGATCAGGTCTGGGGCATCGGGGCCGGCAAGACGGCCGGGCTGGTCGGGAACGGAGCAATTTTCGAGCATGCCGGATTGTGCCAAATCCTGCGCCCAAGCGGGGGCGAAGGGGGTGGATCGGGTAAAAATTATTATCGGATGAGCATGGCCAGTTGCCGGGCAGCTTGCTCGATGCCATCGGGCAAAGGCAAGCCCGGCATCGCCTGGCGGTCGACTTGTTCGAGTGCGGCCGCCAGATCGCCGTCAACGAGTTGCCGGGCGTCGATTTCATGGCAGCGACCATGGCTGGCCAGCCAGGCAATCAGGCAGTCCTGTTCGGGCCAGTCATCGCGCCGCTGGTAGAGCACCGGCGTGCCGTTGCAGGCGGCCTCGGTGAATGTGCCATAGCCGGGCTTGGTGATCACCGCATCGACGGAACAGAGCAAATCGGTAAACGACAGCTTGAAATGTTCGATGACGATCGCATCCGGGTGCCGGCATTGCCAGTTTCCCGGTACCAGCCAGCGCACGCCGGGCAGGCGCGGCCACTGTTCGACGGGCAGATGATGGGCAATGCCGCCCATGGCCACGAGTACGCCTTTGTCTGCCCCCAGGCCGAGATCATGGGCGTGACCGCGGGCGGCAATCGGCGCAACGGGCTGAAGATTGTTCAATGTCGGCATCGGCATGCCGGGGGTGACGCGCAAAAAGACCTGTGCGGCGTTGTAGGCAGCCAGCATCTCGCGGTGTATCGGCCCAGCCCAACTTTGATCGCTGAAAAAATGGGCAAAAAGATCGGCCCAGTTGAGCGAACACAGGCTGGCTGAGGGAATTCCGGCATTGGCTGCCGCTGCTAGCGGCAGATAGCTGACGTTGGTCAGGACCAGATCGGGTTTGAGCTTCGCCAGAAATTCGCTTTCGGCTGCGATGCGTCCCGGCCAGTCGGCATGTGCCTGGCGATAGGCCGCGGCACTGGCCTTCAGATCGACGCGGGTCGAGTCGAGCATGACGTAGCCGAAATCGCTGCTTCCTTCGATCAGACGGTAAGGCGACTGGATGCGTTGCGCCAGTTTGCGGGCCGGCAAGCCGCTGCGCACGGTCAACTGTAAATCGGGCTGCATTTTGCCCAGCGCGTTGAGGACCGGTGCGGTAATCGCCAGATGGCCGAAGCCGTGGCTTGAAATGTCGACAAATAAATGCATGGCGCATTTTAGCGCGAGACGGCTGCCGCACCGGCCATTGAAAAAGGCAGCACGAAGCTGCCTTTCTGATCCAACCCTGTCGTGCGGCTTAGCGGTTCTTGAACACCGGCTTGCGTTTCTCGACGAAGGCGGCCATGCCTTCCTTCTGGTCTTCCAGCGCGAAGGCCGAGTGGAAGACGCGGCGTTCGAACAGCAGGCCTTCGTTGAGCGAGCTTTCGTAGGCGCGGTTGACCGTTTCCTTGATCATCATCGCCACCGGCAGCGAGAAGCCGGCGATGGTCTGGGCGGCTTTCAGGGTTTCTTCGAGCAACTGTTCGGCCGGGATGATGCGGGCGACCAGACCGGCCTTTTCGGCTTCGGCGGCGTCCATCATGCGCCCGGTCAGGCACATGTCCATGGCTTTGGCCTTGCCGATGGCGCGCGGCAGGCGCTGCGTGCCGCCAGCGCCGGGCATGGTGCCGAGCTTGATTTCCGGCTGGCCGAACTTGGCGGTGTCGGCGGCATAGATCATGTCGCACATCATCGCCATTTCGCAGCCGCCGCCCAGCGCGAAGCCCGCCACTGCGGCGATCACCGGCTTGCGGGCGGTTTTGACGCGCTCCCAGTTGCGGGTGATGAAATCAGTCTTGTAGGCGTGCATGTAATCGAAGTCCTTCATGAAGCCGATGTCGGCTCCAGCGGCGAAGGCTTTCTCATTACCGGTGATGACGATACAGCCGATGTTTTCGTCGGCTTCGAAGGCGTCGACCGCGGCACCGATGCCGTCGACCACGTCATTGTTCAGCGCATTCATCGCCTCCGGGCGGTTGATGCGGATCAGACCCACTTTGCCGTGGATTTCGGTCAGAACTACTTGTGTCATTGCTGCTCTCCAGAGTGCAAAAAAATGGCCGCCAAGGGCATGCCCCGGGCGGCCCAAGTCGAATGAATCTTGTTATTGAACGAGCGACCAGTCGCCGTTCTTGATCTCAAGCAGGCGGAAAGCCGAGAGATCGAGGCCCATGTGGTCGGTCGCAGACATATTAACCACGCCGCCGGTTCCGACATAGCCCTTGGTCGCTTCGATGGCATCGCGTACGGCGGCCTTGTCGGTCGATTTGGCCCGTTTGATGGCGTCGACCGCAATCATCAGACCGTCATAGGCGTGACCGCCGAAGGAGGAAACGTCGTTCTTCCACTTGTCGTTGTAAGCCTTGGTGTAGGCCGTGACCACCGGCTTTTGCGGGTCCTTGGCATCGAGCTTGTCGGCAACGAGCAGTGCCGCTGCCGGCAAACGAACCCCTTCGGCCGCCGGTCCGGCGAGCTTGATGAACTCTTCGGAAGCGACGCCGTGAGCGTGATAGAGCGGCAGGCTGATGCCCAGTTGCTTGTAGTTCTTGGTGACGATGGCCGGACCCTGGCCGAGACCGAAGACAAACACGGCCTGGACGCCGGCGGTGTTCTTGATCTTGGTCAGCTGCGGGCTCATGTCGGTGTCTTTCGGACCGTAGGTCTCGTTGGCCACCAGGGTGACGCCGTATTTGGCGGCAACGCCTTCGGTTTCCTTCTTGCCGGAATTACCGAAGCCGCTGGTTTCGGAGAGCAGGGCAACCTTGGTCAGGCCGCGCTTCTTCATGTCCTCGAAGACCTTTTCAGCCGCCATGCGGTCGGTGTGCGGGGTTTTGAAAATCCATTTCTTGACCGGCTCGACAATGACCACGGCACCGGCCAGCGAAATGAAAGGAATACCGGCTTTTTCAACCAGTGGGGCCATCGACATGGTGGCGCCGGTGGTTGTGCCGCCGACCAGGATGTCGACCTTGTCGTCGTCGATCAGGCGCTTGGCAAAGCCGTTGGCCTTGTTGGCATCGCTGCCGTCGTCGTAATGTACCAGCTGGAGCGGACGACCGAGCACGCCGCCCTTCTTGTTGATGTCTTCGACGTACATCTGGATCGTTTTCAGTTCCGGATCGCCGAGGAAGGCGGCCGGGCCGGTGACCGAGAGTACCGAGCCGATCTTGATCGGTTCGGCGGCGATGGCGCCAAAGGCACCGAGGACCAGCGCAGCACCGGCAACCAGCTTCTTGATGGTTTGTTTCATGGTTTGTCTCCTCTGTTTTAATCGTTACGAATTATGGAATACATTCTACTAAAAGAAAACACAGCAAAGATCAGACGCGCTCGATCACCATCGCGATGCCTTGCCCGACACCGATACACATGGTGCACAGGGCGTAGCGGCCGCCACGGCGTTTAAGTTCATAGGCGGCGGTGGTGACCAGCCGGGCGCCGCTCATGCCGAGCGGGTGGCCGAGGGCAATTGCCCCGCCGTTCGGATTGACATGCGCCGCATCGTCGGCCAGGCCGAGGTCGCGCAGAACGGCCAGCCCCTGGGCGGCGAAAGCTTCGTTGAGTTCGATGACATCCATCTGGTCGAGGCGCAGGCCGGTCTTGGCGAGCACCTTGCGCACCGCCGGCGCCGGGCCGAAACCCATGATGCGCGGCAGCAGGCCGGCCGTCGCCATGCCGACGACGCGAACCAGCGGCGTCAGACCGTACTGGCTGGCGGCAGCGCCGGAAGCGAGCAGCAGGGCGCAGGCACCGTCATTGACGCCGGAAGCGTTGCCGGCCGTAACCGACAGCTCAGGACCATTGACGCCCTTCAGCTTGGCCAGCATTTCCAGCGTTGTTTCGGGCCGTGGATGTTCGTCGACCGCGACAATCACCGGGTCGCCCTTTTTCTTCGGGATGCTGACCGGGACGATTTCGTCGGCGAAGCGTCCGGCTGCCTGGGCGGCGGCCCAGCGCTGCTGCGAACGGACGGCGAAGGCATCCTGGTCGGCGCGGTTGATGGCAAAGTCGGCGGCGACGTTGTCGGCCGTCTGTGGCATCGAATGCGTGTCGTACAGCTTCTTCATCAACGGATTGGCGAAGCGCCAGCCGATGGTCGTATCGTAGATCGCCGCGTTGCGTGAAAAAGCCGATTCGGCCTTGCCCATGACGAAGGGGGCGCGCGACATGCTTTCGACGCCGCCGGCGATCATCAACTCGGTTTCACCCGACTTGATCGAACGGGCCGCCAGGCCGATGGCATCCATGCCTGAGCCGCACAGGCGGTTGACCGTGGTACCCGGCACCTCGACCGGCAGGCCGGCGAGCAGGCCGGACATGCGGGCGACGTTGCGGTTGTCTTCGCCGGCCTGGTTGGCGCAGCCGTAGATGATGTCCTCGACGGCTGTCCAGTCGACTTGCGGATTGCGTTCCATCAGCGCCTTGAGCGGGATGGCGCCGAGGTCGTCGGCGCGCACGCCGGAGAGGGCGCCGCCGTAGCGGCCGATCGGGGTGCGGATGGCGTCGCAGATAAAGGCTTCGTTCATCGTCATGTCCTCAGTTCTGCTTCGGGCGTTCGTCGAGCACGCGGCGGGCCTTGCCGACCTGGGTGCGTGGAATGGAGTCGAATTCCATGACCGTGACCTTGGTCGAGATGCCGATGATGGTCTTGATCCGGTGCTGCAGTTCCTTGGTCATGGTCTGGATGTCGGCCGTACTCAGCTTGCCGGCCAGTTCGTGCTGGGTTTCGCAGCGCACTTCGACATTGTCGAGGTGGCCGTCGCGGGTCACCACAACCTGGTAATTGCCGGACAGGCGCTGGTCGCGCAGGATCTGTTCCTCGATCTGGGTCGGGAAGACATTGACGCCGCGGATGATCAGCATGTCGTCCGAACGGCCGGTGATCTTGCCGATCCGGCGGAAGGAGCGGGCGGTCGGCGGCAGCAGGCGGGTCAGGTCGCGGGTGCGGTAGCGGATGACCGGGAAGGCTTCCTTGGTCAGCGAGGTGAAGACGAGTTCGCCTTCTTCGCCATCGGCCACCGGCTCGCCGGTTTCCGGGTTGATGATTTCGGGATAGAAATGGTCTTCCCAGATCACCGGACCATCCTTGGTTTCAATACATTCGCAGGCCACGCCGGGGCCCATGACTTCGGTCAGGCCGTAAATATCGATCGCGTCGATGCCCAGTTTGCGCTCGATTTCGGCGCGCATGCCTTCACCCCACGGCTCGGCGCCGAATATGCCGACCTTGAGCGAAATGTCTTCCGGCTTGATGCCCTGACGCTCGAATTCCTCGGCGATGACCAGCGAGTAGGACGGCGTGACCATGATGATGTCTGGCTGGAAATCGACGATCTGCTGAACCTGTTTCTCGGTCTGGCCGCCCGACATCGGGACGACGGTACAGCCGAGGCGCTCGGCGCCGGCGTGGGCGCCCAGGCCGCCGGTGAACATGCCGTAGCCGTAGGCGTTGTGCAGCATGTCGCCAGCCCGGCCACCGGCCGCACGGATAGAGCGCGCCACCAGGTTGGCCCAGTTGTCGAGGTCGTTCTTGGTGTAGCCGACGACGACCGATTTGCCGGTCGTGCCGCTCGAGGCGTGCAGACGGGCGACTTTTTCGCGCGGTACGGCGAACAGGCCGAAGGGATAGTTGTCGCGCAGGTCGGTCTTGGTCATGAACGGGAACTTGGCGATATCGGCCAACGTTTGCAGTTCATCCGGATGCACGCCCTTGTCCAGGCACTTCTTGCGATAAGCCTCGACGTTGTCGTAGGTGTGGCGCACCGACCATTTCAGGCGTTCGAGCTGGAGCGCCGAGATTTCTTCGCGGCTGGCGGTTTCAATCGGCTCAAGCTCGCCGGGCAGCGGTTTTTTTGCAGTCATGATGTCTCTCTCCGTTGTTTTGGTCAGGCGGCCTGGTCGGCCTGTTGTAATCCGGCGATGACTTCGCCGGCGATGCGGTAGCTCTTGCCCCGGAACAGGGCGATGGTCTGGCCGTTTTCACCGCGCACGGTGATGTCGTACACACCGGTCCGGCCGGCCAGCGAACGTTCGACGGCTTCGGCTTCCAGCGTTTCGCCTTCCTTGCCGGGGGCGAGAAAGTCGATGTGGCAGGCCGAGGCGACGGTGTTGCGGTTGTAGCTGTTGCAAGCGAAGGCGAAGGTGCTGTCGGCCAGCGTGAAGATGAAGCCGCCGTGACAGATGTGGTGCCCGTTGACCATGTCGCCGCGGACTTTCATCGCAATCCGGGCGTAACCCGGTCGCACTTCGCGGATTTCCATGCCCATGCCCTGGCTGGCGCGGTCGCGCGACCACATGGCCTGCGTGACTTGTTCGGCCAGCACCTGGGCAGCGTTGTCGTGTGGATCAGCCATGAATCTTCCTTCCGGCAAAAACGGCGCGCTGGATCAGCGGCGAAATGCGATAGCGGTCCTCGCCGTAGCTGGTGCCGAGGTAGGCCAGCACGTCGCGGATCGTTTCAACGCCGACCTGATCGGCCCAGGCGAGCGGCCCTTGCGGATAATTGACTCCGAGTCGCATCGCGGCATCGGCGGCGGTTTCCGAGCAAACGCCCTGGTTGACCGCGTCAGCCGCTTCGTTGGCCAGCATGGCGACGGTGCGCATGACAGCCAGGCCGGGAATGTCGAGAAAGCGGCTGATGGCGAAACCGGCAGCTTGCAGCAGCCCGGTGGCGGCGGCGATTGCCGATGGCTCGCATTGTTCGGCAGCGGCCATCGCCAGTCGGGTGGCCTTGTCGTAGTCGAGCGCCAGATCGATCAGCACGGTGTTGTCTACGCCGGATTCGGCGGCGCGCTGGGTGGCGCTGCGGCCGTCGGTGACGTAGATCACGGCGCGGCCGATTTCGGCGATCCGGCCGTCACTGTCGGGGGCGCGGCTGAACGACAGGCCGGAGTGGGTCAGGCGATCGGCCAGCGCTTCGGCGGCGATCGATTCGCCACAAATGACGATCATCCCGGCTGGCACCTGGGCTGCCTCGGTTTGTGCCGCCGGGTGGCTGGCGCCGTCGCGGTAGTCGTAGAAACCGCGGCCGGTCTTCTTGCCGAAGAAGCCGGCGTCGACCAGTTCCTGCTGGATCAGTGAAGGCAGGAAACGCTGGTCGTTGTAGAAGGCGCGCCAGACCGAGTTGGTCACTGCGAAATTGACGTCGTGGCCGATCATGTCCATCAGCTCGAACGGTCCCATGCGGAAACCGCCGGCCTCACGGCAGCAGGCGTCGATCGTTGCGTAATCGGCCGCGCCTTCCTGGGCCAGGCGCAGAGCCTCGGCGTAGTAGGGACGGGCGACGCGATTGACGATGAAACCGGGCGTCGATTTGGCATGCACCGGCGTCTTTCCCCAGGCGGCGGCGCTGGCGAACAAGGTGTCGGCGACGGCCTTGTCGGTGGCCAGGCCGGAAACGATCTCAACCAGCGCCATCAGCGGTGCCGGGTTGAAGAAATGCAGGCCGGCCAGACGTTCCGGGTGTTTCAGTGCCGCGCCGATGGCGGTGACCGAAATCGACGAGGTGTTGGTCCCGAAAATGCAGTCAGGGCCGACGATGGCTTCGAGATCGCGGTACAGCGTCTGCTTGGCTTCAAGGCTTTCGACAATCGCTTCGACGATCAGGCCGGCATCGGCCAGGTCGGCCAGTTCATGCACGGCACTCAGTCGGGCGCTGGCGGCGGCTGCGGCTTCCGCGGTCAACTTGCCTTTTTCGGCCATTTTGGCGAATTGGGCGCGAATGCCTTCAACCGCACGGGCGGCGGCATCCGGCCGGTTGTCGAGCAGCTTGACCGGGTGGCCGGCCGCGGCCGCCACCTGGGCAATGCCGGCGCCCATCGCGCCGGTGCCGACAACGGCAATGATGGTCTGCTGGGGCAGGGGTGTGTGGCTCACGCTTTCACTCTCCGGTGAAATTCGGCGCACGCTTTTCGGTGAAGGCCTTGACGCCCTCGGCGTAGTCCGGCGACCAGCCGAGTTCGCGCATCATGCCGCCTTCGAAGGACAGCTGTTGTTCGAGCGTGTGGCCGGGTGCGGCGTGCATCGCCTGACGGGTGCGGACCAGGGCCTTGGTTGGCGCGGTCGACAGTTGTTTGGCCAGCGAATCGATGCGTGCGGCAAACTCGGCATCCTCGACACATTCCCAGATCAGGCCCCATTCGGCAGCCTTTTCAGCCGGCATCTTTTCAGCCAGCAGGGCGAGGCCCATGGCGCGGGCCATGCCAACGCGCTGCGGCAGGAACCAGGTGCCGCCGGTATCCGGAATCAGGCCGATCTTGCTGAAGGCCTGCAGGAAAGAGGCAGACTTGGTGGCGATCACCAGATCGCAGGCCAGCGCCACCGAAGCGCCGGCGCCGGCGGCGATGCCGTTGACCGCGGCAATGGTCGGCACGCGCAGGTTCTGCAGGCGCAGCACGAGCGGCTTGTAATTGCGTTCGACGGTGTTGCCGATGTCCGGCATCTTGCCGGCCTGGATCTGCATCGCACGGTCGCCGAGATCCTGCCCGGCCGAGAAGCCGCGACCGGCGCCGGTCAGCACCAGCACGCGGATCGAGGTGTCGGCCTGAACCTGGTCGAGCGCGACGCGCAGTTCGGCATGCATGTCGTCGGTGAAGCTGTTGAGCTTGTCCGGACGGTTCAGGGTCAGGCGGGCGATGCCGTCCTGGACTTCAAACTTGATGTTCTCGAAATTCATTTAGTTCTCCTGGGCAACGTGATAGCGGCGCTGGACGACCCGGAAACGATTGGCGACGAAGGCCGAATCGGCGTAGGACGCATTGGCTGCCGGGTTGCCGCCGGTCCCATGGTAGTCGGAGAAAGCGGCCGACTGATTGACGAAGACGCCGCCGGTCAGGTTGATCGACAGGGCGACCTTGGAACGCATCGTGGCGGCGGTCATCGCGTCGATGACTTCCGCCTTGGTCGAATAGACGCCGGCGGTCAGGGCGCCGTGGGTGCTGACGATGCGTTCGGACAGGGCGATGGCGGCTGCCGTGTCGGCCACCTTGACAATGAAGCTGATCGGGCCGAAACGCTCTTCCATATAAGCCTTTTCGTCGGCGGCATCGCAGGCGAGCAGCACCGGGGTGCGGACTTCGGCCTTCGGGAATTCCGGGTTTTCCAGCTTCTGCGAGGCGAGGATGACCTTGCCGAGCGAACCGCTGTCGGCTTCGGCAACGCGCTTGATGGTGTCGGCCGATTGCATGGCGCCGAGCACGGCGTGCGCCACTTCCGGCTTGGACAGGAAGCCGGAGACAGCCTTGGCCAGATCGGCGCAGACGTCGTCGTAGGACTTGTGGCCATCTTCGGTTTCGATGCCGCCGGCCGGCACGAACAGCGCCTGCGAGGTGGTGCACATCTGGCCGGAATAGAGCGACAGCGTGAAGGCCAGGTTGCGCAGCATCGGCTTGTAGGCGTCGGTCGAGTCGATGACGATGTTGTTCACGCCAGCCAGCTCGGCATAGACCTGAGCCTGGCGGCAGTGGTCGATCAGCCACTGGCCGAAAACGTTGCCGCCGGTGAAGTCGATCGACTTGACGGCCGGATCGGTCACCAGCTTTTGCGTCGTTTCGCGCTGGTCGGTGACGCATAGCGTGACGAGATTCGGATCGATACCGTTTTCGGCGAGCACGGCGCGGATCGTGCGCACGGTGATGGCGGCCGGCAGGATGGCCTGGCTGTGCGGCTTGACGATGACGGCGTTGCCGGTGGCCAGCGCAGCGAAAACGCCGGGGTAGGTATTCCAGGTCGGGAAGGTGCCGCAGCCGACCACGACGCCGACGCCGCGGCCGACGATTTCAAAATGCTTCTTCAGAATCAGCGAGGGATTCTTGCCCTGCGGCTTTTCCCAGATGGTTTCAGCCGGGACGAAAGACTGTTCGCGCCAGGCGTAGGCGACGGCTTCGAGGCCGCGATCCTGAGCATGCGGGGCGCCGGCCTGGAAGGCCATCATCCAGCCCTGGCCGGTGGTCAGCATCACGGCATGGGCCAGTTCGAAACTTTGCTTGTTCAGGCGGTCGAGGATTTCGACGCAGATGCCGGTGCGGCCTTCGGCACCGACCTTCTGCCAGCCGTCCATGGCCTTTTCGCCGGCAGCAATCAACGCGGCGTGATCGCACACCGGGTATTGCACATTCAGTTCGACGCCGTAGGGCGACTTTTCGCCGCCGGTCCAGCCGCTCTGGCCGGGCTGGCCCAGTTCGAATTGCTGGCCGAGATGGGCTTCGAAAGCCTTCTTGCCGTCTTCCGGGGCGGTTTCGCCGTAAGCGCGCGGGCTTGGCATTTCGTTGAAGGCTGCCCAGTAGCCGCGCGTGGCGATGGCATTCAGGGCGCTGTCGATGGTGGCGCGGTGCTTCTCGAACATGGGATGGGACATCTTTTTCTCCTGGGATGAGCGTTTTCTGGTCAGGCACAGCACTTTATCGATGGCTGAAATGGCTGTTGCGTTACCAATGTATCGATCTGTTGTTGATGCAATGTATCACATTGGAGGGCAATGTAAACCAGTTTTGAATAACGTAATTGGTTCCACTGCATTCTAAAAATAATAATTAAAACAACAAATGTTTCTTGTTTTTGAAAGGATTTTTAGGTGTTGAATTGCGGCTTTTTGGATTGGTTCTATAAATAATTTCCTGAACGTGATACAAAAAGCGTTGACAAGATGGTTTGCTGTGTAACATGATGTTTCCACGGCAGCCAGTGATTGGCCCGGCCCCCAACCTGAAGACATGAATTAGGAGGAGATATGGCAAGTAAAGAAAAATTCGCGGACAAAATGGAATTCCCGCCGGCAATCGAGCAGCCGAACATCTATCCGCTGTCCTGGAACAGCAAGACCAAGAAGTTGCAGGAAGTCTGGGAAGCCGCCCGTCGTGAAGACTGGGATCCGGAAAAGCTGCCTTGGGATACGCTGGACGTCGATAGCTACACTTGGGAAGAGCGCGAATCCATCGCCTACTGGTGGAGCCTGCTTTCCGTGTTCGACGCATCGGCCCCGCCGGTGTTTGCCGAAGCCCTGATCAAGACCTACGAAGTGCACGAGGAAGATCCGGTTCGCAAGTGCTTCTTCTCGGTCACCCGTGACGAGCAGAACCACGAAATCATGTGCGGCCTGGCGATCACCAAGCTGCTCGGCCATCCGGACCCGATCACCTACGTGCCGAAGACCGACCTCGGCCGCCGCCTGCAGAAGAACGTGCAGTGGCTGTACTTCAACGGTGCGCGTTACTGGAACGGCTACAAGCAAGCCGTGCCGAAGTACGACCTGGCCGTGCTGTTCAGCTCTTTCCTGATGGGCGAAATCGCTGCCGCCACCATCTTCAAGCAGATGTTCGACAACTCCCGCGAAGCCGTCTTCAAGGAAGGTTTCAAGAACATCGGTCGCGACGAAGGCCGTCACATGGCGATCTGCATGGCGGTGATGGAGCGTGATTACCCGGGCCTCAAGGAAGAGACCAAGGCCGTCGTCACCAAGCAGATCCGCGCCGGTTACCTGTTCCTGTCGGCCGTGCTGTTCGAGCCGCCGATGGAATTCTGGGACCTGCCGGCCGACTTCATCGCCAACCAGCGTGAAGGTGAAGAAGTGGCGCGTGGCGCCGGCTTCGGTATCCCGACCTACGAGGCCAAGAAGGAAAACTGGAAGAATGCGATGATCAACCTGAAGGGTGTTCTGGATCGCTACAACATTCCATTCCCGGCCATCCCGGAAGTCGGCATCACCGGCCAGGAAGTCAGCGATGTGGATCTGGACGACATCATTCCGGTCTTCTGATCGACGCCGTTCAGTCAATCACTCGTTCCGGTGATGAATTTCACCTGGAACGGGCGGTAGACCGCAGTATTTGCTCCGGCCGGTGCCCTGAAAAGGGTGCCGGCCTTGCCGCAACAGAGAAACCAATAAAACTAGGGGAAGAAAAATGGCTCGCATCATCATGCAACCCTCGGGCAAGTCGGTCGAATGCGCTTATGGCGACACCGTGCTGATGGCCCTTGAAAAGGCTGGCTACGCGCTGCCCAACAACTGCCGCGCCGGTGCTTGCGGCGAATGCAAGGTCAAGGTCACGACCGGCCAGTTCGATCAGGGCATGGTGCTCGACATGGCGCTGTCGCAGGATGAGCGCAAGCAAGGCTACGGCCTGATGTGTATGGCCAAGCCGATTTCCGAAGAACTGGTGATCGAGTGGGGTACCGAAGATGCCAAGCCGAAACTCTTCCCGCCGCGCGAAGATGCGCTGTTCGTGGTCACCGACAAGCGGCCGATTGCCGCCCGTGTCGTTGAACTGCGCTTGCGTCCGGTCGGCCAGCCGATCCGCTACTGGCCGGGCCAGTACGTGACCGTCGGCAATCCCCGCGCCGAAGTGCCGTCGCGTGCCTATTCGATCTCGAATGCTCCGCGTCCGGACGGCGAACTGGTGCTGCAGGTTGCCCGGGCCGAAGGCGGCGTGACCAGCAACTGGATTCACGACAGCCTGAACATCGGCGAAAACGTGAAGATTTCCGGTGCCTACGGGACTTTCATCGGCGATCCGTCGGTCGATACGCCGGTGCTCTGCCTGGCGGCAGGAACCGGCCTGGCTCCGGTGCTGGCACTGGCCGAAGCGGCGCTGCGCCGTGGCTTCAAGAAGCCGGTGACGATGGTTTTCTCGGCCCGCACCAAGGAAGACGTTTACAGCCAGGGGATGATGGCCTGGTGGCGCACCAAGCACCGCAATTTCGACTACAAGGTGACGCTGACCCGCGAAGAAACCGAGGGTTATCTCAATGGCCGGGTCGATGCCGTGTTGCCGAAACTCTTCCCCGATCTCTCCAAACACACCATCTTTGCCGCCGGCAGCCCTGAATTTGTCGAGACCTGCGTCGCGACCGTCAAGGCGCTCGGTGCCCGCGAAGAACTGATCCACACCGAAGGTTTCTTCGCCCAGCAGCAACCCGTCGTGGCGGATGCCGACCACCTGCTGCCGCTGTGATTACCTGATTATCCTGTTCAGGCGGGTGCGGAGCCGTTAACATGCGCAAGTTATCCGCCCCGCCCGTTCAGGTCATTTCCGTGATTCAACCGATCCACAGTCGTCTCGAAGACTTTCGGCAGCAACGCCGGGTGCAGGCCGGCTCGCTCATCATTTCCGTCTTCGGCGACGCCGTCCTGCCACGCGGCGGCCGTATCTGGCTCGGCAGCCTGATCCGCCTGCTCGAACCGCTCGAACTCAACGAACGCTTGATTCGCACCTCCGTTTTTCGGCTGGCCAAGGAAGAGTGGCTGCGCACCGAAACGGTCGGTCGGCGTGCCGACTATGTCCTGACCAACTCCGGACGGCGACGTTTCGAAGAGGCTTCGCGGCACATCTACGCGGCCCACGCACCGCTCTGGGATCGCCGCTGGCGCCTGATTCTGGCAGTCGGCGATTTTGACCCGAAAGAGCGCGAACGCCTGCGTCGAGCGCTGTTCTGGCAAGGCTTCGGCGTGCTCGGGGCCGACTGCTTCGTGCATCCCTCAGCCGATCTGACGGCGGCTTTCGACGCCCTGGTGGCCGAAGGCCTGTCCGATTTGCTCGACCGGCTGATGCCGCTGCTTGCTGCGGATTCGCGTTCCGGCCTGTCGGCCAATGACGCCGATCTGGTGCGCCGGGCCTGGAATCTTGATGAACTCGGTACGGCTTATGCCGGGTTTGTCAGTACCTACCTGCCTATCCTGGCCGAACTGCGCCGCGACCGGCAGGTCGAGGTCGATCCGGAAGATGCCTTTCTGCTGCGCACCTTGCTGATTCACGACTATCGTCGCCTGCTGCTGCGCGACCCGGAACTGCCCGACGTGCTGCTGACGGCCGACTGGCCGGGCCAGAAGGCGCGGCTGTTGTGCAAGGAACTCTATCGTCGCCTGGCGCTGGCTTCCGAGCGGCACCTCGACAAGTTCCTGACGCTGGCGGATGGCAGTGCACCGGCCAGCGATCCGGCCTATGCCGAACGTTTCCCGCTCGACGACCCGCTCAACTCGATGGTGCTGTAAGCCGAAGGCCGCGCCGGCCAGTTTCGGCGCATCCCGATTTCCCCCGATTTTCGCGGTCGACCGCAGCATCCGGCAAAAATACGGCCCTTGATCCAAGCGACATGAAGCCAGCGAAGCTGCCGTTTTTCTGTCATTGAACCGCAACAATGGCTTCATAAGATGAGCGCCCACTCGTGCTCTTCCTGGTTGCCATGAAACTTTTCGAACCTGCGGTTCGCCTGGTCGGACATCTCTCCTTTCGCAACAAGCTGCGTGCCACCGCCATCGTCTTCGGCCTGCCGCTCCTGCTGGCCGCCGGTTTGCTGGTGTACGAATTGCAGGCCCGCGTTGCCACCTTGCAAAATGAGCGGGCAGAACTGAGCCTGCAAGTGCCGGCGCTGGCCTTGCTCGGTCATCTGCACCAGATCGTCGCGGCCGGGCAGGCCTTGCAGGAGGGCGACGTATCAAGCGAGGCCCTGCTGGCCAATAGCCGGAAACAAGCCAGGAATGCCCTGGATACGCTGGATGCCGGGTTTTCTGCAACGAAGCTGCAAGCGGTGGCCGGGGCCGACGGCAATCCGGCATGGTTGTCGCGTCGCGCCGCGCTGGCCGAACAGATCGAACACGCCGGTGCCGACGATATTGCCGCGCTGATTCCCTTGCTGCGCAGCGAACTTGAACGGATGAACGAAAAAGCCGGTTTGCTGATCGACGGCGATACGGCGAGCAGCCGTCTGCTCGATATCATCACGGCCCATTTGCCGGGCCTGATCGAAACCAATGGGCAGGCTGCACGGCTGGGGACGAATGTGCTGCTCAAGAAAAGCGTGCGCGGCAGTCGGCGGACCGATCTGACCTTGCAGCGCGGCAATTTCGACGCGCTGGTGCTGTGGAGCATGGATGGCCTGCAGAAGGTGGCCAGCGAGCATCCGGAACGTTCGGCTGCACTGAATCAGGCCGGTGCGCAGATGAACACCGCGTACCTGGCCGTCCAGGAAGCGATCACGATCAAGATGCTGGATACGACCGATTACGACATGACGCCGGCGGCCTACCTTGATCTGACGGCCAAGGCGATGGATGAAACGCTGGCCGTCGCCGGCATCCTGATTGCCCAGGCCGATGTGCTGCTGAATGAGCGGTTGAGTGTGCTGCAGACCCAGCGCAATATCGTGGTTGCCGTGATGGCGATCATCCTGGCGATTGTCGCGGCCGGCTTCATCGCTGCCTACATTTCGATCATGCGCGGCCTGAACGGCCTGGCTGACGCGGTCAACACCATGGCCGAGGGCAATCTCGAAGCGCGTGTCGATGTCACCAGCCGCGACGAAATCGGGGCGGTCGGCACGCAGTTCAACAACATGGCGGAAAGCCTGGCCGAGCGGACCTCGCAGTTGCGTGAAAAGACCAAGGATATTCACGGCATGCTGCAGAACATGACGCAGGGCATCCTGACGATCATGGCCGACGGCAAGGTGCACCACGAGTACTCGGCTTATCTCGAAACAATTTTCGAAACCCGCGAGATCGCCCGGCGTCCGGCACTGGATTTCCTGTTTTCCAGCAGCGATGTCGGGGCGGATGCCCTGTCGCAGATCGAGGCAACGGTGGCTTCCTGCATCGGCGAAGAACGGATGAATTTCGATTTCAACGCCCATCTGCTGGTCAACGAAGTGCGCCAGACCTGGCCGGACGGCCGCGAGAAATATCTCGATCTGGTCTGGTCGCCGATTTGCGATGAAAATGATGTGGTCGAGAAACTGATGGTTTGCGTCCGCGATGTCACCGAGCTGCGTCAGCTGGTCGCCGAGGCAGAGCATCAGAAGCGCGAGCTGGACATGATCGGCCAGATTCTCAAGGTGACGCACGAGAAATTCCACGACTTCATCGACAGTTCGCGCCGCTTCATTGTTGATAACGAAGCCTTGCTCCAGTCGGCGGTCAGTCTGTCGCCCGATCTGGTGACGCAGTTGTTCCGCAACATGCATACGATCAAGGGCAACGCGCGCACATACGGGCTGTTGCACATGACCAATGTCGTGCATCTGGCCGAACAATCCTACGAAGCCTTGCGTCAGGGGCGCGCGGCCTTTGTGCCGGATGTCCTGCTCGTCGAGCTGGATGCGGTGCGCTGCAGCCTGGAGGAATACGCCCACCTCAACGATGTGACGCTGGGCCGCAAGGGGCCGGGCCGGCGCGGTAGTGCCGAGAAGTACGCCATGGTCGAACACGGCCATCTGGCCAGCATGCGTGCGGCACTCGATGCCTACGATCTGTCGGCTTGCCACCACGATACGCTGGTCGCGCTGGTTCGCCAGATCAAGCTGGATCTCGATTTGATCGGGACGGAGTCGATCAACACGATTCTCGCCCCAGTGTTCGATTCGCTGCCTTCGCTGGCCGCCGAACTGGGCAAGGAAGCGCCTCGGCTGGTCGTCAGCGATCATGGCATCCGCCTGCGCAACCAGGTGTCCGACCTGCTGCGCAACGTTTTCATGCACCTCTACCGCAATGCGATGGATCACGGTGTCGAAGTCGCGGTCGACCGGCTGGCCAAAGGCAAAACGGCCAGCGGCACGATCGGCTTGCGCCTGAGCATGAATGGTGGATTACTCAAATTCCATCTCGGCGACGATGGCAAGGGCCTGGCGCTCGGTCACATTCGGCGCAAGGCAATCGCTCAGGGACTGATTGCCGAAGGGGTTGAGGTGGCCGATGAAACCGTCGCCAACCTGATTTTTGCCGCCGGTTTCTCGACCGCCGCAGCCGTCACCGAAGTTTCCGGGCGTGGGGTCGGCATGGATGCGGTGCAGGACTTCATCAAGCGCGAAGGCGGCAAGATCGCCTTGCACTTTGTCGATCAGCGGATCGGCGAGGATTTCCGGGCGTTTGAAACGGTGATCGAATTGCCGGCCAGGTTTGCTGTCCTCAGTGCGCTGGCACCCGACACATCGGTCCCGAAACCGTCTGCCGTACAGGGGCTGTCGCCATTGTTGCCAGTCCGTCTGGCCGAGGCGTGATCTTGAGTCTCGATCAGATCGTCGTTGCATTGGTCCTGGCGCTGTCGTGCGGGCTGCTGGCCGCCTGGTGGGTCCGCCGTCACTATCAGGCTGTCCTGCTCAGCCAGCATGTCCGCCAGGCGGGCCTGGTTCAGAGCGTCGAAAGTGAGCAGGCGCGGCTTGCCGATCAACTGGCATCGATCCAGGGCGAACTGGCCGTCAGCCAGGGCGGATTGCTTGCCGCCCATGCGGACCGTGAGGTCTTGCAAGCCGAGCTGGCTCGATGCTCGGCCGATTTTGAGGCTGCCCAGGCGGTCGACCGCGACATGCAGGCCGCGTTGAATGCAGCGCACGCCCGCTTCAAGGACGATGTGTTGCGCGATGCAGCGGCGCTGGCCCGTGAGGTGGCCGAGCTGCGCAATGTGGCGGTGACTTTCGAGCACTGGCATGAGCAGATGGATGCGCTGATGGCGCAGAACCAGGAAATGCACCGGCAGAATCGCGAGTTCGGCGACATCGTCAAGCACGTCATCATCCTGTCGCTGAACGCTGCGATCGAGGCGGCGCGGGCCGGCGATTCGGGCCGCGGCTTCGCTGTCGTGGCCGACGAGGTGCGCAATCTGGCGGCCCGTTCCGAAATGTTGTCGAAGGATTTCAGCAAGAGCCTGCACAAGAACGACCTGACAACGACGGCGACCTTCCAGGAAATCCAGGCCGACGGGAAAATGATTTCAGCCGCGATCAGCAGCCTGGAGTCGCGCATCAACCTGTTGCAGGCAGCAGTCTGATGGTCAGCGAGCAAGCCCGGCGCAGCATCGAGACACTGTTCGGCAAGGCGGTTCGGGCCAATCTCGCGGTCGACCGCGAGACGGATGTGATTGATGTCTCGGTCAATTACTCGGCCAGCGCCGACCGGCCCGGCACCTGCCTGCACGTGCTGACCATCGCTTCCTACCTGTTTCGTCTGACGACGGTCTTTCATCTGCCGCAAGACCCGGCGGTCAGTGCCTATTTCACCCGCCAGGGCGAAGCGGGCAGCCTGACCGAGGTTTTCGGTGAAATGGCCAATATGTGCTGCGGCGCGATGAATCGCGAACTCGGCCACCATTTCATGCATCTCGGCATGTCGACTCCGAATGTGCTGGACAGCGCCTGCGTCCCCTTTTTCGACGAGCTGAAGGCCAATTACATCGCCCGTCAGCGGATCAGCATCAATCACGCCATCGCCATCGATGCCACTCTTTTTCTCAAGGCTTACGCGCCGATCGATTTCCGGATCGATGCCGGCGCGCCGGTTGAGGAAACGGGAACGATCGAACTGTTCTGAACGGCGGCCCGGTCTCAAAATCCATGGAGCAAACATGACGCAAAAGCTGGTCAGCAAGGTGCTGGTGCTCGACAACAGCCCGGCCCATTCCGAACGCATCAAACAGTTTTGCGACGAAAACAGTCTCGTTGCCCTGAAGGTGCGCAAAAACCGCCTGATGTCGGTGTTGCGCTCGAATATCGATCTCGGGGCCATTCTCTATGCCGACAATTACGGCACTTCGCCGGAAGAGAATGCCGAAATCGCGCTGCGCATCCACACCATTCGTCCGGAGCTGCCGATCATCCTGCGGCGCGAATCCGGGGCCAGTCTGGACGGTATTGGCGAAGCGCTGCGCCATGTTTTCTGCGCTGCCTGGAATGCCGAAGAGATCGGCCGACTGAAGGACATCGTCGATGAATACATTTTCAGCCTGTATTTCCCCTGTGCGCTGGTACGCGGCATTTCCGAGATCACCGAGAACATCCTGTCGGCCCAGTTCAAGGAATTGACGACGCGCTGGGATACGCCCTGCATCGTGCGCGACAAGGTGATTTTCGGCGAAGTGTTCAGCCTGATTCCGCTTGAAAGCAACTGGTGCCGCGGCTACATGATGTTGCAGACCGAGGAGGGGCCGCTGCTCGATCTGCTGGGGGGCGCCGAGGCGGAGCGTAATTTCCGTCAGGTCAATAACCTGCTCAGCGAAATCACCAACCTGATCTGGGGTGCCTTCAAGAATCGCTATATCGGCGATGCCGCCGCCGGCAGCAGCATCCAGGTGCCGCTGGTGATCAATCACAAGCACAAGTTCATTTCGTTCGGCACGGAAAACCCACAGTTGTGCTTTCTCTACACCTTGAGCGATGAAAGCGGTGAGAAGACCATCCGCCTTTACCAGCGCTTCATTTTCAATCTCAGCTGGTCACCCGAGGATTTCAGCGAAATCGTCCATGACACGGCAGAACTCGTCGAATCCGGCGAGCTTGAACTTTTCTGATTCACCATCCTGTTCTGGAAGGACATCAACATGGCAAAAATTCTCGTGGTAGACGATTCAAGCACCGTGCGCGACGAAGTCGGCGGTTTTCTGAAAAAGGCCGGCCTGGACGTGTCGACCGCGGTAGACGGCAAGGACGGCCTGGCCAAGATGAAGGCCGATCCGGCCATCCGCCTGGTTGTCACCGACGTCAACATGCCGAACATGGACGGCCTGACGATGGCTGAAAAGATCCGCGGCGAGCTGGGCAACGCCAGCGTGAACATCATCATGCTGACTACCGAAAGCAGCCCAAGCATGAAGGAACGCGGCAAGGCGGCCGGGATCAAGGGCTGGATCGTCAAACCCTTCAACGGCGCCGCCGTGCTCGAAACTTTCAAGAAGCTGGCGGCCTGAGTCTGGGCGTCTCAGTAAGGGTAGTGGTCGAAGCTGACGACGCTGTAGCCGGCGGCTTCGATGCCTTGCCGGATATGGCGGGCGGTGGCGACGGCTTCTGGATTGTCGCCGTGCACGCAGATGCTTTCAATCTTGGTTGGCAGCTGCTTGCCGGACTGGCTGATGATCGCCTGGGCATCGAGCATGCGTCGGACGTGTTCCAGTGAGGCGTCGGCCCCGTGGATCAGCGCACCCGGCTGGCTGCGCGGGACCAGTTGGCCGTCGTCCTGATAAGCCCGGTCGGCAAAGACTTCGAGAATCACGGTCAGGCCGTGCTGTCGGCCGGTGGCGGCGAGTACCGAATGGGCCGGGGCGAGCAGGATCAGCTCGGGATTGACGGCCAGCATGGCGCGGACTATCGTTTCGGCCACCTCGCGGTTGGCGCAGGCGATGTTGTTGAGCGCACCGTGCGGCTTGACGTGGCTGACGTGGCCGCCTTCGGCCACGGCCAGCGCCTGCAGCGCTCCGATCTGGTAAATGATGCCGGCTTCGAGCTCGGCCGGCGGAATGTCCATGCGCCGGCGACCGAAACCCTGCAGATCGGGAAAGGCCGGGTGGGCGCCCAAGCTGACGCCGCGTTGCAGCGCAGCGCGGATGGTTCGGCGCATGACCAGCGGGTCGCCAGCGTGAAAGCCGCAGGCAATGTTGGCGCTGCTGACGATGTCGAGCAAGGCGGCGTCGGCCCCCATCTGCCAGGCGCCGAAGCTTTCGCCGAGATCGGCATTCAGGTTGATCAAATTGGCCATGGCACGGCTCCTGTCGGCAATCAAGGTTCGGCGCGGACCATGCCGCTGACCAGGTTGAGGTTGTACAAAGCGGATTCGTCGAGGCTGCCCGGCGGCAGGAAGGCTTGCAGGCTATTTTGCCAGGCCGCCAGTTGCTGCATTTGCGCGGCGAGCAATTTGCTGGCTTGCGGCAGGTCGACCGCAGCAAAGCGGACTTCCTGCCCCGGCTGCCAGTGCGCCAGGCGCGGCAGGTCGGCGGTGATCACCGTGGCGATCTTGGGGTAGCCGCCAACCGTTTGGCAATCGGCCAGCAGGATGATCGGCTGGCCGTTGGCCGGCACCTGGATGGCGCCGGGTGTCACGCCGTCGGAAACGATATCGGCGGCTTCCGGCGTGATGTGGCCGAGTTTCGGGCCGCTCAGGCGCATGCCCATGCGGTCCATTTCCGGGGTGGCGACGAAGCGGCCGTTCAGGAAGTCGAACCACGCTGTCGTGCTGAAATGCTGGTCCTGCGGGCCGGGGATGACGCGGATCGGCCCTTCGTCATGGCGTAATGGTTCGGCCCGCCATTCACGCAAATCGCGTTGCATCGGCTGGCTGCACGGCAATGTGTCGCCGGTTTGCACGGCCCGGCCGTTGATGCCGCCGATGGCTGCCCGTTGGTAGGTGGCGCGGCTGCCCAACTCGGGCGCAACGCGAATCCCGCCGGAAACTGCCAGATAGGCCACGCCATCGGCAATGGCGCCGATCTTGACGACATCGCCGTCATCCAGCGTCGTGCTGCACCATGCGGTCAGTGGCTGGGTGTTGCCATTGGCCCGGATCAAGGTGGCGCGGGTTTGCCCGGCAATCGCGATGCGCACAGGCCCGTGCTGCACCTTGAGGGTTGGGCCGATGCCGCGCATTTCGAGGCTGGCGGCATCGGGATGATTGCCGGCCAGCAGGTTGGCGCAAGCGGCCATCGGGCGATCCAGTGTGCCGGAAACGGCGACGCCGATGTGCCGATAACCGCGGCGACCGGGGTCCTGGATGCTGTTGCCCAGGCCACCGTCGATCAGTTCGATCAGGCCGTCCATGCGGCCTCCGGGGCGAGCAGGAAGCTGTCGCGGGCCAGTGTCCGGCTGGCCAGGGCGGCTTCCTGCGCCTGGTACGTGTTGCGGTCGACGGCCAGCCAGCGGACTTCGTCGCCGGAGGCGAGCAGGGCAGGGTTGTCGCGGTCGACGGTGTCAAACAGTGAAATTGGCGTGCGGCCGAGCAAATGCCAGCCGCCCGGACTTTCCCAAGGGTAGACCGCGCACATTTCGCCGGCGATGGCCAGCGAGCGGGCTGGCACCGCCTTGCGCGGCGAGGCCAGGCGCGGCGTGTTGAGTTCGTCCGGCAAGCCGCCCATGTACGGAAAACCGGGCATGAAACCAATCATGTAAACGTGGAAGGTGGTGCCGGTCAGGCGTTCGATGACTGTTTCCCGGCTCAGCCCTTTGCTGGCGGCCAGCGCGTCGAGATCGGGCGCCAGGTCGGCATCGAAACAGACCGGCAGTTGCCAGCGCCGGCCGCTGGCGGCGGCTTGTCCGGCTTTTTCGGCCAGTTCGAGTAACTGCTTGCCGAGTGTTTCGCCGGTGCCCTGCAAGGGGTCGTAGTGCACGGTCAGTGAGCGGAAAGTCGGCACGACGTCGACAATGCTGGCCAGCAGCGGGTTGTTGCCGGCTGTCCGGGCGTGGCGCAGTTGTTCGGCCAGCCCCATCACCCGGCCATGCAGGGCCGGGTCGATGCTGGTACCGAACTCGATTGTCCAGGCCGCATCGCCCAGCGGCAGCAGCCGGGGCGATGGGTGGTGAGCGTCGTGGTTCATGCGTGGAGATTTAGCCGGCCATCTGCTGCGGCAGCCAGGTGATGATGCCGGGGAAGAAGTAAATCAGCAGCACGGCGGCAACCATCAGGAAGAACATCGGCATCGAGTGCTTGGCCAGCCAGGTGATTTCTTTCTTGGTCATGCCTTGCAGCACGAACAGGTTGAAGCCGACTGGCGGTGTGATTTGTGCCATTTCGACGACGAGCACGACAAAAATACCGAACCAGACCAGGTCAATGCCGGCTTTTTCGATGGTCGGCAGCAGGACGCCCATGGTCAGCACGACGATGGAAATGCCGTCGAGGAAGCAGCCGAGCACGATGAAGAAGACCATCAACGCCAGGACCAGGGCGAACGGCGAGAGGTGCAGCGAGCTGATCCACTCGGCCAGGTGGCGCGGCAGGCCGATATAGCCCATGGCCAGCGTCAGGAAAGCGGCGCCGGCCAGAATCAACGCGATCATGCAGTACAGGCGGGTGGCACCGATCAGGCTGTCGCTGAAATTCTTCCACGACAACTCGCCCTGCAATGCGGCGATGATCAGCGATCCGACAACGCCCAGCCCGGCCGCCTCGGTGGCGGTGGCCAGCCCGGTGTAAATCGAGCCAAGCACGGCGGCGATCAGCGAGACAACGGGAATCAGGTTGCGCGAGGCGTTGAGCTTTTCGAGGAAGCTCATGTTCTGGTCGGCCGGCGGAATCTGGTCCGGATGAATCAGCGCCCAGACGATGGTGTAAGCCATGAACAAGCCGGCCAGCAGCAGGCCGGGAATGACGCCGGCGATGAACAGCTGGGCAATCGAGACATTGGCCGTGACGCCGTAGACGATCATGATGATCGACGGTGGAATCAGCAGGCCGAGCGTGCCGGCGCCGGCCAGCGTGCCAATCGCGATGTGTTCCGGATAGCCGCGGCGTTTCAGTTCGGGCAAGGTCATCTTGCCGATCGTGGCGCAGGTGGCTGCCGAGGAGCCGGAGACGGCGGCGAAGATGGTGCAGCCGATGATGTTGGTGTGGAGCAGGCGACCCGGCAGCTTTTCGAGCCATGGGGCGAGGCCCTTGAACATGTCTTCGGAGAGCTTGGTGCGGAAGAGAATTTCGCCCATCCAGATAAACAGCGGCAGCGCGGTCAACGTCCAGGAAGAGGCCGATCCCCAGATGGTGACGGCCATGCTGTCGCCAACCGGGCGGCTGGTGAACAGTTCCATCCCGATCCAGGCGACGCCGGCCAGTGAAAGGCCGATCCAGACGCCGCTGCCGAGAATGATGAACAGCGTGACGATGAGCAGCAGGGTGATGTAGATATCCATGATGTCGCTTCCGGCTTATTCGATGTGGGCGGGTTCGCCGTCGAGCGACTCTTCGCGCAATTGCTTGCCGGCGAGAAGCAGGACGAGATCCATGGCGAAAGCCAGGACAAACAGGCTGGTACCGACGGCCATGCCGAGCTGGGGAATCCACAGCGGCGTCGCGTCGAGGCCGGTTGAAATATCGACAAACTCGCGCGATTGCATGACCAGTCGAATCGAGAACCAGGCCAGCGCGCCGGACATGATCAAGGCGACGAGGTGGCAGAAAATATCCAGCCAGCGGTGGGCTGCGGTGGGTAGTTGATTGAGGATCAGCGTGACGCGGATGTGTTCACCGCGACGCAGCGTCGGGGCCAGCGCCAGGAAGGCGGCAGTCGCCATGCAGTAACCGGCATAGGCATCGGCGCCGGGCAAGTCGATGGCCGGGATCAGGCGGCCAAAGATGCTGGCTAATACAGCGAGCAGGGTGCCCACCATGAACAGGCCGGCGAGATAGCCTGCGCCGGTAAAAAGACGATCCAGCATGGTGCGCATGGGCGTTCCTTCTAGTCAGAAAACGGGCTGCCGCAGCAGCCCGTGATGATGAAATTACTTGCGGTAGGCGTCGAGAATGGCCTGGCCGTCTGCGCCGGCCTGCTTGGTCCAGTCGGCGACCATCGTTTCGCCCACTTTCTTGAGATCGGCGCGCAACTGGGCCGAACCAGCGTCTACCGTCATGCCATTCTTCTTCAGTTGCTCGATGTACCAGGTGTTTTTCTCCTGGCTGACCTTCCAACCGCGTGTTTCGGCAGCCGCGGCAGCCTTCAGCACGGCTTCCTGGCTCGGCTTGTCGAGGCCGTCGAAAGCTTTCTGGGAAACGATGACCAGATTTTTCGGCAGCCAGGCGCTGACGTCGTAGTAATACTTGACCTGTTCCCAGACCTTGCTGTCGTAGCCGGTGGCGCCGGAGGTCATGAAGGTGTTGACCGCGCCGGTGGCCAGCGCCTGCGTCAGTTCGGCGGCCTGCACGGTGACCGGCTGGGCACCGACCAGTTGGGCGATGCGGCTGGTGTTCGGGTTGTAGGCGCGCCACTTGGCACCCTTCAGATCAGCCGCGCTATTGATCGGCTTGCTGCTGAAAATGCCTTGCGGTGGCCATGGCACCGAGTACAGCACCTTCATGCCCTGCTTGGCGAGACGCGCTTCGGTCGCCGGGCGGGAGGCTTGCCAGAGTTTTTGCGATTCCTGATAGCTGGTCGCCAGGAAAGGAATCGAATCAACGCCATAGACCGGATC
The DNA here is from genome assembly GCF_016864195.1 of Dechloromonas sp. TW-R-39-2. NCBI lineage: Bacteria > Pseudomonadati > Pseudomonadota > Betaproteobacteria > Rhodocyclales > Azonexaceae > Dechloromonas > Dechloromonas sp. TW-R-39-2. Next base: position 555,472 of record NZ_CP045202.1, read on the forward strand.
TTCATTGGAATAACCGGAGATGATGATTTCGCCTAACTGCGCCTGGCCGCCTTGCACGGCACGTTTGACTTCGTTGGCCTTGAACAGCGAACCGCCGTCATGCACGGTGATCTTCAGTTTGCCGGCGGTGGCTTTATCGATGTCGCCAGCGAACTGCTGGATGTTTTCGGTGTGAAAGTTCGAAGCCGGGTAGCCGGTCGGCATGTCCCATTTCTGCTGGGCCTGAGCGGCGGACCCGATGAAGCACAGGGCCGAGGTGGCGCCGATGGCGGCGAGAGTCTTCAACATGTACATCTCCTGGTAGGTAGCTGGGTCCGGCGGGCCGGCTTGAATCGACTTCCGTTTCAGGGGCTGGCTTGAAGCCCGAACTTCTCCAGTTTGAATCGAAACGGTAACGACAATGTAACGTTAAGAAAACGTCGATAAAAAGTCAACGTGATTTTGCTATAATGAAATTCTTCCGTTTAGTGGAAAAGTCATGAAGTCCAAGGCAAAAACACCCGCTGTCGAACCCCGTCCGGCGCTTGCCCAGCCGGGGCAGCGCATCGTTTCCTCGTCACACCTGGTTTCGGAAAAATCCCCGGAGCTGTCGGAATTCGAGTTTGGTCTGATCATCGCTGCGCACGCCTTCAACCGCTGGCTGATCCGCTGCATGGGCGCCGCCGGGGTCAAGGACATGGCGCCGGTCGACGTGCTGGTGCTGCATCACATCAACCACCGACGCAGTGAAAAACGCCTGGCCGACATCTGCTTCGTGCTGAATATCGAAGACACCCACGTCGTTACCTACTCGGTCAAGAAACTGGTCGGTATGGGGCTGGTCAGCAGCACCAAGCGTGGAAAGGAAGCCTTCTTCTCGACGACCGAAGAAGGCGCCGAACTGTGCATGCAATACCGTGAAGTGCGCGAAGCCTGCCTGATGCCCGGCTTCTCCGGCGCAGAAGAGGAAAACCAGCGCCTCGGCGAAGTCGCCCGCCTGTTGCGCACCGTTTCCGGTCGTTACGACCAGGCAGCGAGGGCTGCGACTTCGTATTGAGTTGGGGGGAGGATGGTTTTTCGGCCTTAGCTGACTTTCACCTTCACGTAAGAGTCCGGCTGCTGTCTACTAATGCGATGTACTGAGCAAGATTTTCATGGTTCCAAGACGAAAATAGACATAAATTATCAGCACATCTTTTGGGCCTACTCTCGCCAATCGGAAAATATCTCGCGGCCATCTATAAATGCCCTGCAACCAGCCCCTTCGACAGCTATGCACATTGATATTTTCTGCTTGTAGTCAGCAGTCACCTCCGGCCGGCGATTAAAAAATCCATGCCACCGATTGATGACCGCATCCCTCAGCGAGAATGAGGGAGGTGCATCGATCGCTACTCGTATCTCGTCTGCGCAGTTCGCCGGTACGCAACCAATGGGGCAAGCAAACTCTTTGAGTGTTCGAAGGTTCGGTAGCCCATTTTTAGGGACACCAAAATCGGTCAGAGGTATACATGCCCGATGCAATTGCCCCTCCCAGCCCAGCGAAAGCTCCAGATGAGTAATGCATTGATCGCCTACCAATGCGCCAGTGGCACAGAATCCGTTCATCGGGGCTAGCGGCAGTGTCCTTGGGTTAAAGCTTGATTTTCCCGGATTTCGTTTGTATAGCTTTTTCTGGATTTCTATGACCTTACGCTTAGCCGCCAAGCGCCAGTCGTTGATTTGTTTCAGAACAGTCGTGGTAGCAGTGTAGGAAACCCCGTTCATCGATATTGCAAAGCTACGGAAAAATTCCCGCTCAGTCAGTCCGACCTCCCCGAGACGCACTTGATTTTGCGCATAAATAACAGCCTCGCCCCCTAAGCGAGTCTCCTCTTCTTGCCGCCAGTCAAAATACGCTTTGTAATAGTTCGCTGCGCGCTCAAAGTCAGCCTCCGACTTAGCGTTGGCGTGGTAATACGCACCTATAGAGACAAGTGCTGGAGGATGATTTAGTGCAATCGCACTTTCAAACAGCAGGAGCGCCCCAAGCACATCTCTTTCTACCAACAGGCCATCCCACAAAACCTGACCTAACAAGTGCATGGCTGCCGGATCGTTATTTTCCGCCATACTACGAAGCGCCGTGAGGGCGCCTTCTAACTCATCTAATGGGATGGTCGCCCCTACTTGAAACGGCATCAGAAGTGCCAAAGTGTGGCGAATGGAAATTCCCACCCAGCAAGAGAGGCGACCGAAATGAAGCTTACGACGATTGGCATCGATCTGGCAAAAAACGTATTCCAGGTTCATGGCGTGGATGAACGGGGCAAAGCCGTCCTGAAGAAACAACTGAAGCGGGAGCAGATGGCAGCGTTCTTCGCCAACCTGGCGCCGTGCCTGATCGGCATGGAAGCCTGCGGCAGCGCACATTTTTGGGCGAACAAGCTGCAAGCGATGGGGCATACCGTCAAATTGATGGCGCCGCAATTTGTGAAGCCCTACGTCAAGACGAACAAAAATGATGCAGCGGATGCGGAGGCGATCTGTGAAGCGGTGAGCCGGCCAAACATGCGTTTTGTGCCGATCAAGCAGGCCGAGCAGCAGGCTGTACTGGCGCTGCATCGGGCTCGCCAAGGCTTCGTCAAAGCGAGGACAGCCCAGGCAAATCAGATTCGCGGCCTGCTGGCCGAGTACGGCATCATCATTCCCCAGGGCATTGCGCACATCGGCAAGCGTCTGCCGGAGATCCTCGAAGACGGCGAGAATGGCTTGCCCGGCGTCTTTCGTCAGCTAATTGCCCGTCTGGGAGACCACCTCAAGGAACTGGATCGGCAGGCCCAGGAGCTGGAAGGTCAAATCCAGGTCTGGCATAGCGAGAATGCCGCCAGTCGAAAGCTCGCGCAGATACCAGGGATTGGTCCGATTACAGCCAGTGCGCTGGTGGCATCCATCGGCAATGCCCGGAACTTCGAAAATGGCCGACAACTGGCAGCCTGGCTCGGGTTGGTGCCACGGCAGAACTCCAGCGGCGGCAAGCAGACCCTGCTGGGGATCAGCAAACGGGGCGATACCTATATGCGGACACTCTTGATCCACGGAGCGCGCGCCGTCATTCGGGTAGCCGAACGCAAGGCAGCCCACGCCGGGAGCTGGCTGGCAGGAGTGATGGGGCGACGCAACAAGAATGTGGCTGCTGTGGCCCTGGCGAACAAGAATGCCCGGATTGTCTGGGCGCTCCTGGCCCAGGATCGGGACTACAAAGCGGATTACGGATTGACGGCATAAACACGGGTTATCCCCCGTGCCGCAGGCCTACGGTCTAAAGGGACCTTCGGCCCACGGCCCCGTGGATAACCCTGCCACTGAGCAAGACAGCAGCACACTTCAAGGAGAACCACCGATTGCACAGGCAATCATGACGTGATGGCGAGATAGGTCAGACCGGGGTTGGACAAGCCTGAACTTTACAAGGCGCCTCACAGCGCGACCATCTGTTAAGGCTCCAACCAGCGTATTCCATCAGGGACGGAGGCTGTGGCCTCGATCAAAGTCCGGATCTATGGCTGCAATCTCCACCTTACTTACCATCATCGATTGAGGGCTTGGCAAACCGGGGGCGACCATCTATGTAGAGCAGGCGTCAGGCCTTGAATAGAGCACCATCCGAACTCTATTTAGCGCCTCGGAATCACCAATCACTCGAGAACAATAAGCGGTCATTTCTTGGTCCTGATGCGGTCGATAGCTATTCTGGCGTCACCGCATAAATGGTCGCTGCAATATTGTGTAAAGCCTAACAAGGGCTGAATTACGACACGAGCAAAGCTTAGACCTTTATGGGCTCATTGGGTGGGCCAACCTCAGTGCCGGGATATCGGAGTAGTTCAGATGTCTGCTTTACTGCGTTGAGCAGCCTATCGTTCAAACATGGGTGTATTTTGTACATTCACCGGCCAGTCGCTGACTTGCGAACCCTTCGAATACGGGCTGGAGCTTGCAATGCAAAAATGCTTCAAGCAAACCAATCGGAAAAGGCCCATGGCTTGCCTTGAGCAGAAAGTTAATCCGGGATGTGTTTTTGCATATCCATTCTCTCGTTTGATTAGCCTGTACCGTAGGTAACCAAGGGATCTCATGCTTGAGGAGCGAACCGGCCAGTGTGCTTTTTGCGGATCCCGTGTAATGCTGTGACCTATAACGCGCATTACTATTTTCTCCGGCACGCCCAACCTTTAAGCATCGATCTCCAAAGAGAAATACATAAACAGCCGCATGCCCCTTTAGCAACCTTGTTGGCGTGTGTGACGCACACAGTTTCTCAATATGAAAATCAGCGTGTGTAAGCTGAAGTCCGGCTAGTGTCGCGGCCGCCAAAAAATCTGTGAGCCAAGCATTAGTAAGCGAGTCAAGATTAGGCATTTCACTGTTTGAATGCAACGGAAGGGTATTTGTCATGGCGGTGTCTCGTTTATGTTGCTTACGGCTTCTTTGTCGTTTAATTCCACCACAACTTGGGGCGTGCAAAGGCATTTCGGATGACAGTAACAAACGGCGCAGCAATCATTTGAATGATAATTTAATACTCGCCGTTTGACTGAGCTGTTGCCGTTTGTAGCGCAGGAAGGGATTCGTATGCCGAATGCGTGCGACTAGCGATAAAGAGGGTTATCACTACACAGCAGATGTTCGGCCTGATGTGGAGCTCCACATCAGGCCGACAAGCAGTCCAACTAACAATAAACCAGCTTCTACCACCTGCGAAACAACAATCACAGGCTCGGCCGGTGTCTTTATTCACCCTAAAACATGGTGCGTTAAAGCAGCCCCTCAATCGTCGCAATCAGTGCTTCCGCATCCGGCTTGGTATCGGGCGCAAAGCGCCGGACGACCTGGCCGTTGCGGTCGACGAGGATTTTTTCGAAATTCCAGAGCACTTCCGGGCGCGGGGTCGGTTCGATGCCGTAGCCGCGTAGTTGTTCTTCCATGACGGGGCGTGCCTCGGTGTCCGGGTGGGCGGCGATCAGGTGGCTGTAGAGCGGGTGGCGCTCTTCACCAGTAACGACAATCTTGCTGTAGAGCGGGAAGCGGATGCCGAAATTGCTTGTGCAGAAGCTGGCGATTTCGGCGTTGCTGCCCGGTTCCTGCCCGGCGAAATCGTTGGCCGGAAAGCCGAGGACGGTGAAGCCGCGTTCGGCGTAACGTTCGTGCAGGGCTTCCAGTCCGGCGTATTGCGGTGTCAGGCCGCATTTCGAGGCGACGTTGACGATCAGCATCACCTTGCCCTGGTGCGGGCGCAGGTTGGTGGCGGTGCCGTCGATCTGCTGGAGCGGGATGTCGTAGAGTGCGTCGTTCATGAATTGTCCTTGGCGTGTTGAGCGTTGATTTTCGGGCCTCTGCTGCGGTCGACCGCAGCAATCAGACCATTTTCAGGCAGCCGCGTTTCAGCTTTTGCCGGATTTCTTCAGTTCAACGAGCGGAATCACGTCGGGAATATGGATGCGTTTGCGGTCGGCCTCGACTTCGCTCAGCGGGTTGGTTTCAACCATGGTCGCCAGGCAGCGCCGGGTCAGGTCTTGATAGGTTTTGGTGCCTTCGCTTTTCCAGGCGATTTCTTCGTCGGAGAGCGTGCGGATGACCTTGGCTGGCATGCCGGCGACCAGGCTGCGGGCCGGAATCTCGGCGCCGGCCTTGACGAAGGCACTGGCGGCGACAATGGCCGATTCGCCGATCACGGCATTGTCCATGATCACGGCATTCATGCCGATCAGGGCGTTCTTGCCGATGCGGCAGCCGTGCAATACCGCGCCATGGCCGATGTGGCCGTTTTCCTCGACCACGGTGTCGGTGCCGGGAAAGCCGTGCATCACGCAGGTGTCCTGCAGGTTGGCGCCACGTTCCAGGATCAGGCGGCCGAAATCGCCGCGCAGGCTGGCGCAGGGGCCGACGTAACAGCCCGGTCCGACGATGACGTCGCCGATCAGCACGGCGCTGGGATGGACGAAGGCGGTGGGATCGACGACCGGTACAATGCCGTCGATGGCGTACACGCGCAGTGAATTCATGATTTGCTCCTGACAAAACGATCTGGAATTCTATAAAATAAAAGCGATTTCGTAATGCAGAATCTTCAAGGGGCGGTCATGAGTGACGAAATGGAAGGCAAACACGGCGTCCAGTCGCTGGAAATCGGGATGAGCATCCTGCGCGCCATGGTCAAGGGGCAGCGCTCGATGATGCTCAAGGACATTGCGGCGGCGGCGGACATGCCGGCCTCCAAGGCGCATCGCTATCTGGTCAGCCTGATTCGTGCCGGGTTGGTTGGGCAGGACCCGCTGACTTCCCGTTACGACCTTGGGCCGTTCGCCTTGAACATCGGTCTGGTGGCGATTGACCGGCTTGACCGGGTGCGCCTCGGCCTGGCGGCCATTGCCGAGTTGCGCGACAAGATCAACGAAACGACCGCGCTTGCCGTGTGGGGCGATACCGGGCCGGTCATCGTGCGCTGGGAGCGTCCGCGCCGCCCGATCACCGTCAATGTCGTGACCGGTACGGCGCTTGATCCGCTGACTTCGGCCAGCGGTCGGGTTTTTTCCGCCTGGTTGCCCAAGGAAACTGTTGGCCGCCTGATCGAACGTCGTCTCAAGGGGCCGGACCTGCCGCCGGAGTTGCAGACGCGCGCCGAGGTCGAAGCCATGCTGGCCCAGGTGCGGGCCGATGGTTACGCCAGCGTTTCCGGCTACCACCTGGTGCCGGGTGTGGAGGCACTGGCGGCGCCGGTCTTCAATTTCAAGAATGAAATTACCATCGCCATGCTGGTGGTTGGCGTCAAGGGTATGTTCGACATGGACCCGGCCGGGCCGGTGGTCGGGCCGCTCAAGGAGGCCGCCGCCGAATTGTCGGTTCGCCTGGGATACACCGGCAGCAACTAGCCAGTATCGGCTCACGTTTGCCATGACAAGACCCGCCACCTGGCGGGTCTTTGCATTTGCCGCGGTCGACGCTGGTTTTTGGCAAAAAATGTCGATAAATCAGCTGGATAATTATTGATACATAAGGCGCAGGAAATTTCATTATTTGTATCATTTTCCATTGACAGAAGTTGTTCTGTATTTCAGAATCAATTCCACTAATGTGAAGTAATACTTCCATACGGCTGCGGCCGATAACAACAGGAGGCGAGATGAACGAGAGAGCAGCGGTGCGCACGGCGGCTGCGCCGACAGGGAAGGTGGGTGTCTGATGCTTGCCCAGTTCCTGCAATTCCTATTTTCCGGTGTCACGGTCGGTGCGACTTACGCGCTGGCCGCGCTCGGCTTCACGCTGATCTACAACGCCAGCAACGTAATCAACTTCGCCCAGGGTGAGTTCATCATGCTCGGCGGCATGCTGGCGGTGTTCTTTACCCAGGCCGGCCTGCCTTTGCCGGTTGCGCTGGTGCTGGCTATCCTGATTCCGGCGATTGTCGGCGTGGTCGTTGAAAAACTGGCGATCGAACCGGTCAAGGGTGCCGAAACGGTCACGCTGATCATCATCACCATCGGCGCTTCGCTGGTCATTCGCGGTCTGGTCCAGGTCTGGCTCGGCAAAGGCACGCACAGCCTGCCGGCCTTCTCGGGTGACACGCCGATCGAGATTCTCGGTGCGACGCTGATGCCGCAGAGCCTGTGGGTGCTCGGCGTTACGGCGCTGGTCGTCGTCGCGCTGTGGTACTTCTTCAACCGCACGCTGCAGGGCAAGGCCATGCTGGCCACCTCGTTCAACCGTCTGGCGGCTGAACTGGTCGGGATCAACACCAGCTGGGTGCTGTTCATGAGCTTTGCCATGTCGGCCGCGCTCGGCGCGCTGGGCGGTATCTTGGTCACGCCGATCACGCTGACTTCCTACGATGTCGGGATCATGCTCGGCCTCAAGGGCTTCGTCGCTGCAGTGGTCGGCGGTCTGGGCAATGGTCTAGGCGCAGTGCTCGGCGGCTTGCTGGTCGGTATTCTGGAAGCCATGGGGGCGGGCTACATTTCGTCGGCCTACAAGGATGCCATTCCCTTCGTGCTCATCCTGCTCATTCTCTTCTTCATGCCGCGCGGCCTGTTTGGCGGCAAATCGACGGATCGGGTGTAAGCATGAAAAAGAATGCCTATTTTGGCCTGTACATCGTCATGGCCATCCTTGCCGTGCTGCCTTTCGTGCTGCCCAACAGCTTCTACATGGATCTGGTGATCCGCATGGCGATCAATGCCGTGATCGTGCTCGGGCTGAATCTGCTGATCGGCTTTGCCGGCCAGATCAGTCTCGGTCATGCCGGTTTTCTGGGTATCGGCGCCTATGCCTCAGCCGTGCTGCCGACGCATTTCGGCTGGCATCCGGTGCTCGCCATGGCGGCGGGAGCTGTTGCAACCGGCATTCTGGCCGCGCTGGTCGCCCGGCCGATCTTTAAGTTGAAAGGCCACTATCTGGCAATGGCGACGCTCGGTCTCGGCATCATTCTGAGCATTGCCTTGCGCAACGAGGCTGCCTGGACGGGTGGGCCGGACGGCATGCCGGTGCCGGCGATGGCCCTGTTCGGTTTCGAGCTTTCTTCCGACAAGCAGTGGTACTGGGTGGTTGCGCTGCTGCTCTCGGTCAGTGTCTGGGCTTCGCTCAACCTGATCGATTCACCGTTCGGCCGTGCGCTGCGCGCCCTGCATGGTTCCGAAGTGGCCTCGCAGGTGGTCGGTGTCGATGTGGTGCGCTACAAGGTTGCGATTTTTGTCATGTCGGCGGTGTTCGCCAGCCTGATGGGCAGCGTCACGGCGCATTACGTGGGTTTCGTGACGCCGAATCTGGCCGATTTCTTCCACTCCATCGAACTGGTCACCATGGTCGTCATCGGTGGCATGGCTTCGGTCTATGGCTCGCTGGTTGGCGCCGTGCTGCTGACTGCATTGCCGCAGGCGCTGGCTACCTTTGAAGGCTGGGAAACCGTGGCTTTCGGTTCGATTTTAATGATCTGCATGATCTTCATGCCAAAGGGCCTGGTCCCGACGCTGGCCGCCAAGTTCGGCAAGGGAGAATGAGCATGGCTTTGCTCGATGTATCCAACCTTTCCATTCAGTTCGGCGGCGTCAAGGCTGTCCAGAATGTCAGTTTCAGCATTGATGCAGGCATCGTTTATGCCGTGATCGGCCCGAATGGCGCTGGCAAGACAACGTTATTCAACCTGATTACCGGGGTCTACAAGCCAACCAGCGGTGAAATCCGGCTGGAGGGCGAGTCGATCGGTGGCAAGTCGCCGAACGAACTGGCGACGCGCGGTGTGGCCCGGACTTTCCAGAACCTGCAGATTTGCATGAACATGAGTGCCATCGAGAATGTGATGGTCGGTGCTCACCTGCGGCTTGACCGCAATCTGCTCAAGGCCGCCTTGCGTTTCCCGACCCTGAAACGGCGCGATGCCGAAATGCGTCGTGAAGCGGCTGAGCTGATGGCTTTTGTCGGCCTCGAAAAATATGTCGAGGCACGGGCCGATGCGATGTCCTACGGTGCGCTCAAGCGGCTTGAAATTGCCCGTGCGCTGGCCATGAAGCCGCGCCTGATCTTCCTCGATGAACCGGCCGCCGGTCTCAATCCGAAGGAAACCATCGAAGTCGACCATCTGGTCCGCAAAATTGCCGATTCCGGCGTGACGGTGGTGCTCGTCGAGCACGATATGAAGATGGTGATGAACCTGTCGGACCGCATCCTGGTGCTTGATTACGGCAAGAAACTGGCCGAAGGCACGGGTGAGGAAGTTCGCCGGAATCCGGACGTGATTGCTGCCTATCTCGGCGCGCACGCATAAGGGGAAGAACATGGAAGCACTGCGCGTTATCAGCGAAGAACACCGCAATCTGTGGCGCATCGCCACGACCATCGACCAGGTGGCCGATGAGATGGAGGCTGGCAGCAAGGTCGATCCGGCTTTCTTTACGTCGATTTTCGATTACATCGAACAGTTCATGGATGCCTGCCATCACACCAAGGAAGATGACTTCCTGTTCCCGGTGTTGCGCCAGCGCAGCGCTGAGGCGGCACTCATTCTTGATCGCCTGCAAGCCGAGCACCGCAATGGTCCCGAAGTCCTGAAATCGCTGCGCGAGCAACTGGCCGCCACCGCGACAGGCGCGTTGGACAATGCCGCTTTTGCCGCCGCCCTGCGGACTTATACGGGCAGCTTGAAAAACCATATCCGGACGGAAGAAAAGGATGCCATTCCTTTGGCCCGCGAGGCGTTGACCGCAGCAGACTGGGCTGAAATCGACCGGGCGTTTCTCGACAACGACGATCCCTTGTTCGGTGAAAGGGCGCGCGCCGAGTTTCGCGAGTTGTTCCACCGTATCGCCAGCCTGGCGCCGGAGTCGATCGGCCTGGGCGGACACACGGCCGGCGAACTGCAACCGGGCGCTTCCTCGGCCAAGGCCGATGTGCTGCTCAGCGTCAGGGATGTCGAAAGCTGCTATGGTCGGATCAAGGCCTTGAAAGGCATGAGCCTCGAAGTGCGGCGCGGCGAGACAGTCGCCCTGGTCGGCGCCAACGGTGCCGGCAAGACGACCTTCCTGCGCACCTTGTCCGGCATTCAGCCGATGAGTGCCGGCAGCATCCATTTCGATGGCGAAGACATCAGCAAGCTGCGTTCCGACATGCGGATGCGGCGCGGTATCTGCCAGAGTCCGGAAGGACGCCAGGTTTTCGGGCCGCTGTCGATCGAGGACAACCTCCGTCTGGGGGCGTATACCCAGCCAAAAAACCAGGTCGAAGGCGATCTGGAAAAGGTTTTTGCGATGTTCCCGATTCTCAAGGAAAAGCGCGCGCTGCCGGCCGGTACCTTGTCCGGTGGTCAACAGCAGATGCTGGCGATTGGCCGGGCGCTGATGGGCCGTCCGAAAATGCTGCTGCTCGATGAGCCGTCGATGGGGCTGGCGCCGCTGCTTGTCGAGGAAGTTTTCAATGTGGTCAAAACGCTGAAATCGCAAGGCATGACCATCCTGCTCGTCGAACAGAATGCCTTTGCCGCGCTGGCCATCGCCGACCGTGGCTACGTGCTGGAAACCGGCAATGTCACGCTGACCGGTACCGGCCAGGAACTGATCAGCAACGAGCAGGTGCGGGCGGCCTACCTTGGCATGTAAATAGCTGGGCGGACTGAAGGTCCGCTTGTTCGCCGGTATCGTGTGCTACCGGTGGTTTTCTGCCCTATCGTTGGCCCTGCGAGTGCTGGGCCAACCCTTCATCCCCGTTTCAGAGGCTGGACCAATCCTTCTTCGGCGGGAGTTCGATCCGGGCAATCGGGCCGCGTTCGGCGGCGATGATCCGGTCCATGACTTCGTAAAGCTCCTTGATCAATTCCGGGCCGAAAGCCTGTTCGATGATCTTGTACTGGGCAACGATCAGCGGGCCGAGTTCGGCGACCAGGCGTTCGCTTTTTGGTGTCAGACGGACAATGACACGGCGCTGGTCTTCCGCCATGCGGCTGCGCGTGACCAGGCCCATCTCTTCCATACGCGACAGCACGCCGGTCATGCTCGGGCTGAGAATGTGGCAATGCTCGCAGATTTCGCGCGGTTCCAGTTGCTCCATTTCGGCCAGTGCGCGCAGAATGCGCCACTGTTGTTCGGTCAGGCCGAAATGGCTGATGATCGGGCGAAAGTGGCAGAGCAGTTCTTCCCGTGCTTTGAGGAAGAGCTGAGGCAGATTGCGGTAGGCGAGCTTGCGGGACATGGAATCCGGTTCTCCAGTCAAAGGGGCTGGACCTGATAATTGAATGGCCCAGATGATACCAGTTGACTGCTTAATATGTTAGTGATTGAATCAAATCCCGACGCCTTGTCGGCAGGTTTCTTGTAATCAGGTTCAGGTGGCGATCATGACCGTGGTTCCCGTTCAGGCAATTCCCGATATTCATATCGGTCGGGTCTACGACCAGCGCGATCCCGAGTGCGAGGTGCACTATGAAACCTTCGGCCGCCTCGCCCAGTTTTTCGGGCGCAACACGCCGCCGCACCGGCATTACTGCTTCTATCAGGTGCATATCCTGGTCAAGGGCAGTATTCGCCTCAATCTCGACGGCCAGGTCTATGGTGGCGCGGCACCGCTGCTGATCTTCACGCCACCAACCATCCCGCATTCGTTCTATTCCGAGGAAGATACCGATGGCCATGTGCTGACCGTGCGGCAGGAAGTGGTGCGTAGCTGGTACCGGGCGATGCCCGGCCAGTGGCCGGATACCTTGCTGCGCGAAGCGGCCTTCATCGAACTGGCCAGCCTGCCGGCAGCGAGTGGCGAGGATTTCGCCGCTTTGGTGAACACGGTTGAACTGCTGCAGCGCGAGGCCGATCGCGATGCCAAGGGACATTCCGCCTTGTTGCTGGCCTTGGGGGAGTGTGCCTTCATCCATTTGAGCCGCCTGCTGCTGGCGCATGAACCGGTGACGGCGCAGCGTCCGGAGCGCAGTGAAGACCTGCGCCTGTTCCTGAGTTTTTGTGATCTGGTCGAAGCACATTTTCGTGACCACCTGACCCTGACCGATTACGCCGGCCGCCTGCTGGTGACCGAGGCGCGGCTCAACGACATTTGCCGGCGCATGGCCGAACGGCCATCCAAGGAAATTGTGCACGAACGCCTGTTGCAGGAGGCGCGCCGCCTTCTGCTTTTTTCGGCGGTGCCGGTCAGCGAGATCAGCTATCAGCTGGGTTTTGCCGATCCGGCGTATTTCTCGCGCTTTTTCACCAAGCGGGCCGGCATGCCGCCGAGCCAGTTCCGTCTGGTCGGGCAGGGCTGACCGTTCGCGGTTACGAAAAGTACAAGTCATTTCCCCAAACGTCCATTCATTAATATCTTAGTAAAAGATTTAATGCACTTCATCAGATAGCTGCCTTTCGGGGTAGTGATAAATCAGGAGTGAGACGACATGGCGACAGGCAGTTTCGACATCACGCGCAAATTCGTGCGCGTCATGCGCACCCGGGCCAACGGTTTGATCGAATTCGAGTTCGCCGTCGGCGATCCCGATGTTGCGGTCGAGCTGGTCATGCCCAAGGCGGCCTTCGAGGAATTTTGTGCTGCCAATCACGTTGAGCGCATCGCCGCCGAGCCGGCTGCCTTCGACAGCGATGCAGCCGATGCCGACTTCCACTGGAACTTGCACCAGGCGACGCATCAGCGTTTCCGCTAACGGTTTTTGCCTTTTCGGAGCGGTCGACCGTTCCATTTTCAGTATTTTCAGGAGACAAACATGGCAATCGATTTGAGGACGGTCAGCATCACCCCGCTGCGCCAGACCTTTGGCCACCTGGCCCGCCGCATGGGCGCCGACAAACCGGCTTCGCGCTACATGGAAGCCACCATGGACCTGCAGCCGGTCGAGAACTATCACTACCGCCCGACCTGGGAGCCGCAGTACGAAATCTTTGACGAGACCCGCACCAAGGTCACGATGAAGGACTGGTACGCGCTGAAAGACCCGCGCCAGTACTACTACGGCGCCTGGACGTTGGCACGCGGCAAGATGCAGGAAATCGCCGAAGGCGACTTCGATCTGGTCGATGAACTCGGTCTTGCCGCCGCCTATCCGGCCGCCGGCAAGGAAGAAGCCCTCAAGGTTTTCCTGCCGCTGCGCCATGTGGCCTGGGCTTCGAACCTGAACAAGGCTTACGTTTCTTCCTACGGCTACGGCATCGCCATTTCGCAGGCCGCCTGCTACGCCTCGATGGACCAGCTCGGCGTCGCCCAATACACCAGCCGCCTCGGCCTCGCCTTCAATGACCTTGATGCCCTGACCGCCGCCAAGACGGCCTGGCTGGAAGGCGCCGAATGGCAGGAAATGCGCCGCTACGTCGAAGACCTGATGGTCGAGAAGGACTGGTTCGAAGTTCTCGTCGCCCAGGACTTCGCCCTCGAAGGCCTGCTCTATCCGCTGATCTTCGAGCGCTACAACGAAAAGCTCAACGCCGCCTACAGCCCGGTCTTCTCGATGCTGACCCGCTTCCAGCGCGAATGGTTTGGTGAAACCACGAAGTGGCTGGATTCCATTCTCAAGGTCACCGCTGCCGACAATGCCGACAACAAGGCGCAACTGGCCGAGTGGATCAAGCACTGGCGCGAACGTGCCCTGAAGGCAATCAAGCCGGTTGCCGTGCTCGCCTTCGGTGCCGACGCCGATGCCATCCTGGACGAACTGGTCCAGAACCTGAATGCCCGCGCCGCCAAGGCCGGTATCACCCTGTAAAGGAAGTCGCATGTCCAACGCATTTATCGCATTCCAGAAGAACGACGACTCCCGCTGCATCGTCGAGGCCATCCTTGAAGACAACCCGGGCGCCATGGTCGTCGACCAGCCTTCGATGGTGAAGATCGACGTGCCGAACCGTCTGGTCATCAAGCGCGAAACCGTCGAGGAAAAGATGGGCCGCAGCTTCGACCTGCAGGAACTGCAACTGCACCTGATCACCATTTCCGGTCACCTCGACGAGACCGACGACGAATTCACCCTGAGCTGGAATTCCTGATTCCGGCCGGCAAGGAGAGAACACCATGGATATGAAAGTTGCCAAGAAGCTCGGCCTCAAAGAGCGCTACAGCCTGATGACCCGCGATCTCGCGTGGGACACGACCTACCAGCCGATGGACAAGGTCTTCCCGCAGACGACCTACGAGGGCATCAAGATTCACGACTGGGACAAGTGGGAAGATCCGTTCCGCCTGACCATGGACGCCTACTGGAAGTACCAGGCCGAGAAGGAGCGCAAGCTGTACGCCATCCTCGACGGCTTCAACCAGAATAACGGTCACCTGTCGGTCACCGATGCGCGCTACATCAACGTGCTCAAGCTCTTCCTCGGCTCGACGCCGCCGCTCGAACTGATGGCCGCGCGGGGCTTCTCGATGATGGGCCGCCAGATGAACGGCGCCGGTCCGCGCGTTGCCTGCCAGATGCAGGCGGTCGATGAGTACCGTCACTTCCAGACCCAGATCCACTCGATCTCCAACTACAACAAGTACTACAACGGGATGGACGAGTTCGCCCATCAACAATCCCGCATGTGGTACCTGTCGGACGGCAAGTCCTTCTTCGACGACGCGATCACCGCCGGCCCGTTCGAATTCATGGTCGCCATCGGCTTCGCCTTCGAATACGTGCTGACCAACATCCTGTTCGTGCCCTTCATCTCCGGTGCCGCCTACAACGGCGACATGGCGGCGATGACCGTCGGCTTTTCGGCCCAGTCCGACGAAGCCCGTCACATGACGCTCGGCCTCGAATGCATCAAGTTCATGCTCGAACAGGACCCGGACAACCTGCCCATCGTCCAGCGCTGGATCGACAAATGGACCTGGCGCGGTACGCGCAAGCTCGCCTCGGTCGGCATGATGATGGATTACATGCTGCCCAAGCGCATCATGAGCTTCAAGGAAGCGTGGGAAATGTACGTCGAGGAAAACGGCGGCGCGCTGTTCAAGGACCTCGCCCGCTACGGCATCACCATCCCGAAATGCTTCGGCCAGACCATCGAAGAGAAAGAACACGTCACCCACCAGTCGTGGATCGGTTTCTACATGAAGCCGCAGGCGACGCCTTTCCACACCTGGATCCCGACGCCGGACGAAATGGACTGGCTGTCCGAGAAGTACCCGAACACCTTCGACAAGTACTACCGTCCGGTGCTCGAGCATCTCGATGCGCAGGAAAAGGCCGGCAACCGTTTCGACAACAAGACGGCGCCGATGAACTGCCAGGTCTGCGTCAGCACCATGAAGTTCAACGAGCCGGGCGACCCCATGGAAATGTGTTTCCGCGAATCGATCTACCAGGGCGAGAAGTTCCACACCTGTTCCGATCACTGCAAGGAAATCTTCGACAACGAGCCGGAGAAGTACATCCAGACCTTCATCTCCTCGCACCAGGTGCTGCAGGGCAACTGCGAGCCGGAAGGCACCGACGTCAATGCCGCCGACTTCAAGCCGGGCCAGAACATGCTCGACTACTGGAAGCTCGACAAGCGCGCGCTCGGCGACTTCAATGGTTCCGAGGACCAGAAGAACTTTGCCGCCTGGCGCGAGCAGGCCACCAAGAACTAAGGAGACAGCCATGACCATGTTGAAAACCCTCGCGCCCTACGACGTCAAGTCGCGCGATGCCGTCGAGAACTACAAGGGCCGCCAGTTGCTGTACGTGAACTGGGAACGTCACCGCATGTTCTCGCGTCCCTTCGTGCTCGCACTGCCGCCGGAAACCCTGTTCTCGGTGATCATCGACCAGTACATGACCGACTGCTTCAGCTACCACCCGGACTGGAAGCAGATCGACTGGAACACGGTCGTCTGGCAGAACGGCAACACGCCCTTCACGCCGGATCGCAACAAGAGCCTCAAGGAAAACGGCATCGGTCACAAGGACCTGATCCGCTTCCGCACGCCGGGCCTGGATGGCATTGCCGGTACCGGCTACTAAAAACAACAGGGCGTCGCGCGGCTTGTCCGCGCGGCAGCCCGGTTTCACCCCGCGGAGATAAAACATGAGCTACGAACTGAGTATCGAGCCGCTCGGCCGGACCATTGAGGTCGAGGACGGGCAGACCATCCTCGACGCCGCGCTGCGCGCCGGCATCTACCTGCCGCACGCCTGCGGCCAGGGCTACTGCGCCACCTGCAAGGTGTGCATCACCGACGGCGAAGTCGACCACCAGAATTCCTCCAGCTTCGCGCTGATGGACTACGAGCGCGAAGAGGGTAAGGCCCTGGCCTGCTGCGCCACGCTCGAAGCCGACACCGCCATCGAAGTCGAGATGGAAATCGACGAAGACGCGCGCGACATTCCGGTCAAGGATTTCCCAGGCGTGATCAGCCGCATCGAGAACCTGACGCCGACCATCAAGGGTATCTGGCTCAAGCTCGACGAAGCGCTCGACTTCCAGGCCGGACAGTACGTCAATTTCAATTTGCCGAACGACATGGGGCATCGTGCCTTTTCGCTGGCCAATTCGCCGTCGACCGGGAAAGAGATCGAACTGAACATCCGCATCGTGCCCGGCGGCGTCGGCACCACCTGGATCCACAACGAACTCAAGGTCGGCGACGCGATCACCGTTTCCGGCCCCTACGGCCGCTTCTTCGTGCACAAGTCGGCCAACGTGCCGTCCCTGTTCATGGCCGGCGGCTCCGGCCTGTCCAGCCCGCGTTCGATGATTCTCGATCTGCTGGAAGAGGGCAGCGAACTGCCGATCACGCTGGTCTACGGCGCGCGCAACCAGGGCGAGCTGTACTACCACCAGGAATTCCTCGATCTGGCCGCGAAATATCCGAATTTCAGCTACGTCCCGGCCTTGAACGACGAGCCGGCCGATAGCGGCTGGACCGGCTTCCGCGGCTTCGTCCACGATGCTGCCAAGGCCCATTTCGACAACGACTTCCGCGGCCGCAAAGCCTACCTGTGCGGCCCGCCGGTGATGATCGAAGCCTGCATCACCACCCTGATGCAAGGCCGCCTGTTCGAACGCGACATCTACACCGAGAAGTTCTTCTCGGCTGCGGATGCGCAGCAGGTGCGCAGCCCGCTGTTCAAGCGCGTCTGAGCGACCAATCCGGTTGGCAGCGGTGTGGTCGCACCTCGATCGAATGTCCTGCGGTCAACCGGAAAAACAAGCCCAAAATTAAATCGAATACCTGTTGACTCACTAACATAGTAGTGATTTAATTTGATCACTAACATGTTAATAAACGTGGGTCCGACCCACTCTGTTCGAGGAGATGTCGAATGAACTACCGTCACTTTGTTTTGATCGGCGCCATGGCTGTTTCCGTCCCGGCTCTGGCTCAGGAAGTCACTTTCAAGATCGCCCACTTCCTGCCGTCCGCTGCGCCGACGCAGCAAAAGGTGTTGCAGCCGTGGTGTGAAGAGATGGGCAAGCTGTCGAGCGGCCGGATCAAGTGCCAGTTCTACCCGGCCATGCAACTCGGCGGTACGCCGGCGCAACTGGCCGACCAGGTCAAGAATGGTGTGGCCGACGTGGTGTGGACCGGTCCCGGTTATTCCGCCGGCCGCTTCCCGGCCATCGAAGCTTTTGAACTGCCGTTCATGGTCAAGGATTCAACCTCCAGCTCCAAGGCTTTGTGGACCTACTATCAACAGCACGCGCAGCAGGAATTTGCTGCCTACAAGGTACTGGCTTTCCATACCGATGGTGGCCAGGCCGTGCATACCGCCAGCAAGCAGATTGCCGGTCTGACCGGGTTTGCCGGCCTCAAGCTGCGCACCTCGACGCGTGTTGGTGCCAAGACCCTGGCTGCGCTCGGTGGTCAACCGGTCGCCATGCCGCCGGCCCAGGTGACCGAAGCCATCGCCAAGGGCGTGGTTGACGGCTCCCTTGGTGCCTGGGAACTGGTCTATCCGACCAAGTTGTCCGAAGTCACCAAGTTCCATCTGCAGCCGGACAACGGCGTTGCCTACCCGACGGCCACCGTGCTGGCTGTGCTGATGAACAAGCAGAAGTACGACGGCCTGCCGGCGGATCTGAAGGCCATCGTCGACAAGACGACCGGCGAAGCGATGGTCGGCAAGTTCGGCGCGATGTTTGATGAAGTCGCCGCCGATACCCGCAAGCGCATTGCGGCACAGGGCAACAAGATCACCACCTTGAGCGCGACGCAGGTGACGGCGATGAAGCAGGCAACCGCCAGTGTCGAGGACGAGTGGGCCAAGCAGGTGAGCGAAAAGGGTCTGGATGGCAAGAAGCTGATTGCCGCTGCCCGCGAGCTGACTGGTACCAGCAAGTAATAACGAGAACCCAAGGAGAACAGCATGCAAGATCCTATGGGGCTGCCCCATGAACTGGTTGAGCACGACAAGGTCGAGCACTACCTGATCATGGCGGGCAAGACGATGGCAATTTCCGGTGGCGTCCTGTTTATCGCCCTGATCGCCATGTCGCTGGTGTCGATCATCGGCCGCAAGCTGGGCTTCGGCTCGGTGAACGGCGATATCGAATTGATGCAGGCCGGCACCGCGGTCGCCGCGACGGCTTTCCTGCCGTACTGCACGTTGCTTGGCGAGCATATCAAGGTCGATTTTTTCACCGAAAACATGCGTGACTCCCTGAAGCGCCCGATCGATGGCATTGCGGAAGTCCTGTTTGCCGCAGTTTCCGCGCTGCTGGTCTGGCGCACCATCCTGTCGGCGATCGCCACGCATGAGTCGCAGGAAGTGACGACGCTGGTTTCGCTACCGCTGTGGATTCCGACGGCGCTGCTGGTCCCCGGCCTGTTCCTGATGATGATCTGCGCGATCTACCGGGCCTACGCCCACTTCCACCCGACCAAGAACATTCCGGGGAGCAAATAAATGAGCGGTACCTCTATTGGCCTGATCGGTTTTGGCTGTTTGCTGGCAATGCTGGCGGTGCGTGTGCATATCACGATGGCCATGTTCATTACCGGTGCCGGCATCTATCTGGTGATGAATGGCGGCGAAACCTCCGGTCTGTTGTACACCCTCAATAACCTGGTCTATGCCCGGGTTTCAAACTACGACCTGGCGGTCATTCCGCTGTTCATCCTGATGGGCCAGTTCGCCACGCACGGCGGTCTGTCCAAGGCGCTGTTCAAGGCGGCCGGTACGCTGATTGGTCACTGGCGCGGCGGTCTGGCCATGGCCTCGACGGCCGCCTGCGCTGCCTTCGGTGCGATCTGCGGCTCCTCGCTGGCGACGGCAGCCACGATGGGTCAGGTGGCTTTGCCTGAACTCAAGGCCAATGGCTATTCCGGCAAGCTGTCGACCGCGACACTGGCTGCCTCCGGTACGCTGGGCATCCTGATTCCGCCGTCGGTCCCGCTGGTCATCTATGCCGTGCTGACCCAGGAGTCGATTGGCAAGCTGTTCGTCGCTGCCGTTGTGCCGGGCATCATCGCGGCGCTGGGTTATATCCTGGTCATCGCCTTCGTCGTTCGCCGCGATCCAAGCGCCGGTCCGGCCGGCAAGAAAGTGCCGTTCGGCGAAATGATCAAGGCCCAGATCAACATCATCCCGGTGCTTTGCGTTTTCCTCGTCGTCATCGTCGGCATCTACGGTGGCTGGGCGAACCCGACCGAGGCTGCTTCGATCGGTGCGGCTGCCTGCGGCATTATCGCTGCCGTATCCGGCGGCATGCGGACCAAGGATTTCCTGCAGAGCGTTTACGGTACGGCCCACGCGACCGGCATGATCTTCATGGTGCTGATCGGCGCCGACCTGCTCAACTCCAGCCTCGCCCTGTCGCAAATGCCGACCGAACTGGCGCTGTGGGTGCAGAACAGCGGCCTGCCGGCGCTGGTCGTGCTGTTCTCCATCCTGCTGATCTACATCCTGCTCGGTTGCGTGATGGATTCGCTGGCCATGATCCTGCTGACCATCCCCATTTTTTACCCGATGGTGATGGGCCTTGAATTCTTCGGCATGAGCGTCGAAGACAAGTCGATCTGGTTCGGTATCCTGGCGTTGATGGTCGTTGAAATCGGCCTGGTGCATCCGCCGGTCGGGATGAATCTCTACGTCATCAACAAGATTGCCAAGGATGTGCCGATGAAGGAAACCGCCTGGGGGGTGATGCCTTTCCTGGCTTCCGATTTCCTGCGCATCATTGCGCTCGTCTTCTTCCCCACCATGTGCCTCGGCCTGGTTCATTACCTCGGCTGATCGGAGTCTCATAACATGATCAAACAGAAAGTCAGCGGCACGGTGTATGGCGTCATTCTTAATGACACCGTCTCCGTCCAGAAAATCGGTTCTCTTGAGGAAGCTCCGTACAAGGGGGCGCCCAAGGCCCCGGTGCTTTACCTGAAACCGGCCAATACCCGGGTTTCCTGCGGTAGCACGGTCGACCTGCCCAAAGGGGCCGATTCCGTCGAAGTCGCCGCCACTATCGGTCTGGTCATGGGCCGCGCCGCTGGCCGACTGAGTGCCGGCAATGCACTGGAATCGGTTGCCGGCATCGTGCTTGCGGCCGACCTCAGCCTGCCGCATGCCAGCTATTACCGTCCGGCGATCCGTGAGAAGTGTTTCGACGGTGCCTTGCCGATTTCGTCAGTCAAGCCGCTGGCTGATCTGGCCGGCCTGACGCTGACGACCGAGATCGATGGTCAGGTGGTCGATAGCCGTTCGCTGAATGATCTGATCCGTTCGCCGGCCAAACTGCTGGCCGATGTGACCGAATGGATGACCCTGAGCCAGGGTGACGTGCTGCTCGTCGGCGTGCGTTACATGGCACCGCAGGCCAAGGCTGGCAGCCGCGTTCGCGTCAGTGCCGAAGGATTGGGCCACCTGAATTTCACCATCGCCGAAGGAGTCGCAGCATGAAGCGCGGACGCATTGCCTACAACGGCGCCGTTCATCAAGTCACCGAAGCCGATGGCAAGGTTCGCCTGTCCGACGGTCGACTGCTCAAGGAAGGCGATTTCCAGTGGCTGCCGCCGGTCGAGGTCGGTACCGTCTTTGCGCTCGGCCTGAACTACGCCGACCACGCCAAGGAACTGGCTTTCAAGGCGCCGGAAGTACCGCTCGTCTTCCTCAAGGGGCCGAACGCGATCACCGGCCACAAGGCCAATACCCGCCGCCCGGCCGACGCCACCTACATGCACTACGAGTGCGAGCTGGCCGTGGTCATCGGCAAGACCGGCAAGAACGTCGCCAAGGCCGACGCCATGGACATCGTCGCCGGCTACACCGTGGCCAATGACTACGCCATCCGCGACTACCTCGAAAATTTCTATCGCCCGAACCTGCGCGTCAAGAACCGCGACGCCTGCACGCCGCTCGGCCCCTGGCTGGTCGACGCCGCTGATGTGCCGAATCCGATGGCGCTCAAGCTGACCACCCGTGTCAATGGCAAGACGACGCAGGAAGGCACGACCGCCGACATGATTTTCGACATCCCGACCCTGATCGAATACCTGTCGTCCTTCATGACGCTGAATCCGGGCGATGTGATCCTGACCGGTACGCCGGAAGGCCTGGCCGATGTGAAGGCCGGCGACGTCATCGAAACTGAAGTGGAAAACGTCTGCTGTCTGGTCAACACCATCGTCGACGACCAGACCTATTTCGCCAACGCTTAAAAGAAAGCGAGAACAGCACATGATCAAGCACATCATCAACGGCCAGAAGGTCGACAGTAAGGAAACCTTCGAAACTATCAACCCGGCCACCGGCGAGGTGATCGACACCGTCGCCAGCGGCGGCCAGGACGAAATCAACGCCGCCGTTGCCGCCGCCAAGGCCGCCTTTCCGGGCTGGGCGGCAACGCCGGTCAAGGAGCGCGCCCGTCTGGTCCGCAAGCTGGGCGAGCTGATCGCCGCCAATGTCGAGCCGATCGCCGACATGGAAACCGCCGACTGCGGCCAGGTCACCAACCAGACCAAGCGCGTGCTGATTCCGCGCGCCTCGGACAACTTCAACTACTTCGCCGAGCTGATCCAGCACATGCACGGCGAAACCTACGATTCCGACACCGGCCACCTCAACTACACGCTGTGGCAGCCGGTCGGCGTCTGCGCGCTGATCTCGCCGTGGAACGTGCCGTTCATGACCGCGACCTGGAAGACGGCACCGTGCCTGGCTTTCGGCAACACGGCCGTGATGAAAATGTCCGAATTGTCGCCGTTGACCGCTAACCGCCTCGGCGAACTGGCCCTCGAAGCCGGCATCCCGGCCGGCGTCTTCAACGTCGTGCATGGTTTCGGCGACACCGCCGGCGAACCGCTGGTCTCGCACCCGGATGTCCGCTCGATCTCCTTTACCGGTTCGACCGCCACCGGCAACCGCATCGTCAAGGCGGCCGGCCTGAAGAAGTTCTCGATGGAACTGGGCGGCAAGTCGCCGTTCATCATCTTCGACGACGCCGACTACGAACGCGCCCTCGACGCCGCCATTTTCATGATCTTCTCGAACAACGGCGAACGCTGCACCGCCGGCTCGCGGATCATTGTCCAGGAAGGCATCTACGACAAGTTCGTCGCCGATTTCGCCGCCCGCGCCTCGCGCCTGGTCGTTGGCGACCCGATGGACCCGAACACCGTGATCGGCCCGATGATTTCCAAGGGCCACATGGACAAGGTCAATTACTACATCGAACTCGGCAAGCAGGAAGGCGCCGAAGTCGTCTTCGGTGGCGGTACGCCGGTTGTCGCCGACAAGTTCAAGAACGGTTTCTGGGTGCAGCCGACCGTGTTCGCCAATGTCGACAACAAGATGCGCATCGCCCAGGAAGAAATCTTCGGGCCGGTGCCCTGCATCATCCGCTTCAAGACCGAAGAGGACGCCGTGCGCATCGCCAACGACACCATCTACGGCCTCTCGTCCTACCTCTGGACCAACAACACCGGCCGCGCCATCCGTCTGGCCAAGTCCATCGAGTCGGGCATGACCTTCGTCAACAGCCAGAACGTGCGTGACCTGCGTCAGCCGTTCGGCGGTTCCAAGGCTTCCGGCACCGGTCGTGAAGGCAACCACTACAGCTACGACGTGTTCTGCGAAGCCAAGAACATCGCCGTGTCGTATGGCAGCCACCACATTCCGCGCTGGGGGGTATAAATCATGGGCAAACTCGTTCTCGCCGCCAAGATCACTCACGTTCCGTCGATGTACCTGTCGGAACAGGATGGCCCGCACAAGGGGTGTCGTCAGGCCGCAATCGACGGTCACAAGGAAATCGCCCGTCGCATGCGCGAGCTGAAGGTCGATACCATCGTCGTCTTCGATACGCACTGGCTGGTCAATTCCGGCTACCACGTGAATTGCGCGCCGAGCTGGGAGGGCATCTATACCTCCAACGAGCTGCCGCACTTCATCAAGAACATGCCGTTCTCGTACGAAGGCAACCCGGCGCTCGGCCATGCCATCGCCGAGCAGGCGACCGCGGCCGGCGTGCACACTCGTGCCCATGACGCAACCAGCCTGGCGCTCGAATACGGCACCCTGGTGCCGATGCGCTACATGAATGAGGACAAGCAGTTCAAGGTCATCTCGGTCTCGGCGATGTGCACCGTGCATAACCTGGCCGACTCGATCGAGCTGGGCCGCGCCGTGCGCCGCGCCATCGAGCAGAGCGAAGGCAATGTCGCCGTGCTCGCCTCGGGCTCGCTGTCGCACCGCTTTGCGCAGAACGGCGTTTCCGAGCAATTCATGCACAAGGTCTGGGATCCGTTTCTGGAAAACGTCGACCGTCACGTCATCGAACTGTGGAAAAACGGCGACTGGAAGACCTTCTGCGGCATGTTGCCGGAGTACGCGGTCAAGTGTCACGGCGAAGGCATGATGCACGACACCGCGATGCTGCTCGGCGTGCTCGGCGCCGAGGATTACCAGGGCAAGGCCGAGATCGTGACGCCTTACTTCGGCTCGTCCGGCACCGGCCAGATCAACGTCGTATTCCCCATCTAAAAGAGCGTAAAGCCGACGATAACCCCGATAGAGAAATCACTTTTCGAGATCAAGGGAGACAAATTCATGGGTGAAATCCTTATGGCCATCAAGTGCACGCACGTGCCGTCGATGCTCATTTCCGAACAGCCGGGCCCAGCCCACGGCTGCCGTCAGGCGGCGATCGATGCCGAACGCGAGATCGGCCGCCGTGCCGCCGAACTCGGCGTCGATACCTTCATCGTGTTCGACACGCACTGGCTGGTCAATGCCGGTTATCACATCAACAACAATGCGGTGCACAAGGGCAATTACACCAGCCACGAGTTCCCGCATTTCATCCAGGACCTGCCCTACGAGTTTCCGGGCAATCCGGAGCTGGGCGACCTGATCGCCGAAGAAGCCACCGCCATGGGCGTCAAGACGCGCGCCCACCGGGTCGCTTCGCTCGATCTCGAATACGGCACGATTTTGCCGATGCGCTACATGAACCCGGAAGGCAAGATCAAGGTCGTCTCGATCGCCGGCTGGAGCACCTTCGGCTCGCTTGAAGAATCGCGCATCCTCGGCGAAGCGCTGGCCAAGGCCGTCGCCCGTAGCAACAGCAAGGTCGCCATCGTTGCTTCCGGCTCGATGTCGCACCAGATCTGGGAAAACCGCCTGGTCGAACAGGGCTTCAACTCGATCAGCCGCGAGTTCAACAAGCAGGTTGATCTGCGTGTCCTGCAACTGTGGGAGAACGGTGAATGGGATACCTTCCTGCGCATGCTGCCGGAATATGCCCAGTACTGCACCGGCGAAGGCAAGATGCACGACACCGCCATGCTGTTCGGCGCACTCGGCTGGGACCAGTTCTCCGGCAAGGCCGAAATCGTCTGCCCGTACTTCGAAAGTTCGGGTACCGGCCAGGTCGTCGTCAGCCTGCCGGTCGCCGGCATCCCGCTGAGCGCCCGCGGCATCGGCGCCGAAATGCCGATTTCCTGACACAACAATACCAAGGAGCAAGGAATGCCCCATCTGATCTTTGAAGTCACCGACAACCTCGACGCGGCCGAAGCCGACGTCAAGAGCCTGTTGAAAAAAGCCAACCAGGTGTTGATTGACCAGGGTGGGGTGTTCCCGATCGGCGGTATCCGTTCCCGCGTCGTCTGGCTGCACGATTACTGCGTGGCCGACGGCACGGTGGACGATGCCTTCGTGCATGTCACGCTGAAGATCGGCGGTGGCCGGTCGGAAGAAGCAAAGAAGAAAGCCGGCGACGAGCTGTTCGCGATGATCTGCGAGCACTTCGCCATGATTTACGCCAAGCGCACGCTGGCCCTGTCGATGGAAATCGTCGAGTTCAGCGAATCCGGGACCTGGAAGCAGAACAATATCCACGCCCGTTACAAGAAGACTTAAGCCCACCAAGAGGAATGACCATGCTCAGCCAGGACATCATCGAAGCCACCGCGCGTCGCTTCCACGAAGCCGAAAAGACCCGCCAGCAGATCCGCCAGATTTCGCTGGATTACCCGGAAATCACCATCCCCGACGCCTATGCGATCCAGAAGGCCTGGGTCGACATGAAGATCGCCGAAGGGCGGAAGATCGTCGGCCACAAGATCGGCCTGACTTCGCGCGCCATGCAGATGTCGTCGCAGATCAACGAGCCGGACTACGGCACGCTGCTCGACGACATGGTTTTTGCCGACGGCGGCGAAATCCCGGTCGACCGCTTCATCGTGCCGATGATCGAGGTCGAGCTGGCCTTCATCCTGAAAGACCGTCTCGAAGGCGAAAACGTCAGCATGCTCGACGTGCTCTCCGCCACCGACTACGTGATCCCGGCGCTCGAACTGATCGATGCCCGCTCGCAGCGCATCGACCCGGAAAGCAAGCGGCCGCGCAAGGTCTTCGACACCATTTCGGACAATGCCGCCAACGCCGGCATCATCATGGGCGGTCGTCCGATCAAGCCGATGGACATTGACCTGCGCTGGGTTTCGGCGCTGCTCTACCGCAACGGCGTGATCGAGGAAACCGGCGTCGCCGCCGGCGTCCTGAACCACCCGGCGAATGGCATTTCCTGGCTGGCCAAGCGCTTCGCGCCGCATGGCGTGGCGCTGGAGCCGGGGCAGATCATCCTCGCCGGCTCCTTCACGCGGCCGGTGCCGGCCAGCCGTGGCGACACCTTCCATGTCGATTACGGCTCCCTCGGCAACATCACCTGCCGTTTTGTCTGAAAAACAGGAGTCGACCGTGGAAATGCCCCTCAACACCTTCAAGCGTGCGCTGGTCGCCGGCGAAACGCAGATCGGCCTCTTTCTCGGCCTGGCCAACGCCTACACCGCCGAAATCGTCGCCGGCACCGGTTTCGACTGGCTGCTGATCGATGGCGAGCATGGTCCGAACGACCTGCGCAGCATCATCGAACAGCTGCAGGCGCTGGCACCATACCCGGTCAAGCCGGTCGTGCGTACCGTCGATCACGACGTCGCCCGCATCAAGCAATTGCTCGATGGCGGCGTGCAGACGCTGATGGTGCCGATGGTCGAAACCGCCGCCGATGCCGAAAAGCTGGTCCGCGCCATGCGCTACCCGCCCAACGGCATCCGTGGCGTCGGCACGGCCATGGCCCGTGCCGCCCGCTGGAACGGCGTCGAAGGCTATTTCGCCAAGGCTGACGAAGAAATGTGCCTGATCGTGCAGATCGAATCGACCGCCGGCCTGGCTGGCCTTGACGACATCCTCAAGGTTGACGGCGTAGACGCCGTCTTCATCGGCCCGTCCGACCTGGCTGCCTCGATGGGCCACCTCGGCAATCCGGGCCACGCCGACGTCAAGGCAGCGGTTGCTGCCGCGATCGGCAAGATCTCGGCGGCCGGCAAGGCGGCTGGTGTGTTCTCGGCCGATCCGGCTGCGGCGGAGGCTTATCGCGAGATTGGCGCGAGCTTTTTGCTGGTCGGTGTCGATGCCTTGTTGCTGCGCAATTCGGCAGTCACCCTGGCGGAAAAATTCAAGAAGGCTGAGCCCGCCAAGAGCGGCGCGGCCTATTAAAACAACGAAGGAGAACAGAACATGCTGGCATTGAAAGACACCAACCTGCTGCGTCAGGCCTGCTACATCAACGGTGCCTGGGTCGCCGCCGACGCCGGCGAAGCCTTCCCCGTCACCAATCCGGCGACCGGCGAAACCATCGCCACCGTGCCGCGTTGCGGCGCCGCCGAGACCGAGCGTGCCATCGCCGCCGCCGACGAGGCCCTCAAGACCTGGCGCGAAACCACCGCCGCCGAGCGTTCGCGCATCCTGCGCCGCTGGTTCGACCTGCTCATGACGCACCAGGACGACCTCGCCGCGCTGATGACCGCCGAGCAGGGCAAGCCGCTGGCCGAGGCGAAGGGCGAGATCGCCTACGCCGCTGCCTACATCGAGTGGTTTGCCGAGGAAGCCAAGCGCGCCTACGGCGAAGTCATCCCGTCGCCGTTCAAGGATCGCCAGATCGTCGTGACCAAGGAACCGGTCGGCGTTTGCGCCGCGATCACGCCGTGGAATTTCCCGTCCGCGATGATCACCCGCAAGGTCGCTCCGGCGCTGGCTGCCGGTTGCACCATCATCCTCAAGCCGGCCGAACAGACGCCGCTTTCCGCCCTGGCCCTGGCCGAACTGGCCGAGCGCGCCGGCGTTCCGGCTGGCGTGTTCAGCGTCGTGACCGGCAAGGCTTCCGCCATCGGCGGCGTGATGACGGCCAGCCCGATTGTCCGCAAGCTGACCTTCACCGGCTCGACGCCGATCGGCCAGTTGCTGATGCAGCAGTGCGCCGGCACGGTCAAGAAGATGTCGCTGGAACTGGGCGGCAATGCGCCTTTCATCGTGTTCGACGATGCCGATCTCGATGCCGCGGTGGCCGGCGCGTTGGCTTCGAAATACCGCAACGCCGGCCAGACCTGCGTCTGCTCCAACCGCTTCCTGGTCCAGGATGGCGTCTATGACGCCTTCGCCGCCAAGCTGGCGACCGCGGTTGCCGCGCTCAAGGTCGGGCACGGAACGGAGGAAGGTGTCACGCAAGGCCCGCTGATCGATGATGCGGCGATCAACAAGGTCGAGGAACTGGTCAAGGATGCGGTCGATAAAGGCGCTCGCGTCGTGACCGGCGGCAAGCGCCACGCGCTCGGCCGCACCTGGTACGAGCCGACCATCCTGGCCGATGTGACCGCCGGCATGGCGGTGGCGAAGGAAGAAATCTTCGGGCCGGTGGCGCCGCTGTTTCGCTTCAAGACCGAAGCCGAAGCGGTGCACATGGCCAACGACACCGAATTCGGTCTCGCCGCCTACTTCTTCTCCAAGGATCACGGCCGCGTCTGGCGCGTTTCGAAGCAGCTCGAATACGGCATGGTCGGCGTCAATACCGGCCTGATCTCGACCGAAGTTGCCCCGTTCGGCGGCGTCAAGATGTCCGGTGTCGGGCGTGAAGGCTCCAGCCATGGTCTCGACGAGTACATGGAAACGAAATACCTGGCCTTGGGCGGTTTGTAATTGGCACCTCGGAATTTGCCCTTTTTTCTGTGTCGACCGTCCCCAGCGGTCGACCGGCGAATTTGGGCAGATTCCGTGCTTTCCGGTAGGCTACGTCCAGTTTCACTGATTTTCGAACCATGATCCATTCTGCTATCGATCCGGCCCGCGAGGGCCGTTTTATTTTGTTGCTCGGTGCGCTGGTTGCCTTCGGGCCGCTCGCCATCGACCTCTACCTGCCGGCGCTGCCGGCCATCGCCAGCGGTCTGGCGGCATCGGCCGAGGCAGTGCAGTTGTCGATCACCGTCTTCCTCGCCGGTTTTTCGCTGGGCATGCTGTTCTACGGGCCGATTTCCGACCGTTACGGCCGGCGCACGGTGATGCTCTCCGGCATCGCGCTGTTTGCCGCGGCCAGCCTAGCCTGCATGCTGGCGACGGCGGTCGAGCAACTGATCGTCGCCCGCTTCGTCCAGGCGCTCGGTGGCGGGGCGGCCTCGGTGCTGGCGCGGGCCGTGGTGCGCGATGTTTATGCCCCGACCGAGGCGATCCGCAAGCTTTCCCTGATGGCCATGGTGACGGCGATTGCACCCTTGCTCGCACCGTTGCTCGGCAGCCTGCTGCTCGTCCAGTTCGGCTGGCGCGGCACCTTCGCCGCCGTCGTGCTGTGGGGTGTGCTCAGCCTGCTCGTCGTCTGGTTCCAGTTGCCGGAAACCCTACCATCCGAGCAGCGCGGTCAACTGCCGCTGGGCCGCGCTTTTGCCATCTACGGCAGTTTTTTGATCGATCCGGTCGCGCTGGGTCTGTTGCTGGCCGGCGGCATGTCCTTTGCCGCAATGTTTGCCTACATCACGGCCAGCCCGTTTTATTTCATCGAGCTGCACGGTTTTTCGCCCTTCGCCTACAGCGTGCTTTTTGCCAGCAATGCGGTTGGTATTTTCATTGCCAATTTCGTCAATAGTCGCCTGGTCAAGCGCCGGGGGCCGGCAGTGATGGCCGGTGTCGGCTGTAGCCTGGGTTTTGCCGGGGCGCTGCTGTTATGGGCGGCGACGGGATTTGCGGGGGCCTTGCCTGCGGTGATCCTCGGTCTGTTTGTCGTGGTCAGCATGACCGGTTTGCTGGGGGCCAATTGTGTCGGCTTGTTGATGGCGCGTTACCCGCAGAATGCCGGTGCGGCTGCCGCGCTGTTCGGGGCCAGCCAGTTCGGTCTCGGCATGCTGGCCAGCGCAACGGTCAGCTATGTTCACAGCCCGGATGGCCGGGGCATGGCCTGGGTCATTCTGGTCGTTTCAGGGGTGTCACTACTTGGCTGGCTGGGTTTCCACAAATACAACGACCACCGCTGATGATGCGAAATTTTGAGGGATTGAATGCATGCTGAAAACCGCAAGCGCAGACGCATGGGACGATCCACATTAATATATTCGTGAAATTGACGTATCCCAGCCCTGTCGCCCCTTTTTCCATTCAGGCCATGCCATGAACTCCGTTGTTGTCTTTTGTACTGCCGCCCTTGGCACCCTGTTGTTCCTGCTGGGTCTGGCCGTCTCGATCATGCGTTTTCGAAGCGGCGTTGGTGCCGGTCCGTCGGAGGATCGCAATTCGACACTGAACAAGCTGATCCGGGCGCATGCCAACACAGCGGAATTTGCCCCGTTCCTGGCCGTGCTTTTTCTCTATTTCGGCTGGCGCGGGCCGTCAGTGCTGGTCGTCAATCTGATCATCGCGGTCACGCTCTGCCGCTTCCTGCTGGTCATCGGCCTGGTGGCCTGGCCCAGCATGGGGCGGCCCAATCCGGCTCGTTTTATCGGTGCGCTCGGGACGTACCTGCTGGGCAGCGCACTCTGCGTTGCCATGCTGGCAGGTCTCTAGCATGGTGTTACCGGCCGGCATGCGGGCGCTGGCCCATCGCAACTTCCGGCTCTATTTCGCCGGACAGGCGATTTCCATCCTCGGCTCATGGATTCAGCAGGTGGCGCTCGCCTGGCTGGTCTACCGCTTGACCGGGTCGGCTGCACTGCTTGGCATCACGGCCTTCTGCGGACTGATTCCGCAGTTGCTGGTCGGCCCGCTGGCCGGCGCATGGATCGACAAGCACGACAAGAAAAAATGGTTGGTCGGCGTCCAGTCGCTGATGGCCGTACAGGCATTCGTGCTGGCCGGTTTGTGCTGGCTGGATTGGATCAGTCCCGGATTCATCATTTGCATGGCGTTGATCCTCGGTGTCCTGAGCAGCTTCGATGCGCCCTTGCGCCAATCGCTGATCGGCAGCTTTGTCGGCAGTCGGGACGATTTGCCCAATGCGCTGGCGCTGAATGCCATGCTGTTCAACGCGGGGCGTTTCATCGGTCCGCCGATTGCCGGGTTGTTGCTTGGCCTGACGTCGGAGGCGTTCTGCTTCGCGATCAACGGTTTCTCTTTCATGGCATTGATCGCTGCCATCCTGCGTGTTCGCAGCCAGCCGCCCTTGCGTGCGAAGGGTTCAGTCGGCGAAGTTTTCAAGGAGGGCGTCATGTTTGCCTGGCGCATTTGGGTGGTTCGCATGCTGATTCTCACCCTGATCGCCTTGAATCTGACCGCTTCGGCCTACGCCGTGCTATTGCCGGTTTTCGCCCGCGATGTATTTGCCGGCGATGCCACGACGCTCGGCTGGTTGTGGGGCGCCGCCGGGTGCGGTGCCTTTGCATCAACGGTATTCCTGGCGACCCGCAAGTCGTCGCCGGCCATTGTGTCGGCCGTGGTTGCCGGTGTGCTGATCAGTGCCATCTCGTTGCTCGTCTTCGCGACAACGAACTGGTTGCCGCTCGCGCTGGGGGGCATGGTGGGTATCGGTTTCGGCATTTCGGTGTGCAATGTCGGCATCAATATGGTGCTGCAGAGCACTGCTCCGGAAGCTTTGCGCGGACGCATCGTCTCCTTTTTTACCTCGGCCCGTTTTGGCTTCGATGCCCTGGGCGGTTTGCTGGCCGGTTTCGTTGCTGCCGGTTTCGGCGCCGGGCATACCCTGCTGGCTGAAGGCTGCGTACTGTTATTGTTTGTCGTTTTCCTGTTTACCCGCCGGCAGCGTCTGCAAGTCCAGATCGTTGCGGCCCATCAAGGAGCCCAGGATGGCCATTGAAATGATTGCTTCCCTCGATCTCGGCGCAGCCGATGAAATTGCTGCTCTGGCCTTGGCCGAGGCGGCCAGGGCGGGGGTCAATATCTGTGTTGCGGTGGTCGACCGTGCCGGTTATCCGCTGGTCTTCAAGCGCCAGCAGGGCGCGCCGTTCCACGCCATCGATATTGCGCTCGACAAGGCCTACACGGCGGTCAGCTTCGGCTTTGCAACCGGCAAGTGGGACAAGCGGCTGGCCGAAGGCAGCGAAATGCTGCGCCATGGCTTGATGCAGCGCGAGCGCTTCGTCAGTTTCGGCGGTGGTTTGCCGATCAAACTGGGTGGCGCAC
Organism: Dechloromonas sp. TW-R-39-2; assembly: GCF_016864195.1. Lineage (NCBI taxonomy): Bacteria > Pseudomonadati > Pseudomonadota > Betaproteobacteria > Rhodocyclales > Azonexaceae > Dechloromonas > Dechloromonas sp. TW-R-39-2. The sequence continues at coordinate 587,762 of NZ_CP045202.1, forward strand.
GGGTTGGTGCTCTCGGTATTTCGGGGGGCAGCGAGGCGCAGGATGTGGCTTTTGGAGAAGCAGCGCTGGCTGCTTGGCAGGAAAATCAGCCGCTGTAATCAGCCTGTTTTGATTCACAACGTATACTTCGTTCTTTCACTTATTTTTGGAGCCAGACATGCAGTACGGCGCGTATTCAACGGATTCCCTGATGAGCATCACCCACCGTCCCGACCTGGTTTTCGAGCGCGGTGAAGGTTCCTGGCTCTACGACCATCAGGGCAAGGCCTACCTGGATTTCATCCAGGGCTGGGCAGTGAATACCCTGGGCCACTGCCCGCCGGAAATTGCTGCTGCTCTGGCTGAACAGGCCGGGAAACTGATCAATCCGAGTCCGGCTTTCTACAACGGCCCGATGGTCGAACTGGCCGGGCTGTTGACCGCCAACTCGGCCTTCGACCGCGTTTTCTTTGCCAATACCGGGGCCGAGGCCAACGAAGGTGCGATCAAGCTGGCCCGCAAATGGGGCCGCCTCAACAAAGGCGGTGCCCACGAAATCATCACCTTCGACCATTCTTTTCACGGGCGTACGCTGGCAACCATGTCGGCCTCCGGGAAGGCTGGCTGGGACACGCTCTACGCGCCGCAGGTGCCGGGTTTCCCGAAGGCGGTCTACAACGATCTGGCCTCGGTCGAAGCGCTGATCGGGCCGCACACGGTGGCCGTCATGCTGGAGCCGGTCCAGGGCGAGGGCGGGGTCATTCCGGCTGAAATCGAATTTCTCCGCGCCTTGCGCCAACTGACGACGCAGCGTGGCATCCTGCTGATCGTCGATGAAGTACAAACCGGCATGGGGCGTACCGGCAAGCTGTTTGCCTACCAGCACGCCGGGATCGAGCCGGACATCATGACGCTGGGCAAGGGCATCGGTGGCGGCGTGCCGCTGGCGGCCTTGCTTGCCCGTGAGGTGATCTGCTGTTTCGAGCCGGGCGACCAGGGCGGAACTTATAACGGAAATCCGCTGATGACCGCCGTGGGCGTTGCCGTCATGCAACGTTTGTTGGCACCCGGCTTTCTCGCCGGGATCGAGGCGCGCGGGCAGTATCTGTCCGAGCGCCTGCTTGAGTTGTCGGTCAAGCATGGCCTGAAGGGCGAACGCGGTGTCGGTCTGCTGCGCGCGCTGGTGCTGGCTGACGAGCGCGGCCCGGAGATCGTTCGCCAGGCGCTGACATGCAGTCCGAAGGGCTTGCTGCTCAATTCGCCACGTCCGAATCTGCTGCGTTTCATGCCGGCACTGAATGTCAGCGAGGCTGAAATCGATTTGATGATCAGCATGCTGGACGGCTTTCTGGCGCAATGAGCGAGCATCCGGAACGGGCGATTGTCCGTCGTGCCATCGATGAGCAATTAACTGCGCTGCCTGTCATGACCAATCCGCTGGCCATTTTGCTGAACATGCGGATACTGGCGGCGCGGGATGCCTGGGTCCGGATCGGCTATACGCCGCCGGAATGCCTGACGCAAGGGAATCAGGTGGTGCAGGGCGGGATCATTTCAGCCATGCTCGATTTCGGGATGATTTTCGCCGCCTTTTCGAAAGTGCCGGCTGATGCAACGCTGGCGACCGTTTCGCAGACCACCAACTATTTCCGGGCAGCCAGCATGGGCGAACTGACCGTCGAAGCGGAGCTGGAAAAGGTCGGGCGCCGGCTGATCAACGCTCGTGCTTCCTTGTTCGGCCCCGATAACGTCTTGTTGGCCAGCGCCTCTGCACCTATTGCCGTAATCCCGCTGCCCCGGGCCTGAGCCGGAAAGTGTCCGGCCGACGACAGTCGACCGTGGCACTTGCTGGTATCTTCCTGATTAAATCCGCGCAGGCAAGCTGACCCGGAACAAAAAATACAGGAGACAAGATGACTTACCAGATCGACAGCCAACCCTTGTGGCAACCCACGCCGGCGCAGGTCGCGGCAACGCGCATGGCCGCGCTGATGCGCGAAACCGGTCAGGCGACCTATGCTGAATTGTGGCAATGGTCGGTCGATCAACCCGAGGCTTTCTGGTCGAAAGTCTGGGATTTTTGCGGTGCGGTCGGTGAAAAAGGCGATCAAATCCTGGTCGACCGCGACAAGATGCCGGGCGCCCGCTGGTTCCCGCAGGCTCGCCTGAACTTTGCCGAAAACCTGCTGCAGAAGCGCGATGACAGCGATGCGCTGGTTTTCTGGGGGGAGGACAAGGTCAAGCGCCGTCTGTCGCGCGCCGGGCTCTATGCCGAGGTGGCGCGCTTCCAGCAGTTCCTGATTTCCGCCGGGGTCGGCGAGGGCGACCGGGTGGCCGGTTTTCTGCCCAATCTGCCGGAAACACTGGTCGCCATGCTGGCCGCGACTTCGCTCGGCGCAATCTGGTCGTCGGCGTCGCCCGATTTCGGTGTCCAGGGCGTGCTCGACCGCTTCGGCCAGATCGAACCCAAGGTGCTGATCTGCGTCGATGGTTACTGGTACAACGGCAAGCCGGTCGATTGCCTGGAAAAGAATGCCGAGGTCGTTGCGCGCATGCCGTCGCTGCTCAAGACCGTCGTCGTGCCGTATCTGGCCGAGCGGCCGGCGATTGACGGTCTGGCCAATGCCTTGTGCTGGAATGACCTGCCTGCGGTCGACGCCGAAAAAACGGTGATTTTCAATCGCGTCGCGTTCAACCATCCGCTGTTCATCATGTTCTCCAGCGGCACGACCGGCGTGCCGAAGTGCATCGTTCATTGCCACGGCGGCGTGCTTCTGCAGCATCTCAAGGAGCATCAGTTGCACAGCGATGTGCGGCCGGGCGATCGCCTGTTCTACTTCACTACTTGTGGCTGGATGATGTGGAACTGGCTGGTTTCCGGGCTGGCCTGCGGTGCGACCTTGCTGCTGTACGATGGCAGCCCGTTCGCGGCTCGGGGCAAGGTGCTGTTCGACTATGCCGAAGCCGAGCAAATGACGCATTTTGGTACCTCCGCCAAGTTTATCGATGCCGCTGCCAAGCTCGGCCTGACGCCGGGCAAGACGCACAATCTGTCTGCCTTGCGCGCCATGTTCTCAACCGGTAGCCCGCTCAGTCCGGAAGGCTTCGACTGGGTCTATCGCGAAATCAAGGCCGACATCCTGCTCGCCTCGATTTCCGGCGGTACCGATATCGTCTCCTGCTTCGTACTCGGCAACCCGGTGCTGCCGGTGTATCGCGGTGAAATCCAGTGTCGTGGCCTGGGTATGGCGGTCGATGTGTTCGACGATGCCGGGCGTCCGGTCCGTTCGGAAAAGGGCGAACTGGTCTGCGTCAGGCCGTTCCCGGTGATGCCGGTCGGTTTCTGGAACGATACGGATGGCAGCAAGTACCGCGCAGCGTATTTCGAGCGTTTCGACAATATCTGGTGCCACGGCGACTTTTCCGAAATTACGGCGCACGACGGCGTGATCATCTACGGCCGTTCGGATGCGACGCTGAATCCGGGGGGCGTACGGATCGGTACGGCAGAAATTTACCGCCAGGTCGAGCAGCTGCCGGAAATTCTCGAATCGCTGGTCATCGGCCAGGACTGGCCGCCGGGCAAGAATGACGACGTGCGCGTCGTGCTCTTCGTCAAGCTGCAGGAGGGGCTGGAACTTGATGCCGGGCTGGTCGAGCGGGTCAAGCAGCAGATCAAGGCCAACACCACGCCGCGTCACGTGCCGGCCAAGGTGGTTCAGGTGGCGGATATTCCGCGGACCAAGTCAGGCAAGATCGTCGAACTGGCCGTGCGCAATGTGGTGCATGAGCAGCCGGTCAAGAATGTCGAAGCACTGGCCAATCCGGAGGCGCTTGAGTTCTTCCGCGGTCGGGCCGAACTGGCCGACTGAGTTGCTTGCCGCGCTCAGGCGCGGCGTGCGAGCAGGGTGATCAGGGCCGTCAGGCCCGGCACCTTGCGCGCCATTTCCAGGGCTTTGCTGAAAATCCAGCTGAGTGCGGCAGTAATGCGCTTGCTGGCGGCCGGGCTTTCGATCCAGCGATAAAACAGCGTGGCCGAGATGATGCTTGCGGTCAACGCCAATACAAGGCCCGAAATGGCGGCGCCGGTCGAGCTGAATTCCAGTTTGTTGTACAAGCCGTTGGCCAGCAGCAATACCGGGAAGTGGACCAGGAACAGGGAGTAGGAAATCTGGCCCAAAAAGGCGATCGGGCGTATCGTCGGCCAGCTTTCGAGCAGGCCGGTCCGGCGGCTGAAACCGAGCGTCAGGGCAACGACGAGGGCTAGCGCGATGCGCATGCGGAAATCGACGACCAGTGCCGCAATGGCAATGGTTGCGATGACGCCCAGCCAGGCGGACATTTGCCGGCGGTCCGAGGCCCACCAGGCCGCGGCACCGAGGCCGTAGGAACCAAAGAAATAGATCGCCCAGTTGTCCCAGCTGGCATCGCGGTTGAGCCAGAACAGCGACACCGTGGCAAGACCCAGAACCAGCGCCGGTGCCAGCAGGCGGGTGCGCCCGGACCACAGCAGGATGGCAATCAGTGCAAAGAGCTGGAAATCGATGGCGATGTACCAGACCCCGGCTGACAGGGCATCAAAACCGAGCAGGCCCTGAAGCAGGAAAGCGTGTGCCAGCCATTGGTTGAACGTGGCGCGGGCCGGAACGGCCTCGTCGTCCATCCACTGGTCGGCGATGGCGGCAGCGGCGATGGCCAGGCCGATGGCGGCGAGGTACGGCACGACCAGGCGCAGGTAGCGCTTCCAGATCAGCGGCAATGGCGAGATGCGGAGTGCCTGCCCTTCCGGGGAAAGGGCGCGTGCGGCCAGGAAGCCGGCGACGACGAGAAAGACCTGAACTGCCATCCGGCCATATTCGTAGAACCAGCCGACGGTTGCCGGGAAAGCCTCGCGTACGGCGGCGGCCAGCGGGCCGTAGGACGAGAAATGGTTCAGCAGGACAAGCAGGGCCGCAACTGCCTTGAGGGCATCGATTAGCGGCATACGGTTGGAGGTCGTACTCATGATGCGCATATTACACTGAATTGCTGCGGTGCACAAGCGGCACCGCCTTGTTTTTTATAGATAAATTGATTAAACGAAACGTGCGATGAAGGCGCCGGTCTGCGCTTCCGGCAACTCGACCCAAACCCGGTGGCCGCTGCCTGAGGCTACCGTCACTGGTTCGCCGGCCTTGTTTTCCATGCGCGCCAGTGTCCAGCTTGTGTTGCCGCTCGGATGTACGCATTCGAGGCGGTCTCCTACGGTGAACTTGTTTTTCACCTCGATTTCCATCAGGCCGCGAGCCTTGTCGAATTGCACGGCGTCGCCGACATAGAGGCTGCGGTCCGATTCCGAATGGCCGCGCAGATAGTTTTGATAGTCGGCGTCGTGGTGGCGCTGCAGGAAACCATCGGTGTAACCGCGATTGGCCAACCCGTCGAGTTCGCGCAGCAGATTCGGGTCGAGCGGGCGTCCGGCGACGGCGTCGTCGATGGCCTGGCGGTACGTCTGGGCAGTACGTGCGACGTAGTAGGGGCTCTTGGTGCGGCCTTCGATCTTCAGCGAATCGACGCCGATTTCGACCAGGCGCTGGACGTGCTCGATGGCGCGCAGGTCCTTGGAGTTCATGATGTAGGTGCCGTGCTCGTCTTCCTCGATCGGCATCAGCTCGCCGGGGCGCTGGCGTTCTTCGAGCAGGATTTCCTGTTCCTGCTTGAGCAGTTGGGCTGGTTTACCGTCGGAGGTGCTGACTTTGTAATCCCAGCGGCAGGAATTGGTGCACGTGCCCTGATTCGGGTCGCGGTGGTTGAAGTAGCCGGAGAGCAGGCAGCGGCCTGAGTAGGCGATGCACAGCGCACCATGGACGAAGACTTCAAGTTCGATATCCGGGCATTGCTGACGGATTTCGGCGACTTCTTCGAGCGACAGTTCGCGTGACAGGATGATGCGGGTCAGCCCCAGTTTCTTCCAGAAACGCACGGCGGCCCAGTTCACGGTATTCGATTGCACGGAAAGGTGGATTGCCTGATCCGGCCAGGCTTCGCGCACCATGTCGATGAGGCCGGGGTCGGACATGATCAGCGCATCCGGCTTGAGCGCGATGACCGGCGCCATGTCGGCCAGGTAGGTGGTCAGCTTGGCGTTGTGCGGGAAGATGTTGCTGACGACAAAAAATTGCTTGCCGCGGGCGTGGGCTTCATCGATCCCTTCCTTCAGCGCGTCGATCGTCCCGAAGCTGTTGTTGCGCACGCGCAGGCTGTAGCGGGGCTGGCCGGCATAGATCGCATCGGCGCCAAAATCGAAGGCGGTACGCATCATTTCGAGCGAGCCGGCTGGGGCGAGAAGTTCGGGCGCCTTGTGCATAGTAGAATCCAGAAAAAACCGCGAATTGTAGAGTGTATGTCCGAAGAAATACTGATCAATTTCACCCCGCAGGAGACACGCGTTGCCGTTATGCAACAGGGTGTCGTCCAGGAACTGCATATCGAACGCACCGCCAGTCGCGGTCTGGTCGGCAATGTCTATCTCGGCCGGGTTTGTCGCATTTTGCCCGGCATGCAGTCGGCATTCATCGATGTCGGTCTGGATCGCACGGCATTTCTCCATGTGGCCGATATCTGGCAACCGCGTGAGACGACAACCGAGCGGCCGATCGAGAAAATCCTGCACGATGGACAGAGCATCGTTGTCCAGGTCGTCAAGGATCCGATCGGGACCAAGGGCGCGCGGTTATCGACGCAGATTTCGATTGCCGGCCGGATGCTGGTTTACCTGCCGCAGGAAAAGCACATCGGGATTTCCCAGCGCATCGAAGCCGAAGCCGAGCGCGAAGCCTTGCGCGAACGCATTACGCGCCTGGTGCCGGCTGACGAGCCGGGTGGTTTCATCGTCCGGACCATGGCTGAAAATGCCTGCGATGCCGAGTTCGCCACCGACATCGCCTACCTGCGCAAGACCTGGGCCGATATTCGCGACAAGGCCAGAACTTCGGCGCCACCCAGCGTGCTGTATCAGGAGCTGTCGCTCGGCCAGCGGGTGTTGCGCGATTTCGTCAATCCGGAAACCAGCCGCATGGTTATCGACTCGCGGGAGAACTTCCAGAAACTGACGGCCTTTGCCGAGGAATACACGCCGGCGGTGCTGCCTTTGCTCGATCACTACACCGGCCAGCGGCCGCTGTTCGACCTGCACGGGGTGGAAGAGGAAATCCAGAAGGCGCTGGCTCGGCGCGTCGATCTGAAATCCGGCGGCTACCTGATCATCGACCAGACCGAAGCGATGACGACCATCGACGTCAATACTGGTGGCTTTGTCGGCGTGCGCAATTTCGACGACACCATTTTCAAGACCAATCTCGAAGCCGCCGTGACCATCGCCCGCCAGCTGCGCCTGCGCAACCTGGGTGGCATCATCATTGTCGATTTCATCGACATGGAAAACGAAGAACACAAACGTGCCGTGCTCGATGAGTTCAACAAGGCGCTGGCGCACGATCACACGCGTCTCACGGTCAACGGCTTCACGGCCCTTGGTTTGGTCGAAATGACCCGCAAGCGGACGCGCGAATCGCTGGCGCACGTGCTCTGCCAGCCTTGCCCAACCTGTGGCGGACGCGGTGAAGTCAAGACGGCGCGTACCGTGGCCTATGAAATCCTGCGCGAACTGCTGCGCGAAGCGCGTCAGTTCAATGCCCGCGAATACCGCATCCTGGCCGGCCCTGCCGTGGTCGACCTGTTCCTGGATGAAGAATCGCAATCCCTTGCCATGCTGTCCGACTTCATCGAAAAGCCGGTTTCCCTGCAGTCGGAGCCGAGCTACTCACCCGAGCAGTACGACATTGTTTTGATGTAGCGTAATCTAGGTTCATCTGCGGATACGAGAGTCCCTTGAGATCCACCATTTCTCAAGGGTTTTGCCTGAGTGGTGTTAATTGCCGTTGATCTCCGTATAATCGAAATAGCTCTTTCATTGGTAGCTAGATGGGTAGCTAGACTGGCTAGCTACCCATCACATTTCGGAGTGTGATGACGGTGGCCAAGATCCAATCCAACTTACTGACTGATATCCAGCTACGGAAATGGGTGCGTGCGGGTTTGCCAGTGGCGAAGTCGGATGGCGCGGGTCTCACGTTTACGCTGTCCGCAGCAGGTGCGGCAACATGGGTTTTACGCTACCAACACGGAGGTCGTCGGCAAGAGGTGACTCTTGGTCGCTATCCGGATGTGTCGTTGGCTGCTGCCCGCTTGAATGCAACCAAAAAGCGTCTGGCCCTTATTGATGGGGTGAATCCAGCGGATGAGGTACGCAAAACCAAAGCTCACAAAGATTGGACGGTTCGTGAACTGATTAAAGACTATCGGGAACTAGTGCTTACGAATCTTGCTGATAGCACTCAACGTAGCTACGGTAGAAATCTAAAACGGATCGAAAATGGCATGGGTGCCATGTCCGTTCAATCGGTAGGCCCTGCTGATGTTGTCGCTCAGATTGAACGCGTCAAAACAGGTTGGGTGGAGCTTTTTACTCTTTGGTGTGTCCTTCTCGGCATTTTCAAGCATGCGACAGGTAAGAAGCTTATCTTTGCCAGTCCATGTGCAGGTATCCAGCTTGAGGCCATCATCGGCAAACGGCCGGAGATTAAGAAGCGGCTAATGCTGAGTGCGGAGGAGTTGGCAGTGCTGATGAATGCACACATGAAACCGGACAACCTCCTGTCTGTGAAAATTTTGCTGGCAACTGGAGTTCGAATTTCCGAGCTGTTTACAGCCTTGAGAGAGAACGTATTTATTACAGAAGCTCGCTGGCACATACCGCAGAGCAAGACAGGGCCAGCTATGGATATTCCCTTGGTGCCGTGTGTTATCGAATGGTTTAAGGAGTTGTTTGAGCTAGCCGGGAACTCCGTGTATGTATTGCCGGCTCGCCTACGGACTTGGGTTCAGCGCATGGAAGATACCGAAAAGCATGGCGACCTTGTTCTGGACGGTGATCTGGAATTTGACGAAGAAATTTGTCGTAATGTCCACGAGTATCTTTCAAGTCCAGCTTGGAAAATTCATCGCGATTCACTTGGCCAGGTTAAGAGGTTCTTCATTGGCGTCGATTTAAATGCATCAGATGACTATCTAGTGAAGCAATTCCGTTCTTGGATAGCTAAAACCCGTGCGGAGGCTGATATTGAACCTAAACAGTGGTTGTTTAGCGATAAAAGGTTCGAGAAATGGCACAAAGATCGTCTGCTGCCCTATTTGGATTTGACTTTCTGGGCGACCATCAACCATAAAAAAATTAAGCCTGCAGATATGGAAGAAATTCTCTTCCAAGGTAAGTTTGATGGTTTTCCTGGTGAAAATGTAACCAAAAAGATAGCTAAAGAAGCCGTAAAGCTAATCAGTGATGCAACTCTCTATGCATTAAATGTTGAATTGCGCACATATGAGTGTGTAATGTCTGGAAAGTCGTAGTTCCTAGATTTTTTCAATCACATATCACTTCAATGAGAAGGTGATCGTCTGCCGCAAAACATGGCAGATTGGCCAGAGTCAAGCATCTGGCCCTGTACCTAACTCCTAATCACGTTCAAATCAGCGAGTGCCAGACATGGTGTTCGCTGATTTCGTTCGTCCTTTCCATTTACAGGAGTCAGTCAATGAACATTCAATGCCCAAACTGTCACTCTGCACGTATCACCACCCGCAATCGTGCCCGTAAGACTGCTGGCCTGATCGGTACCGTCGGCGGCTGTGTCGGTGGTGCCACCGGTAGCCTGTCCGGCATCGAAATCGGCATGACCGTCGGCGTCGTCGCTGGTCCACCAGGCATGGTCTTCGGCGGCGTCCTCGGTGCACTTTTCGGCGCTGTGGTCGGCGGCACGGCCGGTGGCCTGTCCGGTGCCCGATTGGGCGAACTCGTCGACCGTCGCATCCTCGATAACTACCGCTGCCTTGCCTGCGGCCACTGCTTTAGTCTCACTGCACCCGAGCCGACCACCTACTGATCGGCTTGTTTCATCTCTGCCGTCTGCAAAGGACGGCATCGCAGTTCTCGTCTCTCTCTCTCATTGATTCATCGCCTCCCGTCTCTGCCGTTCACACGGCGGAGCGGCTGCGCCTATTCATTCCCGAAAGGAAATCTCATGGCACACCTCGTTCAACAAATGGCCTATGTCGGCGCCGAACCCTGGCATGGCCTCGGCAATCGTCTTCCAGCCAAACAACCCATCGAAGTCTGGGCCAAATCTGCAGGCATGGACTGGACCATCCAGGAATCCCCGGTCCGCTTTATGGCTGACAGCATCGGCAGTCTCGGCACCATCCACTCCTTCGAAGATCAGAAGGTGCTCTATCGCTCGGACACCAAGGAAGCCCTGTCCGTCGTTTCGCAGCGTTATCAGGTCGTTCAACCCAAGGAGGTGTTGGAGTTCTATCGTGATCTCACGACCGCTTCCGGCTACGAGCTGGAGACGGCTGGTGTATTGAAAGGTGGTAAGAAGTTCTGGGCGCTGGCCAAGACCGGTCAATCGACTGCCTTGAAGGGTAACGACCAAGTAGAGGGCTACCTATTGTTAGCTACGTCATGTGACGGCACCCTCGCCACCACGGCAACTCCGACGACTGTCCGTGTTGTCTGCAACAACACCCTGACCATCGCCGTGAATGGTGCCAGCCAGGCGATCAAGGTACCGCACAGCACCCGCTTCGATCCGCAAGCCGTCAAGCAGCAACTCGGTATCGCTGTCTCGCAATGGGATGGGTTCATGTACCGAATGAAGACACTGGCCGAGCGCAAGGTGAAATCGCACGAGGCCATGAACTACTTCCTGCGCGTGATGTGCGATGTCCAGCCTGGCGCGATCGATCCGGCAGGTCTCGCCAACGAACGTGCCCTGAAGCGGGTGCAAGCCCTCTACGACGGCCAAGGTAAGGGGGCTGAGTTGGAAGCAGCCAAGGGCACTGCTTGGGGGCTGCTCAATGCCGTCACCGAGTACGTCGATCATGAACGGCGTGCCCGCAGCACCGAGTACCGCATGGACTCCGCCTGGTTCGGCCAGGGGGCTGTCCTCAAACAACGCGCCCTCGATACGGCCCTGCAACTCGTCGCCTGATCATCACCTGAATCCGCGTTTCATCATTCATCCCGCGCACATGCCCAGTTCCGCTTATTAGCGGACTGGGCATTTTGCATTTCTGGAAGGAGTACAACTATGCAACCACAAGCCTTACCTAACGCCACTCCGATCAAGCATCGTCCGGCACTCAAACTGGTCAAGACCAAGGAACTGCCACGCGAGGATTGGCTGGCCGTTCGCAAGCGAGGCATCGGCAGTTCGGATGCCGCAACCGCCGCTGGCTTGAATCCATACAAGAGCCAACTCGAATTGTGGATGGAGAAGACCGGTCGTGATGGCAAGCTGCCCAAGGCCGATCCACACGATGAAGAATCGCCGCTCTATTGGGGAACCATCTTGGAGCCAATCGTCGCAGCCCACTACACCAAACGCACCGGCAATCGGGTGCGGCGCATCAACGCCGTCCTACAGCATCCCGATCCCAGCTTGCCGTGGATGCTCGCCAACATCGACCGTGAAGTCACGGGATCGAGTGAAGTACAGATCCTCGAATGCAAGACGGCCGGCATCAACGGCGCAAAGCTCTGGAAGGAGGGCGTACCCGAATACGTTCAGCTCCAGGTCATGCACCAGCTGGCCGTTACCGGCAAGCAAGCGGCTGATGTCGCCGTACTGCTGGGCGGACAACACCTCGAAATCCATCGGATCGAACGCGATGAGCGATTGATTGCTCGCTTGATCGAACTCGAACGGCACTTCTGGCACTTCGTCGAGACGGATACACCACCACCGGCCGATGGCAGTGAATCAGCCGATCTGGCGCTACGCTGCCTCTATCCAGCCGACGATGGGCAGACCCTCGATTTCACAGAGGAGCGCAACCTGTCAGCCACCTTCGCCGATTGGCTCTCGGTTCGGCAAAGCATCGCCGAAGCGGAAAAGCTGGAAGCACAACTCAAGCAGGCGCTGCAGCAAGCCATGGGCAGTGCCACGAGAGCGAACTTCGAAACCGGCAGCGTCACCTGGAAGAAAGCCAAGGACAGTGTCGTGCTCGATGTCACGGGCCTCCTCAATGATCACCCCGAGTTCCAGCAGCGCTACGCCCTGACCAAGCCAGGCAGCCGGCGCTTCCTGGTTGCTTGATTTCCACCTACACCCATCACAACGCAATCAGCCTTCCCAACCTGCCACCCCAGCGGTGCAGGCGGAAGGCATTTTTTACAGGAGTCACTGATATGTTGAAAGGCCTAGTCATCACGCCACCGGTCCTTGGAAGAATCTCCATTGGCAAGGTGGTCGAGAAGAACGGCAAGCGGCTGCCGGAGAAGGACGATCAATTCACCATCACCAGTCAGGTACAGAACAAGGACGGTTGGTTGCCCCATCCCCTCGATGAAGCCCTGCGCAAGGAACAGGGCGGCAAGATTCGCAGTATTCCGATCCGCTTGTTGTTCAACGACCCCGATCTCAACTTCCGGGCCGAATATAGCTTGTTTGACCGAACCACCGGTCGGCCACTCTGTGTTGGCGATGGACAGAACTGCAAGCGGCAGACGGAAGAGGGCATCAAGTCGTTTCCGTGCCCGTCACCAGATGCTTGCCCTCTGGCGAAAGGAGGTTGCAAACCCTATGGACGCTTGAATGTCGCGTTGGGTGACGATGATCCGCTGGGCAGTTTTGTCTTCCGGACTACAGGGTTCAACAGCATTCGAACCTTGAGTGCTCGGTTGCAATACTTTCAGGCAATCTCGGGAAACAAACTCTCTTGTCTGGCACTGGAACTACGCTTGCGTGGGAAATCGACGCGCCAGAGTATGGGAACGCCTATCTACTACGTCGATATCACCCCACGGTCAGGGCTGTCTACGGAGGAAATGCTGCTGCAGGCCAAGCAACTGGATGAAGCACGTCGGCAGGCTGGGTTTGATCAGGATGCTCTGGATCAGGCGGCCAAGCAAGGGCTGGGGAATGGGGCGTTTGAGGATGGAGAGGAAGATGGCGGTGCGGTGGTTGAGGAGTTCTTCTCAACATTATCGGAGGCAGACTCGCTACCAACGTCACCTGTTCCAGCAACGCCACAGCACGCTACGCTGGGTCAGAAACTGGAGGCCAAGGCAGAAGCCCTCACTTCCGCTTGATCCATCAGAGTCCTGCGTCGATCAGCAGATCGGACGGCTGGCACTGAATGGCCTTGGCAATCCGCAAGATGTTCAAGAAGGTCACATTCCGTTCGCCCCGTTCGATCTTGCCCATATGGGAGCGATCGATCTCGGCATAGTCGGCCAGGGCCTCCTGGGAAAGAGCTAAAGCCATCCGTCGTGCGCGGATGGCGCTACCCAGTTTCACGAGGTCCTGGTTGAGATCGAGCTTTGCGGAAACCCTTGCCATGCCGTGAATCGTGACGATATGATGCATTCACGACCACGGCATTTACGACCCATTTTAGGAGCCGTTTCTATGTACAACCAATCACCCCTCGAAACCCTGGCGAGTTATGCGATCACGTTTGTTGCAGGTGCTCTCTCGGTGATCGCTGTTTCCGCCTATGGGAAATGGATGAAGCATCAGGGTCGCACCGCAGGCCCAGTCGTTTCCCCGTAATCAGCAACCGGCGAGCTAATCGCCCAACACTCAAAGGATCAGCATGTCGATTGATATTCAGAAATTTACCGCCGGCGAACTCACTCTGGAAAAGCTCGATACGCTCGCTATGCAGCACGAGTCGTTCCAAGTCGTCGCGGTTTCCAACATCAGTGCTGTCGTCGAAAAAATCGAAGGGCGACTGGAAAAGCAGGATCTCAAATGTCGTGTCTATTCCGAATACCGCTCGGCGGCGATGGCGGCGACTTTCAGTCCGGCAGCCGTGGTCGGACTGGGCGCAGCGGTCGGCATCGGGTTGCACAACCTCGCCACCTTCAATCCCGACTACGAGATTGCCAAGAACAAGTTGGCTGGCACGGTCACCGTCAAATACATGAAGTAAGCCCGAGTGCAGCGCATTCGGAATCAAGGAGCGCACATGAAAAAGCTATTTGCGGCCCTGTGTGGCCTGCTGTCTGTCACGGCTGCTCAAGCCTGTAACTGGAATGCCGAGAACTGCACGTTTGAGATGCTGAACAATATTCAACGTCAGATCGCCAATCTGAAGCAGAACCCAAAATTCATGCAGGAGAAATTTGCGGAACTGCAAGCCAAGGCGCAGTACATTGATCGCAAAACGGCATCGTGTTCGAACTGGAAATGCTCGAACGACACCATGTCCGAATTTAACACCTATGTTGCACAACTGACGTTGAATTACGGAATCGCCAACAAGCCTGCAGTAGCCCCTGCGCCAGCACCTGCTCAGGATAAGTGGGCCGGCCAGTGCGTGGTGGCAGCCAAGCCAGGCGTGAATGCCTATGTCGATCAGAGCGGTACTAGTAAGGCGGGTGCGGTATCTGAATACATTGGATATACCGTAACTCAAAGCGCTGAAAAATTCGTTGGATTGAAGGTTGCCGAAAGTGGGAAGTTTGTGGGCTGGGCGAAAAAGAGTGACCTACAGATGCAGGATTTGAGGAACTGTAACTGACCGGAATATGGCAAGGGGGGCGAGAGCCCCCTTTTTGCTCCATGAATTTTTTTCGAAATGCTACGAACTGTTGTGACTACCGTCCGAAATGCCGGACAGGTGTCGACTTATCGGAAGAGATTTACAACGTTCGTATCGCTACTTTCAGTGGCTTTTCCGAGTAAATCATCTAGTAACCTTGGCTGAACGCCCATCTGACGAGCTACAGCAGAGAGCGGAACTCCAAGTTGTTCATTCATTACCTGTAGGCCATCGGACACAACTTCCGGTGTTTCGAGCGGCATCAGCGAGTCTTCGTTCTCGGCTATGGCCTCTCCATGCCGTTTGAGCGTGATGTAGCCAGCGCGAACCTGATCATCACTAAATACGCCAAGTTGTCTGCCTCGATAAAGTAGAGCAGCCTTGGAAACACCCCAGCGTAATTTCAGTTCGCTCAATCCTTCCCAGTTCAAACGTGACCGCCGCAAAGCTAGATGGTTTTCCGCCAGAAAAGAGGCGCGAGGGAGAAGGAAGGCGCTGGCGAAACGATTGGCTTGGGCCTCGGTTAGTCGGTCGCCGGTCAGTACGCCGCAGTGCAGTGCAAAATGGCCAAGCTCATGGGCGATGCCAAAACGTGCGCGGCATGCTGATCTGCCGTCACCATTTAAGGCGATTACAGGGCGACGAGTTGCGAATGAAACTGCATCTACCTCGTTAGCCAAGCCATTGACGCGCATTACAACTGCGCCTGCATTCTCTGCGACTCGCGTAACGTTGCTGATTGGCCCCATGCCTAATCCCCAATTTACGCGGCAGCGCTCTGCTCCTCGCTCAATCGCTTCTTCAGATGAGGGGTCTGCCTCCGCAATGCTGTGCTCTGGAAGATTCAGATATTCATCGAGGACACAGACAAGGCGCTTCAGCATTTCACCTCGCGCGCGAGCATACTGGCGTAGCGCAGCTTTCGTTGTTAGCTGCTTTCGGAAGTGGCATTGCTCTTCAGTCAATGGCATCGGGTCTACGTGCCGCAGGAATTCAGGCAATACCCCCAGCGACTCGACCAATGCTTGCTCAAATGCAGTGGAGACAGGTTCTGCTCCTGTCTCCACGCGACTTAGGTATTGCTTCGACTTGCCTAGTAAATCGCCCAACTCGTTGAGCGAAAAACCGTTAAAGAGGCGGGCAAGTCGAATGTTTGATCCGAGGATCGGGCTCATGCTCCTGCCGATGCAGCAGCATCGTCATCCTGGTCACGCCGCTTCGGCGTAATAACCGGCTTTTGAATCTCGACCGGTGCGGGCATCGTTTTCTTCGCATCTCCCAGCTTTCGCAGAATGCCACCAGAACGCCAACGGCAGACCTCTTGACCAGAAGCCGAGAATCCCAGTAGCAGGACATGCGGTTCTTCAATTTCGCCGAAGCCTTGGTCGATGACAAAAACAAATCGTGCAGCCTCGCCAGGGGCGGCTTCTTCAATCAGGCTCATTTGGAAGAGGTGAACTTCCAATACGGCACGCTTTTTTGGCGCATCAGGATTGTCGTTACTGAAGCGACAAGGGATGCCATTCACAGAGAAGACGATATCCAGTCCGTTGTTTTCAACGCGGAGCCACGGGTGACGACGTGACATGTATTCATTGCTAATCCGCTGCTTTTGGCGACCAAAGCGAGTTGTGCCGATGGTGTACGGGGTATCCGTGTCACGCACCAGGTCGTCTTCAGTGGCATACCACTCTTCGAGAAACCAGCTGGCGACAAGGGTCAGGTATTCCTCTTTGAGGGCCGAAGGCAGATTAGAACCAGAACGTTGCATTGTGCAATCTCCGAAAAACGTCAACGTATTATGTGCATTTTTTTTAATTCGTCAACAAGTGAGGCCAGTATTTTCGGATCGAGGTCTTATGTTTCCCTGCTGGCCAGCAAAGAGGCTACGTAGCTCAGAAAGGAAAACGCTTTCAGGCTATTGGGTTCTGTCGCGTAATCCCAGGGATGTCTCGAACTCAGTCTTTGCAACCAATGTTTTCGTTACTCACGGAAAAGCTACTCGGGAAAAATTGGAGAGGTGGTTATCAGTTCAACTGGACGGCGTTCGGCAACTTCTATTTCCTGGAAACAGAGGGCGTTGTTGTCGCCGAAGATCAGCCAGCAAGTGCAGGCGCAGTGACCTGCGAGGCTTCCGCAGGCTGAGAGGCCGCGTTCGGGAATAGGGCGTCCAGCAGATCAGAAACGGAAGGCAGCTTCCGGAAGCGTGGTCCTGGAATGTCCCGGTAGTGCTCGCGGACTTTCTTGTTGCCTTCCTTATCCCGTCGACCGGGAAGGACTGAGGAGTTGAAGCCATCGACGCTTGGCATCGGATCGTTCGGGGTGGCGCCAAAATAGCGGTAACCCTCGATAGCCAGGTCGAAGTCCCGATGGACAATGACTACAACGCAACTACCTGGCATCAGCGTGAAATCGGTTCGGACGGAGAAGCTTTTGTTTTTCCCCTCGGAGTTGACCTGTTTGATTTGGACGAACCGTGTTCGCCCTGACATTGTGAGGACAAGATCGAATCCCGACTCATCGACCTCAGTTCGAAGAATGTCCATACGGACCTCAGGATCACGCCGCCAAAGCTCTCCAGCGAGTGCGGCGATCATCGAGTGGGTGAGGACGTTCTCGACGTATGAGGACCGGGTGGCGAGGGCTGCGCGGTAGTCAGGCATCAAGCGGCCTTCTTGATCGGTTCCGGTTCTTCCCTTGGTGCCGACGCTTCGATCCGCTCACGGAGTTCCTTCCCAGCCTTGAAGTGCGGTACCCACTTTGCGCCAACCGCCACCTTCTCTCCGGTCTTCGGGTTCCGCCCGGTGCGTGGCGGACGGTAGTTCAGCGCGAAGCTACCGAAGCCGCGAATTTCGATTCGATCACCTTGTGCCAGGGCTCCATTGATCGCCGCAAGGATTTCAGTGACCGACATTTCGGCATCCTTTGTGACCAATGACGGAAAGCGTTCAGCGAGGCGGGCGATGAGTTCGGAGCGTGTCATGATCTTGCGATTGTAATCCATTCAATAGCTTATCTCTTGAAACGGCTCCAATTCGGAAGGTATTTAATCGCTGGGTTGAATACTCGGCGCTTTGCAATGAAGCCATCAGATTCAAGGTAGCCTTCCCGCTCAAGCTCCAGTAGAAATTCCGTTACCTCGTCATCGATATCTATTTGGGAGGTATAGCGCGAGTCAGGATCGTCGAATCCGGTCCCGTAGGAAAAGGTATCGTAGCGGGTGCGACACCATTGGAGGACATCGCCAAGTCTGAACTCCCGCTTTTCAGTGTTGGCGACCACAAAACGGAAAAACACGCCTGTTCGCCAAACGATGGAAGGGCAGAGAAATGGCGGTCCAACGGCATCTCTGCGGTTGAAGAGCAGCGGCAAAGTTTCTGGTCGTCGATCCAGCAAGAAACAGTGATAGGTCAGTTTTGCTAGGTGGTTGAGTGTTTTGTATGTCTCGATTCTTCGGTTCTTCGGGATGGACTGTAGCCATTCATGAGTCATTTCGCCGCCGTAGTCATCGGCTGCTTGGATTAGTAAGTCCCATCCATCGCCGTCATCGTCCTCGTGGCGGTCGTCGTCATCAAGATCAGGGTCGTAGGGGTTATCTCGCCAATTCTCGTATTCATATTGAGCAATTTTTTCCTGCAACTGCTTCCGAAGTCGAGTTTGAAGATCAAATTCGTCGGGGTGGAACGCCCATTTCCGCAGCGACATCTTGGAGAGAACGGCTTTATCGATCTCCTCAAGTGGCGTATCCAGGGCAATTTTTGAGAGGTCGATTTCAACCGTTGGAATGCCGTAGCGTCTCAGCTTTGAACGCTTCTCTCGATCAACAAAATGGGTAACCGCCACTTCGACGAAAAGCAGCCCGGCGTCGGTCTCAAACTGGACATCGGGCACGATCTCCTTAAATCCCTGTTCGAAGGCGCCAGAAAGAATTGCGTGTTCCTTGCCGGGCACCGTCTCATCGACCCAAAACCTGTAGTTGTCGTCCTGGATAACCACATAGAGAAAAGGCGTGGTGAATGCCAGTTGCCGGGCAATCAGGCGCTTTGCGTAATCGTGGAGCGCTGTTTCTGGTTTGTACGTGCAATCGGTCTTTGCGTGGTGGGCGAAGTGGTGGGCGTTATCCTCGCCCTTCTTCGCAACCAAATCGGATTTGCAGCCGGGACACTGGCAGTTGCATTTCAGTCCGCGATCCACATGGCTGATATGGATGTACTCGCCGTCGCGCCAGCCGAAGGGTAGCTTTACATCGGCCATCGGTTTCGAGCGCCCGAGTTAATGCTTGAAGTAGAGCCGGCGCAGGACAGTCCTAGAGGTCACCAGGACTAAATGAAGGCGGAATGTACTGTGGTCCTCATCCGACAATCCCGGGTGGGAGCCGTCTGAATGCAGCATCTTGAAGAGACCGCTGACGAAGCTCTTGCCATCGGTGGTCATCTCGTTTCTGGAAGAGGACAAAAAACCCTTTTCGGCGAGCAGTGTGCGTCGATTTTCCGAGGTCTTACGGTTCTCCACATCCGCTGGAAATTCGTGCTTAGCAATGTCATCGAGCAACCCCTCAAGAAACGTCCGCATTTGGGCGTTTGCAGCAGCCCAATCGCCTCTGGTATGGGCATCGATAGCCTGGTCTAAATGCCCAAGTGGCGTGAAGAAGTTGAAATGCTTCAAGAGCGAATGAACTTCATCATCCGTTTTCGGAAGATTAATTTCATCGGGTAGTGCTGCCCGAAGATAAGGGCGACCTGATTGCTCTTCTGCGGCGATGACATAGCCATCGCGAGCCAGCCCACGCAGAAATGACTCCCTCTCCGTTTCGTTGGTCGCCGGCAAAACTTTGACGGCTTCCCTGATCACCGCCTCTGCTAGGGTCATCTGGCCAACAACGGTATTAATCATTTGGAAGCCACTCTGGAGCACCAGCGACGCCATCCTTGTCGACTTGCTTTTGACGCTGACTTCCTTGCCTTGTGGGATTTCCTGTTCCAGCTCTACTCGCAAAATCATTTGGTCAAAACTTGCTTGCGAAAGCTTTTCTGCCAGCAATTCGATGGCGGCGAGGATGGTCGGTCGAGTAAAGGAATGGGTGTGGCTCATGGTCGCTGGACACTCCATTCTAAAAATGGAGGCGGTGTTCTATATTAGAACCTGAGCATACAAATTGTGCTCTGCTGTGTCCATGTCGAAAGCCAGAACGAAGAGGCGAAGGTCAGCATATATCGAACCCCGCCCGCATCTGCTCGATCCGCGCCTGCAATGATTGCTGGTGGCAACACGCTAGCGCCTGGGCGTCGTTGAGAGTACCTATCGGGCCTATGCCTCTGACCGATCTGTTGCAGCCTTTGGCACCGACATGCCCCAACGGTGCACCGAAATCCAGACAGATGACTCCGAAGTTGGCCTGTTTCGGTCGCCACAGGCAACTTCTCGGCCATAACGGCCATTGGCCTGAGGCGCTCAATCGGGCAGCAATCCGCCGCTTACCTGCCGTTCCACCTTGAGTGGTCGCGAACGGCAGCTTCCATTTCTGGCGAATGCGTACTCCGCGCCCATTGCGGACATCCAGCCTTCTCCAGACCCGACGGTCAGGCAAACCCTGGTTTTACGGACTAGACATCTACAAAGCGGCCGGTCGCGACCACGCCCAACCGGCCATCTGCGGACGGTCCAAGTGGCTATCCAATTTCAATAGTTGCAGCTTTCTCAGATCTGCTTGTACGACCGGTATTCGGTGAGCAAACATACGACTGCTTGACACGAGATCCGCCGAAAATCCCGCGCATGCAACAAATTTGCAACTCGCCATGTGTAGCAAACGCCACATCGCGGATTGTTTAAGTGAAATCAAATGATTGCGCCCATAACCGAGTAATCTTGTCAGGTATATTCAGGTCAATAATAAGTACTGAGCAGATATTAAGGCCGAGGTTATGAGTAAAGACCCTGTGTTTTTCAAATCTCCCGAGATGGCAAAAAAATTTCCGTTGCATCCTAAACATCCTGAACGGACTTGTTGGGGCTGCGATAAATATTGTTCAGTGAATTCGTTGCAGTGCGGCAATGGTTCTGGTCGTACCCAGCATCCGGCGGAAATGCTCGGAGACGATTGGTACAAGTGGGGCGATTGGGGCATCGACTCGGCGGAAACGCCAGTGATGAGTTCTTGAATATGGCCGGCTCATGGGGTTGCCCACACGAAATTAATGGCTTGTGTCACAAGGTTGGTGGTCAGACTTGTGACCCTGGAATGAAAGGTTGTGTGCTTTATGGTCGCTACGTGTTCGCAAACCCAGCAAAAAATGCACGCATTGTGCAGAAGCAGGGCCGAAGAGATGAAGTCGCCGTAGCGCCGGGCTCAAAAACCAGCAATGACAGCAAAGAATGACAATCCGGTAGATATTGGCGCGAAAACGCTCGTTGGATGTTCTCGCTCCTCGATGCTTGAGCCAAAAAACGACGGAATTTATGTGATCGAATTGTGCAGCGGAGAATTGCGCCACTGGCGCTATCTCGGTCCAGGGGCGCAGTCCAACGCGTGGTGGCTCGATATGGAATCCGGCCTGGAATTCAGTGAAACCAGCGTGATGTATGCATGGCGAATCGTTGGCGTTGGGAGCGAAAAATTTCAGACTGATCTCGAAAATTCATCTGGCTTAGCTCACGGCAATGGGAGCAGTAACAAAGAGTAGAAATTGCCAGATGGTTTCACAGAAGGCTTGGTGGAACGATTACAGAGTTCAAATTTCTAAGTTGGAAGTAAATTGTTGAGGTAGACCGCTATGGACGGGTATTCGCGAGCAATTTCTTCACTCAGTGATTTAATCCTTGAGCAGACCTCTGATGCGCTCATCTACGCCAATCGAGAGGGTGTGATTGAACGCTGGAACCAAGCTGCAGAATCAATGTTCGGATATACCTTTGCCGAGGCTTACAGCCAAAGCTTGGATCTGATAATTCCTGAACACCTTCGTCCAGCGCACTGGCGAGGTTTTGAGGCTGCGATGGTTAATGGTTCTACACGCCTACATGGCCGCCCCACATTGACACGAGCAGAACGTAGATCGGGAGAGAGAATCTTTGTCGAAATGAGCTTTGCTTTGGTAACCGACGAATCCGAAAAGGTCATTGGTTCGGTTGCCATGGCACGAGACGTGACAGAACGTGTTCTTCGGGAAAAAGATGCCGCCATTAGCATGAATAAGTAGGTAGGGTGGTGCTACGCCGTCTGATACTTGTGCAAGCGGTCAACGCTTGGGATCAGTATCCACCTTCCTTCAACCTTGATCAGACCAAGCTCACTCAATTCGCGAAGGATGCGAGAAAAGTATTCTTGCGTCTGGTTGAGGCGGGAGGCAATTAGCCCTTTATTTACGTGAAGTTCGAGAACGGTATTTTCGTCATCGAGCCGGCTTTCCGGCAATTCATGCATCAACTATCCAATGATGCGCTGCTTCCCTGAATACAAGGAATAAGCTTCAACATTGAGCATGAGTTGATGCATGCGCATGGCCATCCCGGCCTGCACTTTTCATACATAGTCGCGATCACGATCCAGTTCGTCGAAGATCACAGACTTGGAGACGTGAAGCAACAGGCAACTGCGCAGCGCTTGTGCAGAGACATCACTGCTATAAAAAACGGAACTACGAAGAGTTCCGTTTATTGGCTCTCGGCTTGTTTTAGTCCAACAATACGAGAAGCTGCTTGCTCGTTGAAGACTGGCGTTTGTTACTTCTGGGAGAGAATCCAGGTAACGAGCTTCTTCGCTTCGTCAGGGGTAACGTTGTTCGGCGGCATCGGGATTTGACCCCAGACGCCTTTGCCACCGGCCTTGACCTTGGTGGCCAGTATGGCGACCGCCCCGGCATCGCCCTTATATTTGGCGGCGACCTCCTTGTATGCCGGGCCGACCAGCTTCTTGTCGATGGCATGGCAGGACATGCAGTTCTTGGACTTGGCCAGTGCCTCGTCGGCAATTGCCTGGCCGGAGACGCAGAGACCAACGGCAAACATCATTGCGATATGGACAGCTTTCATTTGGATGAACCCTTCGTTGAAATTATGCGAGAACGTAATGTCGCGGTTGGAAATATTGGCGCTTTGATGGGAATCAAAAGCCTGCTGAGGCCTGTCCGAGTCTGACGCTGCTCAAAGCGTCTAATTGATGAACATCAAGACGCGATGCCTGCGACTCGTTGACTACTCCGCTACTTGGTCAGGCGCTCGAACAACTTGACAGTGGTGTCGACACTGCGCAGAAGGCGCTCGCCCTCAGCCATGACAAGGCGGGCATGTTGGGTTCTGGCGGCATGGGAGAGATCCGGACAGAGTGTGCGGATGAATTTCTGCCATTGGCTGGCGACCACCCGAAGCTGGGCGGCTACTTCCGGCGGGATATTCGCCGTTTTTCCCAGGGTCTGCAGGTTGCTTTCGAACTCCAGGCAGGAAGGTGGCGTCAGCCCGGCAATTTTTTCGTCCAGACTAGGCCACTCGCGAAACAGGAAGAACTTGCCGATGCGCTGCGACAGCATGCGGTTGCGGCCGGCCATGTTGACGTAATGCGCCGCAGGGAGTCCGCCCAGATCAGCCGCATGACCAGTCAGTACATCGGTTGCTTGAAGCAACTCCTCGCTCAGGTCGAATACATCTTCAACTTTTTGTGCGGATAACTCGTCGCCACGCATCAGTTGTTGATAGCGCGGCCACAAAGCTTTGATCAGCGCGAGTTTCTCGGCGAACTCAGCGGCCAGCTCTAGCTTTTCAAGACGGGCCAGGTTGCGCTCGAATTCCTTCTCCAACTGGTTGAGCTTGACCAGTGCCTTGTGTGGAGCAATCGCCGAAACGATCATGTACCACGCGATGGCCATGCGCTGCGAAAGCACACGCAGGCGACCGCACATGTTGATCAGCGCGCCAGCCGACAGCGGAGTCTCGGCATCGAGCGCGTTGCCTTTGCGTTTTCTGCAGAAATTCAGCCTCTGCCCGTTGTCGCCGCCGACTGTATCGAGCAGGGCAGCATTCTGGATATGGACTTTGCGGCCATCGACGACAAGAACGCCGTTGTCGCTCAGTTCGCGCAGATTGCGGGAGAAAGACTCGGGCGTCATGCCAATGCGCGCCGCGATCACTTTTTTGCTGGCCTTGAGAACGATGGTCGTTTCACCCGCCATATTGGCTTTTTCTCCCGCCGATTCAAGCAGGTAGTCGAGTAAGCGTTGGGCTCCGGTCAGACCATAATGGTGGCTGGTGATATCGAACTCAATCGCGAATTGACGGCGGGCCAAGGCAGTAATGATGCGCATGCCAAATTCGCGGTGATTCTCGGTGGCCTCTCGTAGTTTACGAATATCGATCGCGACCAGCAGGGTCTGCGTGATGCAGCAACAAGTCGAAGCGTAGTGCGTGGCGCCGAATAGTTCGCCCAAGCTCAGCAGTTGCTCGCTCTGCACCAGTTCGATGACCTTGGTGGCGCCGCCGGGGATGCTGGTGCTACGCTTGATGCTGCCGTTGAACAGCAGGTGCGCTTCGCGGATCGGGTCGCCGGCTTCGTATAGTGCCTGGTTGGCCGGAAGTTCGATCAGGCGGCTCGCCTCGACCAGCTCGTTGAGCAAAACGGTCGGCAATCCGGCAAAGAACCTGCTGCCGGTGAGCAGTTCGCGCTGAGCCCGATACGGATCTTTAAAGCGGGCGTTCAATTGGAGAGGATTTCCTTAAGTTGTTCCTGACCTCATGCTAAGCAAAAAGAAAAGGGGGCGTAACTCCTCTCTCGGAGGAGCGATGCCCCCTCTTTAGTCTTAGTAGACGTCGTGCTGCGTATTGAAGACGTTGAACTTGCCGGTTGGCGTGACCAGCTTCGGATCACGAATGACGGCCTTCAGCTTGCGCGTCTTGTCATCGACCACCACGATGGCCGATTCCTGGTCCTTGCCGTTCCAGACAGAGAACCAGACTTCGTCACCGGCCTTGTTGTACTCCGGCTGGACAACGCGCTTCGGACCATCCTTGATGCCGGACCATTCGCCGATCGGAATTAGCTCATTGCCTTTTTCGAGGTTGTTGATATCCCACACCGCCACCGACTGGCTGACACCGGCTTCCGGATTGAGCGTGGTATCGACCCACAGGTTCTTCGACTTCGGATGCGTTTTCAGGAACAGCGAACCGCCGCCCAGCCCCTTCAGCGTGCGGACAACCTTCCAGGCATTGTCCGGATGCTTTTTCGGATCGGTGCCGATCAGCGTGATGCTGTCGTCGCCGAGGTGCCCCGTTGCCCACACCGGCCCGAACTTGGGATCGATGAAGTTGGCGCCACGACCGGGGTGCGGGGTCTTGCCGACTTCGACCAGTTTCTCCAGCTTGCCTTCCTTGGTATCGATGACCGCGATCTTGTTGGAGGCGTTGGCCGCATCCATGAAGTAGCGATGCGTCGACTCAAAACCGCCGTCATGCAGGAAAGGCGCCGCTTCGATCATCTTGATCTTCAGGTTGTTCAGGTCGCGGTAATCGACCGAATAGACCATGCCGGTTTCCTTCACGTTAACGAAGAACTCCGGGTTGAAGTGCGAGGAAACGATGGCGGCAACGCGCGGCTCAGGATGGTAAGCCTGGGTGCCGACGGTCATGCCGCGGGTGGCGACGATCTTGCGCGGCTTGAGCGTATCGCCGTCCATGATCACGAACTGTGGCGGCCAGTAGGTGCCGGCAATCGCGTACTTGTCCTCGTAACCCTTGGCCTTTGAGCTTTCAACCGAGCGGGCTTCCATGCCGACCTTGATTTCGGCGACTGTGTCCGGTTTTTCCATCCACAGGTCGATCAGGTTGATCTTGGCGTCGCGGCCGATCACGAACATGTAGCGGCCAGAAGCCGACATGCGCGAGATATGGACGGCGTAGCCAGTGTTCAGGATGCTGACGATCTTCTTGCTGTCGCCGTCGATCAGGGCGATCTCGCCGGCATCGCGCAGGGTGACGGAGAACAGGTTCTCAAGGTTGAGATTGTTCATCTTCTTTTTCGGACGCTGCTCAACCGGAACGATGACTTTCCACGATGCTTCCATTTCCTTCAGGCCGAATTCCGGCGGCGCTGGCGGCGTCTGCTGGATGTAGCGAGCCATCAGATCGACTTCATCGTCCGTCAGGATGCCGGACGTGCCCCAATTCGGCATGCCACCGGCCGAGCCATACTTGATGAAGACCTTCAGATACTCCAGCCCCTTTTCGATAGTGATATCCGGGGTCAGCGGCTTGCCTGTCGCGCCCTTGCGCAGCACCCCGTGACAGCCGGCACAACGTTCGAAGAAGATACGCTTGGCTTTGTCGAACTCGGGTTCCGACATCTTGGGGGCTAGCGGATTGATGTCCTGATGCATCTTCACGTCAGCCAGCGGCGAACCACCCGCTGACTGGTAGTCGCGCATCGCGCCGTCGCCGTGCGCGGCCGGTGTTTCGGCAAAGGCAAACTGGACAAGCGCCGCCAGAAGCGGCAATGCCATCAAGCTACTGCGTTTGTATTTTGTTGAAATCATGACTCCCTTGACCCTCTCAAAATTTGAATAAGGATCGGCACTGTCGCAAGCCTTGGCTTTGCTGCTTTGATCAAGATCAAGGGGTAATGAAGGCACCAATTGAGGCTGTCTTCGGAAGAATTTAGTCTTGATAACAATCAAGCTGCTAAGTGAATAGATATTCAACGCCATACCAGAGGCGAAAAAAACGATTCAAGGGAACTGGTGTTGGCCAACGGGCAGCCCAGTATTGAGATATCCAGAACGGCCGCTTCGTAGCATTCCAGCTCGCATAAATTGAGTATGGCTGAACGGCTGTTACCGAGTAGCCACCATGTCGGCAAAGCGTCGGTTTGCGACAGTTTGCCTCTTCGAATTGATGGTCGGAAAGCGGTCAGTAAAAACCCAATTCCCGGAAGCGGCCAGTCGCTACTGAGTACTCACGACCCATTGCAGCCGGTTACAGTTCTCAGGCAGCACGGCTGCAATCAAGCACAGACCAGTCATTCAAGCTTGGCTAGACGGCTACAATTAGTGCGATGAATCGACGTAGCCTAATTCTCTTTTCGCTATCAATTGTCCTTGCGTTTAGGACGCTTGCTGCGTCTGCTTCACAAGAGCGCGCAGACTGGTCCAGTTTCTTTACTACAGCCGAGGTGCACGGCACCATCGTTGTCTTAGACAACCGCAATGGGAAGGAAGTGGCTTTCGTTTACGACTCGGAGCGCGCGGGGCGTCGCTACTCGCCGGCTTCAACCTTCAAAATTCCTCATAGCTTGTTTGCTCTTGACGCGGGAATTCTCCGTGATGAGTTCCAGGTAATTCCCTGGGATGGCATCAAGCGTTCGATAAAGGCGTGGAATGAGGACCAAAACCTACGCTCCGCGATGCGTAATTCGACTGTCTGGGTCTACGAACGATTTGCTCGGCAGCTTGGCGATGCGCGTGAGACTGAGTACATGCGAAAGATTGCGTATGGCAACGCAGTTGCGGGAGGCGGCAAACCTTTCTGGGTCGAAGGCGACCTAGCAATTTCGGCAAATGAACAAATATCGTTCCTGCGTCATCTCTATCGTAATGAACTGCCATTCCCGGTCGAGCATCAGCGGCTCATCAAGGACGTGATGGTGAATGAGGCAGGTCGTGATTGGATATTGCGGGCTAAGACCGGCTGGAGTGGAAAGGTTGGCTGGTGGGTAGGCTGGGTCGAGTGGCCAACCGGACCGGTATTTTTTGCGCTGAACATCGATACGCCCAACAGACTGAATGACCTCTCAAAGCGGCAAGAAATTACGCGCAACATACTTCGTTCTATCAGTGCTCTGCCACCGTATTAACTGTGAAGGACGATGTCGGTTGTTTGCTTAAGGCAGTCAGCCCACCGTACATAGCTCACCGGCAGTTCCTGGCCGGCTCCTAGCCGATACCAACTAGTTGCCGTAACGAAGAACAGCCCTCGACCCTGAACAGCCTTCAGTGGTTACTAGCGATGCTCTCACCGCTACGGGTTGTCTTGAGTTTTGAGGAGTTTGGACACGCTCGGAATCCGAATTTTCTTGCCATGCACCTCAAGCAGCCCGCTATCCGACAGGTCGTGCAAAACCCTGGAGAAGTGTTCCTGAGTGATGTTGAGGCGTGAGGCAATGACCCCTTTGCCTACAGTGAGCTCAAACTCCAGTTTGTCTGTGTCTATTGCTGCCTGAGGCACATCAGTCATCAGATATCCGATAATTCGCTGCTTGGCCGACTGCAACGAGTAGGCTTCGACGTCCGTCATCAAGTCGTGTGTGCGTTTTGCCAACCCGGCTAGCATCTTCTTGGTAAAGCCGTAGTCGTGTTCCAACTCATTCAGTATGGCTTCCTTGGGGACATGAATCAGCATCGAATCCTGCAACGCTTGAGCAAAGACAATATAGGTCCGGTCCAAAAACATAATGGCTTCGCCAAAACTTTGACCCTGCTGAATTATTTCCACAATCTTCTCGTTGCCCTGAGATGATGTGAATGCTAGTTTGACCTGGCCGAAAACCAGAAGATGAAAGCCCGTACAAGCATCTCCGGCACGAAAGAGTACATCGCCTTTTTGCGCGTGGATAAGCTTGGAGCAACTGGCAATGTGTTCGATATCGCAGGCAGCCATGCCAGCAAACAGGGGCAAGTGAGCCAGATGGCTTTCGAGGCTGATTAACTTGTGGTCGCGCATATTCGTCCCGAGGCAAATGACAATGCGCAAATGATAGTTTGATTTGAATCAAAACTGGAACTGGCGTACGATTTTCTGGTAACACTTTGACGTGCACTCTTGAATTAGCTTGATGCCCTGGTGCCATGTCAACAAATCCAGGTAAGCGATAGGTCACCTTGGGTTGCACGCTACGTGAAGCATATTAGGAAAATATGAATTAGGCGCTTATACTAGTAAGTAATTTAATACTTACAAGTGCCCATGTCTATCAACCCTCGTCAATCCACCGAGTCACGCCAGGCAGAAATCATCGCCACCATGGTTCAGCTCTCGGCCGAGCGCAGCCCTGCTGAAATAACGACCACGGACATTGCCAAAGCCATGGGGGTTACTCAGGGTGCGCTTTTTCGGCACTTCGCCACCAAGGAAGCTATCCGCCTGGCCGTGGTCGAATGGATAGATGAGCATTTGATGTTCGAACTACTGGCTGCCAAGGAGCGCTCCCCTGATGCGCTGACTGCCCTCAAGGCCATGTTCATGGCTCACGTCGGCTTTGCCAAAGCACACCCTGGAGCGCCTCGCCTCATTTTTGGCGAGCTTCAGCAACCTGCTTCATCCCCCGTCAAGCAGCGGGTTCAGCAAATCATGCAGCGCTATCGGCAAACCCTTTCCCAAACCCTGGCCGCGGCTATTGAGGCGAAGTTGATACGCGCCGATGCCGATTGCGCAGCGGCGGCAGCCCTGTTCCTTGGGGCCATTCAGGGCTTGGTCATTCAAACCATGCTCAGCGGACACACCGAGCAGATGGAGCAACAGGCGGTCGGCGTTCTGGACCTTTATCTTGCCGCCCTTGGGGTCAAGTCATGAAGCTAAATGGTTTTCTCAGCCGCAAGTTTGGCCTGGTGGCTTTTGCAGTGCTTCTTCTGCTCGGATTTGGTTTTGTCGTCGCCCGGTCAGGCCCACTGGCGCCAACCAAGGTCACCATCACTCGGGTCGAAACCGGGAGCCTGTCGTCATCACTGTTCGGCATTGGCACAGTCGAAGCGCGACGCAGCTATTTTATTGGCCCCACCGCTGCTGGTCGCGTCAAAGCAGTTCATGTCGATGTGGGTGAACAGGTCAAGGCCGGGCAACTGCTGGCAGAAATCGACCCAGTCGACCTGGACGAACGACTACGTTCGCTTGAAGCCTCATACGCCCGGGCATCCAGCGCGGTTCTGGCGGCTGACGCTCAGCGCAAGGATGTTCTGGCCCGCCAGATGATTGCCAGCTTGAATGCGAAACGCTATCGCGACCTCGGCGATAAGCATTTCGTCAGCCCGAGTGCAGTTGAGAGCAAACAACAGGAACTGACATCGGCTCAGGCAGCCGTCGATGCAAGTGATGCCAACCTGCAAAGTGCCCGGCAGGAAGTCATCCGCCTGAAGGCCGACCAGGATGCTTTACGGCAGCAACGGAATAACCTGCGCCTGGTCGCACCCGTTGACGGCGTGCTGACCAGCCGTGATGCTGAAGCTGGCTCGACAGTCGTTGCAGGGCAATCAGTGCTCAAGTTGATAGAGCCCAGCAGTCTCTGGGTCAAGGTCCGGCTGGACCAGGGGCGGTCCCGCGGCCTGGCTGCTGGACAAGCCGCAAGCATTGCCCTGCGCAGCAATCCGGGAATGCCATTAACCGGCAAGGTAGTCAGGATTGAACCGGTCAGTGACAGCGTGACCGAGGAGCGCATCACCCTGATTACCTTCGACCAGATTCCTCCTGGCCTGAGCATTGGCGAGATGGCCGAGGTGACCGTTCAAACGGCAGCCAATCAATCTGGCCTGACACTGCCCAATGCAGCCATCAAACAAATGCCTGAGGGTTCTGGTGTCTGGAAACTACGCGATGGCAAGCCCGTCTTTGTCGCCATCAAACTCGGCACCAGCACCCTGGATGGTGCGGTGCAGGTACTGGAAGGACTTGGCGCAGGTGACGAAATCATCGTTTTCAGCGAGCGCGAGCTGTCTGAAGGTAGCCGTGTCAAAGTTGTCGAACAACTGGCAGGACAACGCCAGTGATAAGTCTGGCCGGGCGCGACATCCTGCATTCCTGGTCGAAGTTCGTGTTGACCGGAATCGGTCTTGGCTTGCTGATTGGCGTGACGCTGACCATGGCCGGAGTTTATCGAGGTATGGTCGATGATGCCAAGGCGCTGCTCAACAACAGTGGCGCTGACTTGTGGGTCGTTCAGCAGGACACGCAGGGGCCTTATGCGGAGTCCTCGAGCATCCATGATGACGTGTACCGTTCAATGCTCAGCCTGTCGGGCGTGGCTCGCGCCGCCAACGTGACTTATCTGACCATGCAGGTTCGTCTGGACAATACCGATGTGCGTGCGATGGTTGTAGGTTTCGAGCCAGGGCAGCCGGGAGAGCCCGGCTACCTGATTGCCGGACGTCACATTACCCGTAACCATTACGAGGCCGTCGCCGACGTCAAAACCGGGTTCCAACTGGGCGATAGCATTCGGATTCGTCGGCACGACTACCGGGTCGTCGGCCTGACCAAACGCATGGTTTCGTCCGGCGGCGACCCCATGGTCTTCATTCCGCTGAAGGATGCACAGGAGGCACAGTTCCTGAAGGACAACGATGCCATCCTCAATGAGCGGGCAAGAACAACGGCCAATCCGACATTGAATCGCCCGGGCGTGCCGGGTTTGCTCGAGGCCATCCAGGCATCGCAGAACGCGAATCGCAACGTCAATGCCGTGCTGGTTCAGGTGGCATCAGGAAGCAAGCCCGAGACTGTCGCAAATGATGTCAGGCGCTGGAAGCACCTGGAGGCTTTCACCCGGGTTCAAATGGAAGAGATTCTGGTGGCGAAGCTGATTGCCACCTCGGCCAGGCAAATCGCGATGTTTCTGGTAATTCTTGCGGTGGTCAGCGCGGCCATCGTCGCTTTCATTATTTACACGATGACTTTGGGCAAGATTCGCGAGATTGCCGTGTTGAAGCTGATTGGCACGCGTAACCGGACCATTGCCGGGATGATTCTTCAGCAGGCACTGGGTCTGGGGCTTATCGGTTTTCTCGTCGGCAAGGTTTCGGCCACTGCCTGGGCGCCATTCTTTCCCAAGTATGTTCTGCTGGAGCCAGGCGATGCAGCGCGCGGCTTTGTCGTGGTCATGGTCATTTGTGCGCTGGCCAGCACGCTGGCGATTCGGGCTGCCCTGCGCGTAGACCCGGCCACCGCCATTGGAGGATGAGATGGACGGTTTCGGCATTCGCATCGAAGGCTTGAGCAAGCGCTATGGCGAGGGCGATACCGCGGTCGACGCCTTGAAAGACGTCAATATGACCGTCGCCCCCGGGGAGGTGGTGGGATTGATTGGCCCCTCAGGTTCCGGAAAAAGCACCCTGCTCAAGTGCCTGGGCGCGGTAATAGAACCGACTACCGGCAAGATGACGCTGGGTGACGAGGTCATCTACGACAATGGCTGGAAAATTCCCGACCTGCGCGCCTTGCGCCGCGACCGGATTGGGTTCGTATTTCAGGCCCCCTATCTGATTCCATTTCTCGATGTTATCGACAACGTAGCCTTGTTACCCATGCTGGCCGGCAGGCCGAATGGTGAATCAAGAAAGCGCGCGCTGGAGTTGCTTGAAGCACTGGATGTCGGGCACCGCGCCAAAGCCCAACCGTCGCAACTGTCGGGCGGGGAGCAACAACGCGTGGCAATTGCCCGGGCCCTGGCGAATCAGCCGCCCGTCATCCTCGCCGATGAGCCGACCGCACCTTTGGACAGCGAACGCGCCTTGAGTGTCGTGCGCATCCTCAACCAGATGGCGCTGCAGTTCAATACGGCCATCATCGTGGTGACCCACGATGAGAAAATCATTCCTACCTTCAAGCGGATTTACCACATTCGCGATGGCAAAACCTTTGAAGAAAAAGGCCAGGCTCTGAGCTGAGTCTCAGATAGGCGGGCAGACAATGCCCTATTTCAAGCGAAATCAGATGCTGCGCCCGTTTTGCCCGCCTCTCCTGGCCGCAAGTATTGGTGGCTAACCATTTGCAGATGACTAGTTAATCAGAGTTCATCCCTGGCGCATCATGATTCTTCAGCCTTTGGCGGCTTTCCAACCCGTATGCTGGAAATATTTTCCATATGCCTTCAGAGCTTCAAGTGCTTGCACCGCGCCATCGTGGCGCGACTTTGAAGTTTTTCCTCTCATGGTCTCGGCGCCTTCCATCAGGTCTGCAATAACCAAGTGAAGCATCGCATCAGCCTGGGGCTCGAGTTTGCAATTCTGAATTGCATAGGCCACCTTTTCACTGATTGTCGTCGCTAATGCTTGATAGTCGTCGTTGCCGTATTGATTCTTGTGAATCGCCGGTATTGCCTTCGCCATCGCTTGATTGATGTCGTTCATAGCCTGACGCAGCGGCTCATCAGTTGCCCATTTTTTTCCAACGTTAAGGTGGAGCTTTGTCGGTTCGACACTCCCATGGCTATGGTTGTGTGCGGCACTTTCAGCTGCGAGGATATTGGGCGAAGCTCCAAGCGCAATGGCAGTCAGAACTACGGCGAATATGGTTTTCATCGGGTCTCCTATTTCATGGGTGCAATACCCAACCAATATAGTCAACTAATCTTAACGCAAGCTTAAAGCCAAGACGGGTTTCCGTTGCTTGTTGAGTCCGCCTACCGAAGATATTTTCAGCCCAAGTTCAAGCATCCTTGGCATAACCCATATTGGTTATTCTTTCAATTTTTGTTATGCACTGAGCGATACTTAAGGAACTGATGTATCAGAGTTTATCGTGTAGGCGTTGCGGCGGGTATCAGCCTAACCAGTCATTCAAATGGGTGCTGATAAAGACAGGCGACCGTCCGCCCCTGGCCGATACCAGCGCCAGCCTGAGCGGAATATTGGCAGCGGTGGAGCTGGGTTCGGCATCACGATCCTGACCCGGCCGGTCTGCCGGGCAATCTGCAGATTTTG
The DNA here is from genome assembly GCF_016864195.1 of Dechloromonas sp. TW-R-39-2. Classification (NCBI taxonomy): domain Bacteria; kingdom Pseudomonadati; phylum Pseudomonadota; class Betaproteobacteria; order Rhodocyclales; family Azonexaceae; genus Dechloromonas; species Dechloromonas sp. TW-R-39-2. The sequence goes on from NZ_CP045202.1 coordinate 621,055, forward strand.
TCAGGCATGCCGGAACTGCCCAGCATAGGCCCGCTACTGCATCGGGCGGAAGCGGAGCCAAACGCTGTCGTCAAGCAACAGGAAACCATCATCCTGGGCAAACTCGCGCAACTGCTTCCTGCCCATTGAAGATTCGCCGGTAGATAGAGCAATTGCGGTCAGGATTTGTCGGCGCGTCCCGCGCATAGTGTGCGCTGTGAACCGAGGATTAAAGATGAGCAACACACAGGCTGAAAAATACGCAAGGCGCTTCGCGAAAGTGCTCGACCATATCGAGTCCAACCTGGGCGAAACGCTGAGCACGGAACTTCTGAGCCAGGTCGCCAATTTCTCCAAGTTTCACTTCCATCGGCAATTTGCCGAATACGTCGGTACCAGCGTTGGTCGTTACATCCAGTTGCTGCGTCTGCGGCAGGCCAGTTATCGGCTCGCTTTCAGTCGCCAGGACAAAATCATCGACATCGCCCTGGACGCCGGCTTCGAAAACCCGGAATCGTTTACGCGCGCCTTCAGGAACACCTTCGGCCAGTCGCCCTCCGCATTCAGGCGGCAACCGGACTGGGAATCCTGGCATGACCGCTATCGCTTCCGTATCCCGGAAAGGAAACAAACCGTGCAAGTCGAGATCGTCGATTTTAAAACCACCCGTGTCGCCGTCATGGAGCATCGCGGCCCGACGGAAAGGGTCAATGACTCTGTCGGCCAATTCATTGACTGGCGAAAGGCGAGCGGTCTTTCGCCAAAGAACAGCAGCCGGTCCTTCGGCATTGTCTACGACAACCCGGACACCTGCGAACCTGCAGACTTCCGGTTCGATATCTGCGGAGAAGTGCATGACGAGGTGCCGGCCAACCCGCAGGGCGTGATCACGAAATACATTCCCGGCGGCCGTTGCGCGCGGGTGCGGCATAACGGCTCCCACACTAGGATTGGCGAGAGTATCTACCCGCTCTACCGCAACTGGTTACCGGAGAGTGGCGAGGAGCTGCGTGATTTTCCGCTCTATTTCCATTACCTCAACTTGATGCCGGAAACACCTGAGCATGAACTGGTGACCGATATCTACCTGCCTCTGAAGTCGTAGATCCATGGCAGCTTCCGCGAAACGGGCGTGCAACGAGACGTCATGCCAATTTCTGGAAGCTGCCGATTGTTCAGGTAGAGCGCAGGACCAGAATGCTGCCGAGCGAGCGCAGCCCAACGACTTCTTCGAGCGCCAGCCCGCCGGCCTGAATGAGCGATTTCCATTCACTGAGCGTCCGTTCTCGCCCGCGGCACCCGACGAACATCTGCATGTCGAATGATGCGCTGGCGACATCAGCGCCGGTTTCCGGTACGACCATTTCCAGCACTGCCGCGCGGGCGCCACTGTCGCCCATGGCGGCGCTACGCCGTGTTCAGCCGCTCCAACGGACTGACGACCTCGCGCAGGATGTCGGTGGCGACCTGAGCATACAGGGCTGTCGTTTCCAGTTTCTTGTGGCCGAGCAGTACCTGGATCAAGCGGATGTCGACCTTCTGCTCGAGCAGGTGGGTGGCGAAAGCATGGCGCAGGGAGTGCATCGAAATGCGCTTGTCGATGCCGGCCTCGTCGGCGGCTGCATGGATGGCTCGGTTGAGTTGGCGAGTGCTGAGGTGGTCCACCGGGTCCAGGCCCGGAAATAGCCAGCCACCGTCCAACATCTTGCCTTGGGCACGGGCGACCCGCCACCAGACGCGTAACCGTTCGAGGAGCACCGGTGATAGCAAGGCGTAGCGATCCTTCTGTCCTTTGCCTTGCTCGACCCGCAGGGTCATGCGCTGGCTGTCAATGTCACTGACCTTCAGGTGGACCACTTCATTGACCCGTAACCCGGTCGCATAGGCCAGGGCCAGGGCGGTTTGGTGTTTCAGGTTGCCGGCGGCGGCAATCAAGCGTTTTACCTCGTCGGGACTCAAGATGTCCGGTAGCTTGCGCGGCAGATGGACCGGTTTCATCTTGGCCATCGCCTCCGGGCGGTCCAGGGTGACGCCGAAGAAGAACTTCAACCCGCGGATCGCAGCGTTCAGCGACGCCGGCGACGTTCCATGGTCGACCAGATGCAACTGGTAATTCTGTAGTTCCTCAACACTGGCCGTTTCGGGGGATCGACGGAGGTACTTGGCAAATTGCCGGACTGCGCGAACGTACTGGTATTGCGTCTTCTCGCCAAATTTCCGCATCCGCATGTCCTCGATCATGCGCTGGCGTAACGGGCTGATACTCGGATTCCGGGTTTCCATGGCTGGCTCCTGTCAGAACGAGGCGGAAATGCCTCATTTCCAACATCGGCAATTGCCAGCACGATACAAACCTCTTGCCTGCCAGAGCTGCGTGCTACGGTTGAGCATGGACCCTACCGCGCGAGCGGTTTAGTCCTTGGCCGATAATCGGACTGCCAAATGAACCAGGAGGGAATTATTTTCCCTCCTGTTTTGATTAGCGGAGGATCAACGGCAGATCAGGTATCCAGCGAGTAGGCAGATACGGAAGGCTGCTTGGATGATGTCGGTAGTGACTCCATGTTATGAGTGTCGAGAGCACTCATGGTGGGGTTGATCGGATCGATAGGAGTAGGGATAGGTTGATTAATGATTGTCATGGTAAATATATAAATAAATATTGATTAATTAATCTAATAAGAAATGCGCGCCTAAATATGAGGCGATCGAAACACTCGGGAAGCAATCGATGGTCAAGATCGGTCTTCCCTTGTGCCGATGGTTTTTATGTCCGGCTACACCTCATAGTTATCGGTGTTAGCGGTAAAAAAATACCGAGAGCGCATGGCGGGATCTCGTTGCATGGAACCACTTGTCAGTGATGCTGCTCAAAGCACTCTGAATGGTGTTTGTAAAAGTGCTACCATTGGTGCTAACTAGAGTAGGAGGCAGATATGGCCCACCAAATATTGTCTGAAACGGCAGCAAGCATTTCCGAGCTAAAACGCAACCCTATGGGTACGGTTGCAGCGGGAGAAGGCTTCCCAGTGGCGATCCTGAATAGGAATGAGCCAGCTTTCTATTGCATTCCGGCTCGCGCATTCGAGAGCTTGATGGATCGCCTGGAAGATTTGGAATTGAATGCTATTGCGGATGCTCGTGCAGGCCAGAAGCGAGTGAAGGTCAAACTCGATGAGCTATGAGCTTGAGTTTCTTGAAGAGGCTTTGTCCGAATGGCAGCGTCTGGATGGCTCGATCAAGGCTCAGTTCAAGAAAAAGCTGGCTGAGCGCTTAGTTGAGCCACGGCTACCCTCCGCCAAGTTGTCGGGGCACCCTGATCGCTACAAAATCAAGCTGCGCAGTATCGGCTACCGGCTCGTCTACGAAGTGCTGGATGGTCGATTGGTCGTGCTGGTCGTCGCCGTAGGCAAGCGCGACAAAAATGCAGTCTAAAAGGCCGCCGAGGGGCGTTGACTCCCCTTGAATATCCGAAGCCAAAAAAGCCGGATCATGTCCGGCTGGGTGTGAGATTAGATCGCCTTTGCGTCAATGAATGTGGTGTTCGTGGCAATCTGGGATGTGCTCTATAGTGGGTAGCGGAGAGTCTGAGGCTGATACCGCCACCATTAACGTTTGGGTCTGACAGGGTATGGGGGGCTGTTCAGCCATGCTTCCAGGAGCGTAGCATTGGCTTGATTTTGTGGGCTGGAGTTGGCGAAAACAGGCCAATTTTTTTAAGCAATACATAAAAACCCCTGCTATTCCCAAAAAAAGCAGGAAATAGCAGGGTTTTGCGAGTCTCTCTCTTAATATTTGGGCTGAGAACAAAGAAGTTGAACCTGGCCTGGCGTGAAATACTGCTGGTTCAGGAAGATGAAGGCACCTTTTTCTCCGTCGATCTTGCCTTCACAGGCGTAGCCCATCGACCACAACAGGCGCAGTGCAGTATTGAGGCGCATGATGTTGCGAAGCGGATTCGGACCGTATTGCCGAACATCATTTTTCTTGATTTCAAATTTCCCACCCGTTCGAAGATGGTTGGCGAACCAATACAGCAATCGATTAGCATCTTGCTGCTCTTCAGGTAGTTCGACGGGTTTCGCAAAAAACCTTACAAACTCGTGGGTGTACCACTGGCAAATCGAGATTGCGCGTTCAAGCGTCGAGAGTGGAATCGTGTCCTCTGCGCCTTCAAAAAAATGAAGCAGCGCGGCTACGCGAGCAATTTTGTCGGCCAGCTTTGCACCGAAGTCCTTGTCATTCTCAAGTAGTCCGCCAGGACGCATGTCGACCTGAATATTGTCGAACGCGGCTTCCCAGCGAGCCTGTGCCTCGTTCGAAAAACTCAGTTCGATTTTCGGCCGCATCTCAGTTGGGTCATCCCCTATATGGCTCTTCAAAATGGCGATGCAACGGCCATAAAACTCGTTCAGTACTTCGTCTGAGGCGGATTTGGAATAAACGACGGAGCGATATCCAGCAGTTGGAGCCGGTGCAATGATGAAACTGCGCCCCGTAAAACCGATACCGTCTGCCATTGCGCCTTTGCCGTTTAAAAAAGCTGCAAACGGCTCTGGCTGGGAGAGTAGTAGGAGAGTTAGGCAAGGGTCTCGCGCGATCAATTCGCCCTCGATACTGCGATCGGAAATGAGATCTGATCCGTCGTAGGCTTTGCACAGTGTGGCCATATCCGACATCCCACGGCTTCTAAAGACACGATCAGCATCATCAGAAATCAGACTGGTTGTCGGAAAGCATTCACTCAGGTTCTTGTGCAATGCTTCTGTACTCATTTTTTCGTGGATCAGTTTGAAGCGTTTCGGCTTTTGGGGCTTCCGCAATGCATGAGCCTGAAGCTGCGCTTGTTCTGCCTCGATCGGCTCGAAGGCAGCCGATTTTTTCTTGATGGCACTCAAAATGCCTTTACCTTCGGCACGCCAGGCACAAATGGCGGCATCGAATTGCTGCATCTGAACTGCATGGACTTCGGATTGCTCTTCGACGAATTTCTCAACGCCATTAAGCAGTCGCTTAACGATTGAGGTCTTCAGCTCGCCGGGGGGAAGAATGCCAATGAACCATAGGCTTACTGGGGAAACTAATTGATGGCGCTTTTTGATACGGATGCGGCCTTGGCACACCAAGGTGATCACGGCGATCAACGCGCTAGCGATTGCCGATATGGATGCGCCGGTTTCATTGTGTATTTCAAAAATCAGGGCTTCAAGTTTTGGGCCGAGTTGTTGAGTTGGGAATACTGCATGTTCGAACTGACTTGCACCATATCCAGATGATTGCGTGAGAGGTGCCAGCGATGCGCTGAGCGGTTGAGAAAAGCTTGGATACATATATGGACCTCAAATTGAATGCGATTGGAGAGCGTGTGCACTCGTGCAACGCTTTCTGTGATGTATTGATCCAATTGAGACGGGGCCCTCGTCTCCGATTGGGGTTGCTTCCGAATTGCTACTCTTGCTTTCTCCTTTGTTGTGATTGAACAACGTGCTATTTTTTAGATTGCATCTCCTTTCAGGGCTTGTCTGAGTTCGCCTACATTCCAGCGAGTGTGTGAGCCAAAGCGACGCGGCTCTGGAATTTCTTTGCGGCGCAGCCTGGCCCATATTGTCGGGACCTTGCAGCCGAAAAGACCTGCGACAATCTCGACACTGACGTTGGCGGCATCTGGCAGTTGATCGAAATTGGAAAGATCGGGATGGACCATGTTTATCCCCGTTGTTCCTTGGTTGTTTATCGTGAGGAGGATTTTCCTCTCGCTGAAGTTAGAATTCAGGGGGAGATTTCAGGGGTTAAAACATGCCTTGAATTGAGCACTGATTTCGGCTAACAGTGTGAGTGTTCTTGGACTCATGTGTATTGCGCCGATATAAACCGCAGCTTGTTTGCAGGCAATTGAGCCTTGTGAGGGTACTCTCCCGTTTTTGGTAGCTAGATGGGTAGCTGGTCGCATGATCGACCCATTGATTTTTACGCAATCAATTGAATTTAAACGTTAAAGTGTAAAAAAATCAGAGCAATACGACATTGTTTTGATGTAATGCTTTTTCAGGAGCCCATCCATGCCAGACACGACCCCGGAATTCGACAGCCTTGTTCCTGCCCAGTCCTTTGACCGACGGAGTTTCATCGTGACCAGTCTGGGGGCGGGTTTCGCTCTGGCGGTTCAGCCGGTGATGGCGCAGACCGCGATCAATACCGATATCGCCGGGCTGCAGGCCGGTGAAGTCAAGGTGCCGGTCAAAGATGGCGAAATGGTTGCCTACCGTGCCGCGCCGCAAGGTGTTGCCAAGGCGCCGGTAGTGCTGGTGGTTTCCGAGATATTCGGTGTCCATGAATACATCAAGGATACTTGCCGGCGTCTAGCCAAGCTCGGTTACTGCGCCATCGCCCCGGAGCTTTTCGCGCGTCAGGGCGATCCGCGTAGTTATGCCAGCATTCCGGAACTGATGGCCAATATCACCGGCAAAACGCCGGATGCACAGGTGATGAGTGACCTTGATGCCTGCGTTGCCTGGGCGGCGCAGCAAGGGGCGGATACCGACCGGCTGGCGATCACTGGTTTCTGCTGGGGAGGGCGCATCACCTGGCTGTACAGTGCGCACAATCCCCGCGTCAAGGCCGGGGTTGCCTGGTACGGTCGTCTGGTTGGCGTCGCCAATGAGTTTACCCCCGCTCATCCCACCGATCTGGTTGGTGAACTGAAAGCCCCCGTGCTCGGGCTTTACGGGGGGCTGGATACTGGAATTCCGCTGGAAACAGTCGAAAAAATGGAAAAAGCGCTGGAGAAAGGTAGTCCTGCTGCACGTGCGTCGCAGATTCACCTTTACGATAATGCGCCGCATGCCTTCCATGCCGATTACCGGCCGAGCTATCGCAAGGCAGAAGCGGAGGATGGCTGGCTGCGCATGTTGGCCTGGTTCCGCAAAAACCTTGTATAAAACCTTGTTATCCAGCGGGGTGGAGCGGGCTTCGTGCTACGCTTCGCGCCTTGATCAGAATTTGCTGCCCGAACATGACTACTGCTGAAACGACCCCCCAGGCGACGCCTGAAAAAACCATCGATGCACGTGCGTTGCTCAAGGAACTGCAAGTGCGCTACGACGTTTTTCGCAATTACAGCCCGTTGGCGATTGGCATTGACCGTCAGGTACTGGCAGATCAGCCGACGCTGGAAAAGAAAGCCCTGCGCCTGGCGATGCGTAGCCACACGATGGCAACCCGTTATCTGAAGGAAATGGAAAAGGCGACGCAGCGCTTCAATCTGGACGGCACGCCGGCTGGTGAGGTCAGCGAAGAGCAGCGTACGCACGCTTCCGAGCTGCTGCGTGAACGCTTCAAGAAGCAGGTCGAACAGCGCAAGGCTGTCGAGGCGGCGGCCAAGGCAGAGCAGCGTCGGACTGAAAAGCTCAACGAACTGGCAGAGAAATTCGGTCGTAAAGACCGCTAACCGCGTTGTTCACCGGCGCGATGACATGAGTGGCGAGCCGCAGTCCGCTTCGATCCGTGTAGAGGCGCTGGAGCCGGCATTTGCTGCGCAAGCGTCGCTTTGGGCTGAGCGACTTGCCCTGCCGGTGCAGGGCGATGCCGAATTCGCATTGCAATTCGGAGCGAATGGTCTGCAATTCGTTGAGCTTGCTCCCCAGGCTCCCGGGGCATTGCGCATTGATTTTGTCGAAGGTGCCGTGGCTCATCGGCGTTTGTTCGGGGGCGGTAGCGGGCAGATGATCGCCAAGGCGGTCGGTGTCCAACCCGGCATACGTCCGGCAGTGCTGGATGCAACAGCCGGTTTGGGGCGCGATGCCTTTGTGCTGGCAAGCCTGGGCTGTTCGCTCATCCTGATTGAGCGTCATCCTGTTGTTGCAGCCTTGTTGGAAGATGGTCTGCGACGTGCGGCGGGCGATCCTGAGGTAGGGCCGATTGTCGGCCGGATGCGGCTGGTGCACGCCAATGCAATTGCTCAAATGCTGGCGTGGAAGGACGAATCACCGCAAGTGATTTATCTTGATCCGATGTTTCCCCATCGGGAAAAGACGGCGCTGGTCAAGAAAGAGATGCGATTGTTCCGGCCCTTGGTGGGCGATGATGACGATGCCGCAGGCCTGCTGGCGGCCGCGCTTGACCTGGCGACGCATCGGGTCGTGGTCAAGCGGCCGCGCAAGGCGCCTTGCATTGAAGGGGCGAAACCGGGCTATGCGCTTGAGGGGAGCTCAAGTCGCTTCGATATCTACCCGAAAAAAACGCTGAAGGCCAAAGTGCTCTGACGAGCCTGTTTCGGCTGGCTTATTTTGCGGCAGGCTTGCGGCCAGGGGCCGGTTTCGGGAAATAGCCGGCCACGCGGCACTGGAAGCCTTCGATCGGCTTGCCCTTGACGTAGCTGGTCACGCTGCATTTCGAGATGTCGCCCTGCGAAGAGAGGGTGGACAGCGATGCCCGGACATCCTCAATCGAAATGCCGGTTGCAACTGCGATTTCCAGATCGAGCAATTGCCCGTGTTTTTTCAGGAGTTCCCAGACTTGAGTGGTGTGCATTCAGAATCCTTTATGTAAACAAGGCTCGTACATGGATGAAGTTCACTTGCAAGGTACGCTGATGCAGGACATAAAGCAAAAAGCCTCGGTTTGCGACCGAGGCTTGATGCAATAATTCCTTGGTGGGGCGTCACAGATTCGAACTGTGGACCTACGGATTAAGAGTCCGCTGCTCTACCAACTGAGCTAACGCCCCAAGGTACCTTTACGACTGGTGGGTCGGGCGAGATTCGAACTCGCGACCAACGGATTAAAAGTCCGCTGCTCTACCGACTGAGCTACCGACCCGCCGAGGGAGCGCGAATTATAGTGAGATGTAGGGAAGTCGTCAACGGATTTTCATCAATGTGAAGAATTGTTTAATCGGAGGGGCTGGTCGTCATCGTTGCTGAAAGGCTGGATAGAATCGAATTCCCCGGCTTTTTTGCCGATTTTTGTCGGTAAACGCCCATTTTCAGGAGAGGCAAAATGACTGAGCAGGATGTTTCACGTTATCAGGATATTTTTATCGCTACGGCAACCGATGTCGGTTTGAAAATTCTGGCTGCCATTGCTTTCTGGGTGATCGGCCGCTGGCTGATCGGTCTTGTACTGAACATGGTTCGTGCGTCGCTTGAGCGCCAGAAAGTCGATCCGACCGTGCTGCGTTATCTTGGCTCGGTAATCACGGTGACGCTGAACGTCTTGCTGGTGGTCGGCATCCTGGGTTACTTCGGTATCCAGACCACGACATTTGCCGCCTTGATCGCAGCTGCCGGGGTTGCCATCGGCATGGCTTGGTCAGGGTTGCTGGCACATTTTGCAGCCGGTGCTTTTCTGGTGGTCCTGCGACCGATGAAAGTCGGCGATTTCGTCACGGTCGGTGGCGTCACCGGGACGGTGATGGAGTTGGGGCTGTTTGCCACGACGATTAATACGCCGGATAACGTCCAGACGGTGATTGGTAACAACAAGGTGTTCAGCGACACGATCCAGAATTTCACGGTCAACCCGTTTCGCCGGGTCGATTTGAAATGCCAGTTGGCCGGGGCGGCCGATCATCGGGCGGCGATGGCTTTGTTGCGCGAGAAAGTGGCGGCCATTCCGAATGTGCTGGCCGAGCCGAAAGTCGATGTCGAAATCCTCGATTTCACGCTGGTTGGCCCGGTGCTGGCCATTCGTCCCTATTGCCACAATGACCACTATTGGCAGGTCTATTTTGATACTAATAAAGTGATCCGCGAGGCGCTTGTCGAGGCTGGCTTTCCGGCACCGATGCCGGCGCAGAGCGTGGTTGTCACACAAGCGGCCTGAGTTTTTCCGGACGTTAAAAAACCCGCGATTTCGCGGGTTTTTTAACGTCGACCGCAGGATTGGCCTTAGCCGAGTCTTTTCATGATCTCGGTGGTCAGCGTCGACTGGTTCATGCAATAGAAGTGCAGGCCGGGCGCGCCACCCTTGAGCAGGCGCTCGCACAGTTCGGTCACGACATCGAGACCGAAGGCGCGGATCGAATCGCTGTCGTCGCCGAAGCTTTCGAATTTTTTACGCATCCAGCGCGGGATTTCGGCGCCGCAGGCATCCGAGAAGCGCGCCAGCTTGGTGAAGCCGACGATGGGCATGATGCCGGGAACGATCGGGAGATCGACGCCTTGCGCCTTGGCTTCTTCGACGAAATGGAAGTAGGCGTCGGCGTTGTAGAAATACTGGGTGATCGCCGAATTGGCGCCGGCCTTGACCTTGCGCACGAAGGCATCCATGTCGTCCTTCGGGCTGCGCGCCTGCGGGTGCCATTCCGGGTAGGCGGCGACTTCGATGCTGAAATGATCACCGGTTTCGGCGCGGATGAATTCGACCAGCTCGTTGGCGTAGCGGAATTCGCCGGTTTCGGCCATGCCGGACGGCAGGTCGCCGCGCAGGGCGACGGTGCGCTTGATGCCGGCTGATTTATATTCGTTGAGGATTTCGCGAATGCTTTCACGCGTTGAGCCGATGCACGACAGGTGCGGCGCGGCATCGAAGCCTTCGGCGGCAATTTCCTTGACGACATTGAAAGTGCGTTCGCGCGTCGAGCCGCCGGCACCGTAGGTCACCGAGAAAAATTCGGGTTTCAGTTTTGCCAGTTCAGCGCGGGTCGACCGCAGTTTTTCGATGCCTTCCGGCGTTTGCGGCGGGAAAAACTCGATGGAGATTTCTGTGTTCATTTGTTCAACCAGATGAAGAATTCGCGGTTGCCATCACCGCCGGTAATTGGGCTGTCCAGCCAGGCGCGGACTTTGAGGCCCAGGGTGGCGGCAGATTGGCGCAGTTTGTTTTCGACTTCGCTATAAAGCGCCGGGTCACGGACGATACCGCTTTTCCCGACATTGCCCGGGCCGACTTCAAACTGCGGCTTGACCAGCAGCAGCAGGTCGCCGCCATCGGCCAGCAAGGCGGGGAGCTGCGGCAGGATCAGCGTCATCGAAATGAATGAGACATCGCCGACAATCAGATCGAAGCCTTGGGCTGGGCAAGCGGCACCCAGGTCGCTTGCGCTCAGGGCGCGGCAGTTGATGCCTTCGATGGCGTTAATGCGGGTGTCGCCGATCAGTTTTTGATGCAGTTGGCCGTGCCCGACATCGACGCCAACAACCTGTGTCGCACCTGATTGCAGCAGGCAATCGGTGAAGCCGCCGGTCGACTGGCCGACATCAAGACAGATTTTGCCGGTTACCGAGATGCCACTTTTCGTTAGCGCACCCGCCAGCTTGAGGCCGCCACGCGAGACGAAACGGTCTTCCGGGTCGCTTGCTACGGTCAACGCTGTTTCAAGGGGCAAATCCAGTGCCGGCTTCTTGATCACGCCGCCTGACCAGCTGACGCGACCCGCGGCAATCATGCGTTGGGCAACGGTTCTGGACGAAGCCAGGCCGGATTCGACGAGCAGCTGATCGGCGCGCGGCATTCAGCGTTTTCCTTGCGGGAAAAGCAGCGAACTGAGCAGCCATGAAATCAGGCTGTAGCCGATCGAGCCGAACAATGCTGGCCAGAAACCACCAACGTTGAAGCCGTCGACGAGGCTGCCGGCGAGTTGGAAAAGCAGGGCGTTGATCACGAAAATGAACAAGCCCAGCGTCAGCAAGGTCACCGGCAGTGTGAGCAAAACCAGTATCGGACGCAGTACGGCATTGATCAGCCCAAGTATCAGGGCGACGATCAGAGCCGTACCAAAACTCGCGACCTGGACCGACGGCACGACATACGGCAGCGCCAGCAGGGCGAGCGCGTTGATGGTCCAGATGGCGAGCAAGCGCATCTTAGTAGCGGTAGTGGTCAGCCTTGTACGGGCCTTCCTTCGGCACGCTGATGTAGGCAGCTTGCTCGTCGGTCAGCTCGGACAGTTGGGCATTCAGCGTCTTCAACTGCAGGCGGGCGACCTTTTCGTCGAGATGCTTGGGCAGGGTGTAGACGCCGACCGGATACTTGTTGGAACCCTTGACGGCTTCGCTCCACAGTTCGATCTGGGCGATCGTCTGGTTGGCGAAGGAGGACGACATCACGTAGGACGGGTGGCCCGTGCCGCAACCGAGGTTAACCAGGCGGCCCTTGGCGAGCAGGATGATGCGCTTGCCGTCCGGGAAGATCACGTGATCGACCTGCGGCTTGATCTCTTCCCACTGGTACTTCTCGATCGAGGCGACGTCGATTTCGTTGTCGAAGTGACCGATATTGCAGACGATGGCGTTGTTCTTCATCGCGGCCATGTGGTCATGCGTGATGACGTGGAAGTTGCCGGTCGTGGTAACGAAGATGTCGGCCTTGTCGGCAGCGTATTCCATGGTGACGACGCGATAGCCTTCCATCGCGGCCTGAAGGGCGCAGATCGGGTCGATTTCGGTAACCCACACTTGAGCGGACAGGGCGCGCATGGCCTGGGCGGAACCCTTGCCCACATCGCCGTAACCGGCGATGACGGCGATCTTGCCGGCGATCATCACGTCGGTGGCGCGCTTGATGCCGTCGACCAGCGATTCGCGGCAACCGTAGAGGTTGTCGAACTTGGACTTGGTCACCGAGTCATTGACGTTGATGCCCGGGAACTTCAGTTCGCCACGCTGGTGCATCTGGTACAGGCGATGCACGCCGGTGGTGGTTTCTTCGGTGACGCCCTTGATCTGGGCCAGGCGCACGGAGTACCAGGTCGGATCGACAGCCAGCTTGGCCTTGATGGCGGCGAACAGGATGGTTTCTTCTTCCGAACCCGGCTTGGCGAGCAGGGAGATGTCCTTTTCGGCACGGGCACCGAGATGCAGCAGCAGGGTGGCATCGCCACCGTCGTCGAGGATCATGTTCGAGTAGCCGCCGTCGGCCCATTCGAAGATGCGATGGGTGTAATCCCAGTAGTCGACCAGGGTTTCGCCCTTGACGGCGAAGACCGGGATGTTCTGCGCGGCGATCGCGGCGGCAGCGTGGTCCTGGGTCGAGAAGATGTTGCAGGAAGCCCAGCGGACTTCGGCGCCGAGCGCGGTCAGCGTCTCGATCAGCACGGCGGTCTGGATGGTCATGTGCAGCGAGCCGGTGATGCGCGCGCCCTTGAGCGGCTGGGTCTTCGCGAATTCTTCGCGAATGGCCATCAGGCCAGGCATTTCGCCTTCGGCAATGAGGATTTCCTTGCGACCCCAGTCGGCAAGGGAAAGATCGGCAATAACGTAGTCTTTGAATTCAGCCACAGTAAGCTCCAAATAAACTGTGACGGGGAGGGGAATAACGGCGTTGTTGCTCACCGGCGGCCCCCTGCGCCCGGCAGGGTTGATCAGTGAGCGCCGTTTTAAACCGAGCCTGGGAGCGATGGTGTCACCGCGCTCCTGCAGCGCCCCTCGGTAGGTTGCGGATTATAAACCGGTTTTAAACTTTGTCGCCGGCCCAGTAGCGATCGATATCCTTGATGCCCCATTTGGCGGCATCTTCACGGCCGGCAATTTTCTCGGCGCTGCGCGCCAGATCAATGGTTTCAGGCTTGATATAGGCTTGCGACTTGGTCGAGAAAAAAACTTTGACTTTCGGTTTGAGCAAGGATTGCTCCCCTTGCTCGGTGACGACGCCCAGCTTGCCCGACTCCAGGCGAACGAATGAGCCTACCGGGTAGATGCCGAGACTCTTGACGAAAGCCTGAAAAATGACCGGATCGAAATGGCCTTTCCATTCCGCCATTCGCTTGATCGACTCGGCCGGGTCCCAGCCTGCCTTGTAAGGGCGGTTCGAGGTCACGGCATCATAGACGTCGCAGACGGCCCCCATTTTGGCAAACAGGCTCATGCTTTCGCTGTTCAGCCCTTCGGGATAGCCGCTGCCATCGACTTTTTCGTGATGGTGCAGGCAGACATCCAGTGTCATCTGGCTGACCCCTTTGCCGGAGAGCAACAGCTTGTAGCCTTCGGCGGGGTGTGCCTTGACGATGGCAAACTCCTCGTCGGTCAGTTTCCCCGGTTTGTTGAGGATGTCCATCGGGATCATGGCCTTGCCAAGATCATGTAGCAGGCCGGCCATCCCGGCATCGCGGGTTTGTTGCTCATCAAGCCCCAGTTGGCGGGCTAGTGCAATCATCAGGGCACAGACCGCGACAGAGTGCATGAAGGTGTAATCGTCGGCTGTTTTCAGGCGCGCAAGACTGATCAGCGCGCCAGGATTGCGCAAGACGGAGTTCGAGATTTCCTCGACCAGCGGCGCCGCCGCTTCTGCCTCAATGGCTTTCCCCATGCGCGCTTCCTGAAACATCGAAACGACGGCTTCCTTGCCTTTGGCGCATATTTTTGCCGCGCGCTTCACTTCGTCGCCAAACGAGGTTTTTTCCTGAATGGCGGGGGGGGCTGGCGGTATTTCTTCGACCAGAATCATCTCGGCTTCGGTCACGGCCTCTCCGCTGGCCAGATCGAGTCCTCTTGAAACGTCGATCCAGACTTCCCGGATTGGGCTTTCGAGAATCAGGCTGATGTCGTTCGGGTCTGACAGGACGAACTGGGTCCGCCAGAACGGATGATCCAGCCAGGCGCCGCAAAAAGCTTGCAGGTGCATGCCGAGGCGCAGGTGTTCGACGGCAATTTTTTTGAGCATATTTGTTGATTTTAACGAAAAAAGGGAGCCGTCGTGGCTCCCTTTTCAATTCACTTGTACTTATTTACAGGCCGGCGTCGGCTTTCAGCAGGTTGGCGCGGTCGACTGCTTCCCAGGTAAATTCCGGTTCGTCGCGGCCGAAGTGGCCGTAGGCGGCGGTCTTCTGGTAGATCGGGCGGAGCAGGTCGAGCATGTTGACGATGCCCTTAGGGCGCAGGTCGAAGTGCTTCTTGATCAGTGCGGTCAAGGTTTCGTTGCTGACTTTGCCTGTGCCGAAGGTGTCGACCATGATCGAGGTCGGTTCGGCCACGCCGATGGCGTAGGAAACCTGGACCAGGCAGCGTGAGGCGAGACCGGCGGCAACGATGTTCTTGGCGACGTAGCGGCCAGCGTAGGCAGCGGAACGGTCGACCTTGGAGGGATCCTTGCCGGAGAAAGCACCGCCGCCGTGCGGGGCTGCCCCGCCGTAGGTATCGACGATGATCTTGCGGCCAGTCAGGCCGCAGTCACCCTGCGGGCCGCCAACCACGAAACGGCCGGTCGGATTGACCAGGAACTTGATGTCGCCCTTGATCAGTTCCTTCGGAAGCACCGGCTTGATGATTTCTTCGATGGTTGCTTCACGCAGGTCGTTGAGGCTGATGTCCGGCGAGTGCTGGGTCGACAGGACGACGGTGTCGATCGAGAACGGCTTGCCATCGACGTACTTGATGGTGACTTGGGACTTGGCATCCGGGCGGGCCCACGGCAGGCGACCGTCCTTGCGCAGCATGGCCTGGCGCTCGACCAGGCGGTGCGACAGGTAGATCGGCAGCGGCATCAGCGACGGGGTTTCGTCGCAGGCGTAGCCGAACATCAGGCCCTGGTCGCCGGCACCCTGGTTGAGGTTGTCGTCGTAGGCCTTGTCCACGCCCTGGGCGATGTCCGGGCTCTGCTTGTCGTAGGCGACGAGCACGGCGCAACCCTTGTAGTCGATGCCGTAATCGGTGTTGTCGTAGCCGATGCGCTTGATGGTGTCGCGGGCGATCTGGATGTAATCGACGTTGGCGTTGGTGGTGATTTCACCGGCCAGCACGACGAGGCCGGTATTGCACAGGGTCTCGGCAGCAACGCGGGAATGCTTGTCCTGAGCCAGGATGGCGTCGAGGATGGCATCGGAAATCTGGTCGGCAACCTTGTCCGGGTGGCCTTCGGAAACGGATTCCGAGGTGAAGAAAAACTCGCTCATGGTAACTCCAGTTGGTCCTTGGGTCCGGCGTTACCGGCTTCGGACCACGAGCGGGTGACGCTTTAGCGGCATTTATTAATCGCCCCGCAAGTTGTCTGTTTAACTCGGCGATCTCATAATATTAATCTTTTCACGGTGGGTTTCAACCCCCGGAGTCGCATGGTTTTCATTTTTCGAATATTCAGCAACTTGCCCTTGTGTGTCGTTCACGCGCTTGGTGGATTGCTTGGACGACTGACCTATCTGCTTTCGCCAACCTATCGTCGCCATGTGCGCGAGAACATGGCGCAGGCTGGCATTGATCCGTCTTTGCGCGGAGCGGCCAGCGCCGAAGCTGGCAAGCAGATGCTTGAGTTGGCGCGTATCTGGCTGCGCACGCTGGAGCAAACCAACGCTCAGGTGGCGGAGGTTGTTGGCTGGGAGCATGTCGAAGCGGCCCAGCAGGCGGGCAAGGGGATCGTTTTCCTGACACCGCACCTGGGGTGCTTTGAAATTACGGCTCAGTATTACTCGGCTTTCGGCGATGTCACCGTGCTTTATCGCCCACCTCGCCAGGCGTCCATTCAGCGGATGATCCTCGATGGTCGCAAACGTGAGCGCCTGCACCTGGCGCCGGCCGACCTGTCCGGCGTTCGTTCGCTGATCAAGGCGTTGAAAAAAGGCCAGGCGGTCGGCATGTTGCCCGATCAAGCGCCGAAAGTTGGGGAAGGTGTCTGGCTCGATTTCTTCGGCAAGCCGGCTTATACGATGACTTTGGCGGCGCGTCTGACCGAAACCGGTGCGACGACCCTGATGGCCTGGGGCGAACGCTTGCCTGGCGGACGCGGTTATCGCTTGCATTTTGGCCCACCGCAACAGGCTTTGACGGGTGGCACGGTCGACCGCGCCCAGCAGATCAATTCTGAAATCGAAACGCTGATTCGTCAGTGTCCAACGCAATATCTCTGGGGTTACAACCGTTATAAACATCCGGGAGGCGCCGAGCCGCCGCCGGCCGAGGTCAAGCTGCCGTGAAGATTTTCCTGACTTATATTCTTGTGGGCTTCCTGTGGCTGTTGCACTGGCTGCCTTTGCCTGTTTTGAGGGCCATTGGCACCTTGCTTGGGAAACTGCTGTATGCCGTCGGGCGTGACCGGCGCAAAGTGGCGCTGATCAATTTGCGACTGTGTTTTCCTGAAAAAAGCGAAGCCGAGCGCGAGGATATCGCCCGTCGTCATTTCATTGCCTTCAGTTGTGCGGTGATCGATCGGACGCTCGGCTGGTGGGCCTCGAAGGAACGGCTGGAGCGGATTGTCCGGATCAAGGGCGTCGAGCACCTGAATGACCCGGAGGGCAAACCGATTATTTTGCTTTCGCCGCATTTCGTCGGCCTTGATGCCGGTGCAACGCGCATTTCAATGTATGTGCCGGGTTGCAGTGTTTACTCGAATCAGAAGAATCCGGTTTTCAACAAGTTGCTTTATGATGGCCGGATTCGATTTACTGATGCCGTACTGCTTTCAAGGCAGGATGGGATGCGCAAGATCATCAAGGCGATGAAGGACGGGTACAAGTTCTACTATCTGCCGGACATGGATTTTGGTCCCAAAGAGTCGATTTTCGTGCCGTTTTTCGGCGTGCAGGCTGCGACCATTCCCGGGGTTTCCCGGTTGGTGCGCCTGACGGGAGCCAAGATTGTGGCTTGCATTACCCGTCAGGTGGCAGATGGCTACGAAGTCGAGGTGATGCCGGCCTGGAGTGATTTTCCGGGGGAGAGCGTCGAAGCCGATACGGCCAGCGTGAATCGTTTTATTGAAAGCCAGGTACTGACCATGCCGGAGCAGTATTTCTGGTTACACAAGCGTTTCAAAACCCGGCCACCCGGAGAGCAGAGGTTCTACAAATGAGCTGTAACCTGACTATCGAGATTCGTCCCGTCACGCCGCCCGATGTACCGGCCATTTCCGCGCTGGCCCGCGAAATCTGGCAGGCAACTTACCCTGGCATCATCACGCAGGAGCAGATCGACTTCATGCTCGAGCAGCGTTATGGCCACGAGCGTCTGTATGACGATATCGAAGATGCCGATAAATGGCTCGATCAGGCATTCCATAACGGCCGTCGTGTCGGCTTCGCGTTCAGCGAGCTCTACAAAGGTGAATTCAAGCTCGACAAGCTCTACATCCATCCCGACGTGCAACGTCAGGGCGTCGGCGGTGAGCTGATTGACCACGTCGCAAGGCGAGCTGCCAAACTGGGCCATTCCTGCGTGGTGCTGGCGGTTAACAAGCGTAACGAGAAAGCCATTGCTTCCTACAAAAAATACGGTTTCACGGTGCGTGAAATGATTGTTGATGACATTGGCCGTGGTTTCGTCATGGACGACTACGTGATGGAGAAAAAACTTTAGGAATTTGAGATAAACACCTGTCTCTGCTATGCTTTTTGTAGTTAATTAGCGGGGCAGGCCGTGAAACTCAAATTCTCGAAGATGC
This sequence comes from Dechloromonas sp. TW-R-39-2, assembly GCF_016864195.1. NCBI lineage: Bacteria > Pseudomonadati > Pseudomonadota > Betaproteobacteria > Rhodocyclales > Azonexaceae > Dechloromonas > Dechloromonas sp. TW-R-39-2. The sequence continues at coordinate 639,334 of NZ_CP045202.1, forward strand.
ATGGTCTGGGCAACGATTTCGTTGTCCTGGACGGCATTCGTCAACATATCGATCTTTCCCCGGCGCAATTGCGCTTTCTTGCCGATCGCAATTTCGGGGTCGGTTGCGACCAGATTCTGCTGGTCGAAAAGCCGGGACAGCCCGGCGTCGATTTCCGCTATCGCATCTTCAATGCCGATGGCAGCGAAGTTGAGCAATGTGGCAACGGGGCCCGTTGTTTCGTCCGCTTTGTGCATGATGTCGGCCTGACCGACAAGCGGGAAATCCGCGTTGAAACCCAGAAAGGCCTGATTTCACCGCGCCTTGAAGAAAATGGCGATGTCACGGTCGACATGGGAATTCCCCGGTTTTTGCCGAATGAGATTCCCTTCCTCCACGACGACGATGTCGTGATTTATTCGCTCGACGTGGCCGACGAAACACTGGAAATCAGCGTCGTTTCGATGGGTAATCCGCACGCCGTGCAGGTCGTTGAAAGTGTCGACAGAGCACCGGTGGGCGATCACGGTCCATTGATCGAAAACCATGAGCGTTTCCCGCAACGGGTTAATGCCGGATTCATGCAGGTCCTGGGCGAACATGCTATCAAGCTGCGGGTTTATGAGCGCGGTTCGGGTGAGACGCTGGCATGCGGGACGGGCGCCTGCGCCGCCGTGGTGGCCGGTATCCGCCGTGGCTTGCTGGTCTCGCCGGTTCGGGTGACGACGCGTGGCGGCGATCTGAGCATTGCCTGGGGCGGTCCCGGCCAAGCTGTTTTGATGACCGGCCCTGCGGTGACGGTCTTCTCTGGAGAAATTGAATTATGAGCGCCTTGTTTCCTGAGGAAATTGCCGAGTATCTGAAAGATAACCCGGGCTTTTTTGAGCACTATGCCGATCTGATGGCGCAGATTTTCGTCCCGCATCCACATGGCGGGCGGGCTGTTTCGCTGGTCGAGCGGCAAATGCTGACCCTGCGCGAGAAAAATCGCCAGACGGAAACCAAACTGGCCGAATTGATCGCTTTCGGCGAGGAAAACGATGCAATCAGCGAGAAAGTGCATCGCCTTGCCGTGGGCCTGGTGGCGGCTGAAACTTTTCAGGCGGTGATCCACCTGCTCAATTTTCACCTGCGCGATGATTTCTCCGTACCGCACGTTGCCTTGCGCCTGTGGAACAAGCCGGCCGACATTGATGATTTGCCCGAATTTGCCGCGGTGAGCGAAGAGTTGCAGGTATTTGCCGAAACGCTGGCGCGCCCTTACTGCGGCTCGACCGCCGGGTTCGGAACGGCCTCCTGGTTCGGCGAACATGCCAGTCATATTCGGTCGCAGGCGCTGATCGCCTTGCGGAACGGTGGCGGAACGATAGGCATGATTGCCCTGGGTAGCGAAGAGGCGCAACGTTTCTACGCCGACATGGGAACGCTTTATCTGGAGCGTCTCGGCGAAATGGTCTCCGCTGCGCTGGCTCGGGTCACCAAGAGCGTATTGTGATTGCGCTTTCTGCCGTCGATGCTTACCTGGCCGAGTTGGCCGAGCAGCGGCGGCAGTCGCCGCATACCATCAGCAATTATGGCCGTGACTTGCGGCGGCTGGTGATGCTGGCCGGCGAACTGCCCTTGTCGGACGTTCGCCTGCATCACGTTCGACGTTTTATCGGGCAGTTGCATGCCCAAGGCTTGTCCGGGCGTTCAATTGCCCGCCTGCTGTCTGCCTGGCGCGGATTCTTCTCCTGGCTGGGGCAGCACGATGCGGTACCGGCCAATCCCTGTGAAGGTCTGCGGCCTCCCAAGTCGCCCAAGCATCTGCCCAATGCCTTGTTGGTCGATGAGGCAGCTCGATTACTCGATCCGGTGGATGAGGGGGATAGCGTTCTGGCGGCGCGCGATATCGCGATGTCCGAGTTGTTTTACTCCTCCGGTTTACGTTTGGCCGAGCTGGCGGCGCTGGATTGCGATGCGCTCGACAGCGCCTTGCATGAAGGCGAGATCCGCGTGCTTGGCAAGCGCAGCAAGATGCGGCTGGTTCCTGTCGGCAGCAAGGCGCGCGAGGCGCTGGCGGCCTGGGCGCAGGTGCGTGGTTCCCTGGCGGGGCCCGAAGAGACGGCGCTGTTTGTCGGTCAGCGCGGTCGACGTCTCGGTCAGCGGATGATTCAGTTGCGCCTGTCACGTCAGGCCCAACTGGCCGGCTTGTCGCGCCACGTTCACCCGCACATGTTGCGACATTCCTTTGCTTCGCATGTGCTGCAGTCTTCGGGCGATTTGCGTGCTGTACAGGAAATGCTCGGCCATGCCAGCATTACGTCGACACAGGTTTACACCCATCTCGACTTTCAGCATCTGGCAAAAATCTACGATTCAGCCCATCCGCGTGCGAAACGTTGATGTTTGATTGACGGCGATGCGCCTTCGTCCTATGATTGGCGGTTTCGAAAAATAGCCGGAATCAAGGAGTTAGTCATGGCCATCACCCGTACCCGCCGTTCTTCCCTGGAACGCCGCTGCGTTTCCAAGTCCACCAAGCGTCTGTTCAAGAGCACCGGCAAGACCATGTTCAAGGTGATCTACGCTGCTGAATGCCACGCCCGTAACCGCAAGGCACTGGGTTAATCATTCGCTGAATTCCGAAGCCCCGGTTGCCGCAAGGTAACCGGGGCTTCTTGCTTTGACTGTCGAGAAAAACATGGCCCAGTTGATTCTTATGCCCGGCAAGGAACGCTCCGCGTTCAAGCGCCACCCGTGGTTGTTTGCCGGTTCGGTCGGTCGTCTGGAGGGCCGTGCCCGTCCGGGGGATACGGTCGAGGTGCTGGCCGACAACCTGCGTCCGCTGGGCCGTGCGGCCTACAGCCCGAAATCACAGATTCGCGCCCGTTTCTGGACTTTCGATGCTGAAGAGTCGGTCGATGACGGTTTCTTCAAGCGTCGGGTTGCTGCGGCCGTGGCGCGTCGCCAGGCATTGCCGGAATTGCGCGGGCAAGAAGGTCTGCGCCTGATTCATGCCGAGTCGGATGGTTTGCCCGGTGTCATTGCCGACCAGTATGGCGATACCGTCGTAATCCAGCTGACCTCGGCCGGGGCCGACAAGTGGCGCAAGGCGATTGTCGCCGCGCTGGTTCAGGCGACCGGGTGCCAGCGTATTTACGAGCGTTCGGATTCCGATGTGCGCGGCCTGGAAGGCCTGGAGTCGGCGACTGGCTGGCTGCTTGGCGAAGCACGCGACGAGCCGCTGAGCATCCTCGAAAACGGTGTGCGTCTTGCGGTCGACGTGGCTGGCGGGCACAAAACGGGTTTCTACCTCGATCAGCGCGACAATCGCCAGCTGCTTGGCCAGTTGTCGGCAGGCAAGGATGTGCTCAACTGCTTCTGCTACACCGGCGGCTTCTCGCTGCAGGCGCTGGCCGGCGGGGCGAACAGCGTGCTGTCGATCGATTCGTCCGGTCCGGCGCTGGTCCAGGCGCGGGCCAATCTGGCGCTCAACCCGCAGTTGCCGGCCGAGCGGGCGCAATGGCAGGAAGCGGATGTGTTCCAGGCGCTGCGCGATTTCCGCAAGGAGGGCAAGTTGTTCGACGTGATCGTGCTCGATCCACCCAAGTTCGCGCCCTCGGCGTCGCACGCCGACCGTGCAGCGCGGGCCTACAAGGACATCAACATCCTCGGCTGCCGTTTGCTCAAACCGGGCGGGCTGCTGATGACGTATTCCTGTTCCGGTGGCATCGGCCTGGAATTGTTCCAGAAGATCATTGCCGCGGCGGCGCTTGATGCCGGACGCGAGGCGCGTATTGTGCGACGCCTGGCCGGTTCGGCCGATCATCCGGTGGCATTGAACTTTTCCGAAGGCGAATATCTCAAGGGCCTGCTCGTTCAAGTCGATTAAACTTACCCAGTGAATCCGCTGCGCCATCTCCTTCTTGTTGCTGTTCTCTTCTTCGCCCAACTGGCGGCGGGAGCGCATGCGATCGACCATGCGGTCGACAAGGAAGGGGCGTTGCCGAACCATGTGTGCGAGTTGTGCCTCGCGGCGCACGATCTGGGTGCCGCCTTGCCCTCGCTCACCGCCTTGCCGCCGGTGCTGGCTCAGTATGTTCGTCCCGAACAGCTGCCGCATCTCGGGCGAACTGCGTTTCCCCCACCGCTGACCCGTCAGCGCGACCCGCCCGTTTCCTGAAAATCGTTCGTTTTTGACAGTCGACCGCAGCCGCCGGGGTTTTCCTGCGCGCGCGGTCGCGACAACGCATTTTCAGGAGAATTCCATGCACAAGCCATTTGCCATGGCTGCCCTGCTTGCCGCTTCCTGCGGCGCACAGGCGGCTACCGACAGCGATCTTGCGGCCATTCGCAGCCAGATCGATGAGATGAAAAAAACCTACGAGCAGCGCATTGCGTCGCTCGAACAAAAGCTGGCCCAGGCCGAAAGCCACAAGGGGGAAAGCAAAGCTGTTCCCGTTGCCACCCAATCCCCTGCACCGGAAACTGTCCCGGCGAACCGCGCAGGCACGCCGGCCAGTAGCTTCAATCCCGAGGTTTCGCTGATCCTGCAAGGTCAGTACAAGGACATGAAGAACGGTGCCGGACGCGGCATCACCGGCTTCATCCCGGCCGGTGGCCATGACCATGGCAGTGGCGCGATCGAAGGGATCAACAAGCGCGGCTTCTCGGTCGATCACACCGAGCTGGTCTTTGCGGCCAACATCGATCCGAACTGGCGCGGCCAGGCGATCATTGCGGCAGTCGACGGCAAAGCCGAAGTCGAGGAGGCGTGGTTCCAGTCGCTCGGTATCGGCCATGGCATCGGTCTGAAGGGCGGCCGTTTCCGCTCCGGCATCGGCTATCTCAACGAGCAGCATCCACATACCTGGGATTTTGCCGACGCACCGCTGATGTATCAGGCGATGTTCGGTACCGAGGGTGGTTATGCGCAGGATGGCATCCAGCTGAAATGGCTGGCGCCGACGCCGCTATTCCTCGAGTTCGGTGCCGAATTCGGACGCGGCGCCAACTTCCCCGGCAGCGACCGCAACAAGAACGGCAGTGGCGGCGGTGCGGTGTTTGCCCATCTCGGTGGCGATGTGGGTGAGGCCAACAACTGGCGGGCCGGCCTGTCCTATCTGAAAACGTCGGCCCGTGAACGCGAGTCGGTGTTCCGCGATGTCGGCGGACTGGAGGCACAAGGTTTCTTTGCCGGCGACTCGGCGACCTGGCTGGCTGATTTTGTCTGGAAGTGGGCGCCGAACGGCAATCCAAAATATCAGAACTTCAAGTTCCAGAGCGAGTATTTCGTCCGGCGCGAAGATGGCAACATGACCTGCAAGGATGAAAATGCGGTCGGCAATGCCTGTGCCGCCGAGGTGACGGGAACTTATCGCACCCGGCAGTCGGGCTGGTATGCGCAAGGGATTTATCAATTCACGCCGAACTGGCGGGCCGGTCTGCGCTATGAGCAACTGGACAGCGGAACGCGTGATTTCGGGATCAATGCGGCGAATCTCGCGGTCGACGCCTACAAACCGAAGAAATCGACGGCCATGGTCGATTACAGTTGGAGCGAGTTTTCCCGCGTCCGTTTGCAGTTCGCCCAGGATAAATCGATGCAGGGCGTGACCGAGAACCAGATCACCATGCAGTACATCATGAGCCTGGGTGCGCATGGCGCACACAAGTTCTAGGAGCGGATGATGAAACGATTATTCTCCCTGCTGCTGATGCTGGCGGCACTGCCGGCCTGGGCCAATCTCAACGTTTTTGCCACGGTGCCGGAGTGGGCCAGCCTGGTGCGTGAGATCGGCGGCGACAAGGTCAAGGTCTACAGTGCGACCAATGCGTTCCAGGACCCGCACCGGATTGAAGCCAAGCCATCTTTGCTGGCTCAGGCGCGGCAGGCGAACCTGCTTGTCGCGGCGGGCGCCGATCTGGAAATCGGCTGGCTGCCGCTGGTCATTCGTGACTCGGGAAATTCGGCCATCCAGGCTGGTCGACCGGGGTATTTCGAAGCAGCCAATTACGTCTCGCGCCTTGAGGTGCCGACGGTGCTGGATCGGGCGCATGGCGACGTGCATGCTGCCGGCAACCCGCATATCCACCTTGATCCGCGCAATGTGCTCAAGGTGGGCGAGGCGCTGGCTGCGCGCATGGCTGAACTCGATGCACCGAATGCCGCGGCTTACCAGGCGGCCTACAAGCTGTTTGCCGGAAAATGGCAGGCAGCTATCGGGCGCTGGGAAAAGGAGGCAGCTGGATTGCGCGGTGTGCCGGTGTTGGTGCATCACTCGTCCTTCGTTTATCTGTCCGCATGGCTGGGCTTGAAGGAAGTCGGGATGCTTGAACCGAAGCCCGGCGTTGAGCCAAGCAGCGGGCATCTCGGGAGTTTGCTGGCACGCCAGCAGAGTGCGCCGGCAAAAATGATCCTGCGCACCGCCTACAACCAGGAGGGTCCCAGCCAGTGGATTGCCGGAAAGACCGGCATTCCGGCGGTGCTGTTGCCATATACGGTGGGCGGGACGAACGAAGCGAAGGACCTTTTCGGTTTGTTCGATGACACCCTCCAGCGTTTGCAGAAAGCTGTCCGTTGACGATTTTATTAACCGTTGAAAATCTGGTGGCAGGCTGGCAACAGCCTGTTACGCCGGCGCTCGACCTGAGTCTGGCGGCCGGTGAAATCGTCGGCCTGACCGGACCCAATGGGGCAGGAAAGAGCACGGTCCTGGCTGCGCTGGCCGGCCGGGCGAAAGTTTTTTCAGGCCGCATCGTGCAACCGCCCGGCTTGCGGCTTGCCCTGCAAACGCAGGATGTACCACCGGTTGATGGTTTGCCTTTGTCGGGGCGCGAACTGCTTGCCCTGACAGCGGCCAGCCCTGCGGGGCTGCCGTCCTGGCTGAGCGAACGGCTCGACATGCGGCTTGATCGATTGTCCGGCGGGCAGCGCCACTATCTTGCCTTGTGGGCGATTCTGCATGCCCCGGCCGACCTGATCCTGCTCGATGAGCCGACCAATAATCTCGATGCGGCAGGGGTACGGCATTTGACGGCCCATCTGCACGATCGCGCCCGCGAAGGCGTCGGCATGATTGTTGTCAGCCACGATGCGGCATTTGTCGAGGCGGCTTGCGATCGTATCGTGACGCTGGGAGGCCGTGATGTGGAATGAACTGTTCCTGATCCCCTTCCTGACCGGGTTGGTGCTGGCCATCGTCCTGCCGCTGCTCGGTTGCTACCTGCGTTTGCGCGACGAATGGCTGGCCGCCTTGGCCTATTCGCACGTGGCTGCAGCCGGCGCTTTGCTGGCTTTGGTTTGCGGGATGGCGCCGATGATCGGTGGTGTTGCCGCCGCCGGTCTGGCCGGTGCGGCCAAGCGCCTGTTTGCCAGACGGCTCGATGGAGGCGCCAGCTTTGCCTTGCTGCTGATCGGCGGCTGGGCCGTCTCTGTCCTGCTCGCCGCCAATCATCCGATGGCTGAGCGCCTCGGTCATGCGCTGTTCGATGGCCAGCTTTATTTTGCGGCCACCGAGCAGTTCTGGCTGGCTGCCGGCGGTGGCTTGCTGGCCGTGATCCTGCTTCGCAAACTATCGTCCCATCTCCTGCTGGCGCATGTCTATCCCGATTTTTTCCGGATTCGTCGTCTCAAGGCCTGGCCTGTCCAGACCGGATTCGATGTGCTGGCCGCTTTGTGCCTGGCATTGGCCACCATGAGCATGGGCGTGATGGGGGCTTTCGCGCTGGTTTTCATTCCCCCCTGGCTGGCTTTCCGGCGTGCGCCGCGCTGGGCGGCAGGCTTGCGCATGGCCGTGTTGAGCGGGGTGCTGGCTTACGTGGCAGCCTTCCTGCTCGCCCTCGGGCTGGACCAGCCTTTCGGACCTGTTTTGGCCGTCTTGCTGATCCTTGTCGGGCTGGTGATTGCGTGAGGCCGGGGAGCATGCTAAAACACCGGCTCTGTACGCGGAGTCGTCATGGTTTTTTCCTTTTTCAAGAAGCAGCCTCAGCAAATGCCGAAGCGCCCGGCTGCCCAGCCTCGGGCCCAAGAGCCGGTTGTACCGCCTTTTTCGCCGCCGCCCGCACCCGAGGCGTTGAGCGAGCCTCTGCCGGATCTTGAATTTACCGTAACGCCCTTGCCCAAGCCGGTTGCGGCCAAACCTGCCGCTTTGCCGGCCGCCCCGCCGGTTGCTGCGGCGGCAAAGCCTCTGCCGCGTTCGCCGGAGCCGAACGACGATCTGGATTTCACCATTTCGCAGTTCGAGCGCGATTTTACTGATTCCAGCGTCATGGCCATCAATGTCGAGCACGATCTTGATCCGGCGCAGGGCGAGGTCGAGCGTATTGTCCTGTTGTTTGCCAACCGCCAGGATGCGGCGGCCCGCAGCGTTCTTGAAACTCTGATTCGTCATTACCAGGGCAACGAAGGGCGGCGTTTCTGGATGCTGCTGTTCGATCTCCTGCAAGTTATTGGCGACCGGCCTGCCTTCGAGCAACTCGGTATCGAATTCGCCGAGGCCTGTGAAACATCGCCGCCGGCCTGGCGCGAGGCAGCGGGTGAAGCGTTGGCCACCACCACCCTGTCCGGCGTTTTTACCTTGCAGGGCGTGTTGACCGCGGAAGATCTGAAAAGTGTGGCCAACATCGCCGGGGTGCTGGCCAAGCGCCAGCCGGTCCGGATCGATTGCAGTCGCCTGGTCGGTTGTGACGATGAGGTGGCCGGGCAATTGGCGGCCATGCTCGCCCAGGCCCGCCGCGAAGGCGTTGCGGTGGCCGTCGACGGTGTCGAGGCTTTTCTGGTCCGCCTGAATGAACGCCTGCAGACCGGGACGGCCAGTCATGAACCGGCATGGCTACTGCTGCTGGAGCTGCTGCAGCGCTATGCGGCGCAGGATGCTTTCGAAGAGCGGGCGGTCGATTATGCGATCACCTTCGAACGTTCTCCCCCTTCCTGGGAAAGCTCGCCGATCGTTCGTGGAAGCCCGCCTGCCTGCCCTGCATCGGTCGATGATGCCCATTTCCTGTATGGCGATTTGCGCGATCAGCGGTTTACCGAGCTGTCCGCCGCGCTCGCTCAGGTCGAGCTGCCGGTGATCGACTTTTCCGGTGTCAGCCGGATGGACTTTTTCTCGGCCAGCCAGCTGGCCAATTGCCTGACCCCCTTGAAGGCGGCCGGGCGTGAGGTGGTGATCCGCAGTCCGCATCATCTGGTGGCTGAACTGATGGCCCTGGTCGGACTGAACAAGGTGGCCCACATCATCGTTCCCAAATCTTGAATCTTAGGAAATAGCATGGAGCAATATCACGGCACGACCATCCTGTCCGTGCGCCGCGGCAATTTGGTGGCTATGGGCGGCGACGGTCAGGTCACGCTGGGCAATGTGGTGATCAAATCGACCGCACGCAAGGTGCGCCGGCTTTACCAAGGCCGCATTCTGGCCGGCTTTGCCGGCGGTACGGCCGATGCCTTTACGCTTTTCGAGCGTTTTGAAGCCAAGCTGGAAAAGCACCAGGGCAATCTGCTGCGTTCGGCCGTCGAACTGGCCAAGGACTGGCGTTCCGACCGCGCCCTGCGCCGTCTGGAAGCAATGCTTTCGGTGGCCGACAAGGAAGTCTCGCTGATCATCACCGGCAACGGGGATGTGCTCGAACCGGAACACGGCATCGTCGCCATCGGCTCGGGCGGTTCCTACGCCCAGAGCGCGGCGCGTGCGCTGCTTGAAAATACCGAGCTGTCGCCGCGTGACATCGTCACCAAGTCGCTGGAGATTGCCGGCGATATTTGTATCTATACCAACCGCAACTTTACGATCGAGGCGCTCGAATGAGTGGTGCAGAGATGACGCCGCAGGAAATTGTCTCCGAACTGGACAAGCACATCGTTGGCCAGCACAACGCCAAGAAATCCGTCGCGATTGCGCTGCGCAACCGCTGGCGCCGCGCCCAGGTGGCGGAGCCGTTGCGCCAGGAAATCACGCCGAAAAACATTCTGATGATCGGGCCGACCGGTGTCGGCAAGACTGAAATCGCGCGTCGTCTGGCCCGCTTGGCCAACGCGCCCTTCATCAAGATCGAGGCGACGAAATTCACCGAAGTCGGCTATGTCGGCCGCGATGTCGAGACGATCATCCGCGATCTGGTCGAAATGGCCATCAAGTCGCACCGTGAGCGGGCGATGAAGAGCATGCGCGCCCGGGCCGAGGATGCGGCCGAAGATCGTATTCTCGATGTGCTGTTGCCGCCGGCGCGCAGCCCTGGGTTTTTTGCCGAAAACAGCGAGTCGACCGCGACGGATAACACGACGCGCCAGAAATTCCGCAAGAAGCTGCGCGAAGGCGAACTGGACGACAAGGAAATCGATGTCGATCTCGCGGCGCCATCGATGCAGGCTGAAATCTTCGCGCCGCCAGGTATGGAGGAACTGACCCAGCAGATTCAGGGGATGTTCCAGAACATGGGCGGCGGCAAGAAAAAATCGCGCAAGCTGAAGGTCAAGGAAGCACTCAGGCTGCTGACCGACGAAGAGGCGGCCAAGCTGGTCAATGATGAAGAGGTCAAGCTGGAGGCGGTCAAGGCGGTCGAGCAGAACGGTATCGTTTTCCTCGATGAGCTCGACAAGATCGCCAGCCGTTCGGACAGCCATGGTGCCGATGTCTCGCGTCAGGGCGTGCAGCGCGACCTGTTGCCGCTGGTTGAAGGGACTACCGTGTCGACCAAGTACGGCATGATCAAGACCGACCATATCCTGTTCATTGCTTCCGGTGCCTTCCATTTGTCGAAGCCGTCCGACCTGATCCCGGAACTGCAGGGCCGTTTCCCGATTCGTGTCGAGCTGGATTCGCTGTCAGTGGCCGATTTTGAATGCATCCTGACCCAGACCGATGCTTGCCTGACGCGCCAGTATCAGGCCCTGCTCGAAACCGAGGGTGTGCATCTCGAATTTGCCGCCGACGGTATTCGCCGCTTGGCCGAGATTGCTTTCCAGGTCAATGAGAAAACCGAGAATATCGGTGCCCGTCGCCTGCATACCGTGATGGAAAAGCTGCTCGAAGAGATTTCCTTCGATGCCGGCAAGGCCGGGATGGAAACGATCCTGATCGATGCGGCGGTGGTCAATCAGCGGCTCGGTGAATTGGCGGCTGATGAGGATTTGTCGCGCTACGTGCTGTAAACGGTCGCTTCCGGCCATTTTCATCAATTATTTTCGGGGCATGACTTGGCCGACCAGAGTTTGACCTTCCGCTTGCTGGCGATTCTTTTCCCCATTTTCGGGATTGTGGCGGCCGGGTTCTTTTATGCCCGCAAACACAAGCCGGAAATGGCGGTCGCGAATCGCCTGAATATGGATATTTTCGTTCCAGCCCTGGTTTTTGCGGCCATGGCCGGCAAATCCTTCGATCTGCAGGCGTACGCACCGCTCGCTCTGGGTGGCTTCATCGTTCTGGCGACGTGCGGCATTCTGGCCTGGGGCATTGCCGGACTGATTGGCAGCCAGCCGAAAACGCTGGCGCCGCCGATGATGTTCAACAATTCCGGCAATATCGGCCTGCCGCTTGCCGTGCTGGCTTGGGGAGAAGCAGCGTTGCCGGCGGCGGTCATCTTGTTCATGGTCGAGAATACGCTGCATTTTTCCTTCGGCGCCCGCCTGCTCGACCCGACGACCCGAATTCTGACCTTGTGGCGCATCCCCGTCGTTTTTGCCGCAATTGCAGGGTTGACCGTGGCATTGCTCAATATCGCGATTTGGCCGCCGCTGATCATCGCCATCAAGATGCTCGGCGATGTTTCCGTACCGCTGCTGCTGTTTTCACTCGGTGTGCGGATGACCGATGTGTCGTTCAGCGAATGGAAAGTGGCGACCGGCAGTGCCATTCTCCGCCCGCTGGCCGGGATGCTGATTGCGACCGGCGCGATTCAACTGCTCGGCTTGCAAGGGCGGGATGCCGCGATGTTGCTGGTTTTTGGCGCTTTGCCGCCGGCTGTGCTCAATTTTCTGTTTGCCGAGCGCTACAAGCAGGAGCCGCATCGCGTTGCTTCCATCGTCTTGATTGGCAACCTCGGGGCCTTGTTTTTCCTGCCGCTGGCCCTGGTGCTGGTGCTTTAGACGGCGTTGCCAGGCTCAGTCAGATAGCGCGAATCAGCCCAGCCGCCCGAGTTGGCGGCGGTCGCGTTTGGTCGGGCGGCCGTGCAGGTCGGCTGCCGGATCGGCCTGATACTTGCGCATTTCCTGCCGAGCTTCGCGGGCAGCAATGCTCTCGGCGCTTTCTTCATAAAGCAGCCGGGCTTCGGGGGCGGGGCCGCGTTTGTCGGACAGCGCCTTGACGCTGACCTGCCAGCAAACTTCGCCGTTGCTGATTTCAAGCCGGTCGTCGATCCTGATTTCGCGGGCCGCCTTGACCCGGGCACCATTGACCTGGACCTTGCCGCCGTTGATCGCTTCGCTGGCGAGCGAGCGTGTCTTGAAGAAACGCCCGGCCCACAGCCACTTATCGAGGCGCAACTCGGGCTCCGGCAGGCTGGCACTGGCCTTCGCCACGGTCGATGATCTGGCCATCGACGCTGATTGCCTGCCAGCGATAACGCTGTTCATCCAGTTCCAGGCGCATGAAGCCCCAGTTTCCGTAGTGCGCCCGGTTTGAGCGGGCATTGCTCCAGCCTGCGCCGTAAAGGACGGCACCGGCATTGCCGCTGATGAATGAGGCGACGCCGAAGGGCGAGGGTTTGCCGTCGCGGTCGACGGCGGGCAAGGCTTCGAAATGATGGTCGTGCCCGTGCAGCGTGAAGCTGGCCTGGCCTTGCAGGCGTTCCCACAGCGGCTGGGTAAAGCGGTTGTCGCCGTGCTTGCCGGAAGACCAGCGCGGGTGATGCCAGGCGGCGATCAGGCATAGCCCGGCTTGTGCCGGCAGCTGCTTGTCGAGCCAGCCCAGTTGTTTTTCCCATGCGTCATCGCGCAGATTGCTGTTGAGCATGACCAGGCGCCACGGCCCGCCGAGCGATTCGATACGCGGCACCGGACCGGGAAATACACTGAAAAATCCGCTTTGTTCGCCGGCGTGCCAATCATGGTTGCCGGGGACGGCAAAGCGGGTTTTGAACGGCGCGTAATGCTTTTCGTGACAGGTTTGCAGTTGCTCATGAGTTGCGACCGGGTAGCCCAGATCGCCGACTTCGATGAGGCTGGCCTTGCTCCAGTCGGCTTGCTGCTGCAGCGCCCGCACCACTTGCGCGGTTCCTTCAAGCTCGCAATCGCCAGTATCGCCGATCACGAAAAACACCCGATTTTCGGCGTTGACCGCAAGGCTGGCAGCACCAAGCAGTGCGGCCAGCAGGACATGCCTCAAGCGTCGTTTCATGACTTACGGCAGCAGTTGTTCGCCGGCGTAGAGTTGTTCAACCGTTTCGCGCTGGCGAATCAGATGAACCTTATCGCCATCGACCATGACTTCCACTGCTCGCGGCCGGGTGTTGTAGTTGGAACTCATCGCCATGCCATAGGCGCCGGCTGACATCACGGCCAGCAGGTCGCCCGGTGCGATGGTCAGCGGGCGTGCCTGGCCGAGGAAATCGCCGGTTTCGCACACCGGACCGACCACGTCATAGGCCCGGCTTTCACCGTCGCGCGGGGCGACCGGCAGGATGTCGTGCCAGGCTTCGTAGAGCGCCGGGCGCATCAGGTCGTTCATCGCCGCATCGATGATTGCAAAGCTCTTGCCTTCGCCGGGCTTGAGATATTCGACGCGCGTCAGCAGCAGGCCGGCATTGCCGACCAGGCGACGACCCGGTTCGAGCACGATCTGCAGGCCGCGGCCTGCCAGCTTGTCGAGCAGTGGCGTCAGGTAGGCGTCGACGGTTGGCTGAACCTGGTCGTCCTTGTATTTGATGCCCAGACCGCCACCGAGGTCGAGGTGGTGAATGTGGATGCCTTCTGCGGTCAACTGGTCGATCAGGGCCAAAATGCGCTCAAGGGCTTCGACAAAGGGTGACGGGTCGAGCAGTTGCGAACCAATGTGGCAGTCGATGCCGGCCACTTCGATATTCGGCAGGGCAGCGGCGCGGCGGTAAATGCCGAGCGCATCGTCGTAGGCCACGCCGAACTTGGCTTCCTTCAGACCGGTCGAGATATAAGGGTGGGTTTTGGGATCAACGTTGGGATTGACCCGCAGGCTGATCGGCGCCTTTTTGCCACACTGGCCGGCGACTTCGTTCAAACGCTCAAGTTCGGCAGCCGATTCGACGTTGAAACAGAAAATGCCGACATCCAGCGCCAGCTTCATTTCCGCTGCTGTTTTGCCGACGCCGGAGAAAACGACTTTTTTCGGATCGGCACCAGCCGCCAGAACGCGCTGCAACTCACCGCCGGAGACGATGTCGAAACCTGCGCCGAGGCGGGCGAAGACATTCAGGATGGCGAGGTTGGAGTTGGCTTTGACGGCAAAGCAGACGAGCGAACCCTGACCGGCCGGGTGGGCGCCCAGTACGTCATGAAATTCGCCGAGCGAGGCTTCAAGTGCAGCACGCGAATAGACGTAGGCTGGCGTGCCGAATTGGTCGGCAATAGCGGGCAGGGCGACGGATTCGGCGTGCAGGACGCCGTTTTTCAGGGTAAATGAGCTCATTGGGTATTTGATTTGGCGTCCGTGTTAACATCCGGCGCGCTGGGTTTGGGGGCTGGTTTTGTTGGTTTTGAGTTGCCGAGCAGTGGGCTCGGCGGTGGGCCCGGCGGTAGTTCAAGTCCGGGGCCTTTCAAGCCGCAGCCGGCAAGGCAGAGAGTCAGTAAAATAGCGGCAGTTCGGGACATGAGTGACGGACCGGTCAGCAAAGAACAGGATGGTAGCACACGATGGATGACAAGGAATTCAACGGCTTGGCCGATGCGGCGCTAGCCCGGATCGACGCTGCGCTGGATGTTTGCGAGGCAGATATCGACTTCGAACTCGCCGCTGGCGGCGTGCTGGAAATCGAATTCGAGGATGGCAGCAAGATCATCGTCAATCGCCACGGGGTAGCGCGGGAAATCTGGGTGGCCGCTCGTGCCGGCGGATTCCATTTTCGCTGGGACGGTAGTGCTTGGGTCGATACCCGCGATGGTGCCGAACTGATGCAAAAGCTTTCGGCACTCGCCAGTCAGCAGGCTGGCGAGGCCGTCGTTCTCGACTGATCAGTCGCTCGGCGGTTTGTCCAGTTCAGGCTTTGGTTCCGGCGTGTTTGCGTCGCTGTCGCCCGGTGCGTGTTCGCCACCGACATTCTCGCTGTACACGTAATTCCGGTTACGCCCTTCACCGTAGCTGGCCAATCCTTCCGGCATCTGGGGCGTTTGGATGGGCACATCCTTGAGGGCGCGCGCCATGTAACCGATCCAGATCGGCAGTGCAGCCGTTCCGCCGGTTTCCTTGTCGCCCAGCTTTCTCGGTGTGTCAAACCCGATCCAGGCACAACCGGCGGCCGTCATCTGGTAGCCGCAGAACCAGGCATCGACATATTCGTTCGTCGTGCCGGTTTTGCCCGCCAGATCCTGGCGTTTGAGTGTGGCCGAAGCGCGTGCTGCCGTACCGTAGATCGTTACATCACGGAGCATCGAATCCATCATGAAGGCATTGCGTGGGTCGATGGCGCGAATCGATTCATCGCCTGCCGGGATTTCGGCTGATTGAGCCAGCACCGTGTTCTTCTCGTCGCGGATTTCACGGACGACGTAGGGATTGACCTTGAAGCCGCCGTTGGCAAAGACGGCATAGCCAGTCACCATCTGCCATGGGGTCACTGAGCCGGCACCCAGCGCCATCGTCAGGTAGGGCGGGTGTTTGGCCGGATCGAAGCCGAAGCGCCCGGCATAATCCTGGGCGTATTGGGTGCCAATCGATTGCAGCAGGCGGATTGACACCATGTTTTTCGATTTGGCCAGTGCCGTGCGCATTTTCATCGGGCCTTCGTACTTGCCATCGTAATTATGCGGTTCCCAGGCCTGAGAGCCGGTTTGACTGGCTGGAATGACAATCGGTTCATCGGCAATGACGCTGCCCGGGTTGTAGCCTTTTTCAAGCGACGCGGAGTAAATGAAGGGCTTGAAGCTTGAGCCGGGTTGGCGCCAAGCCTGGGTGACATGGTTGAATTTGTTGCGATTGAAATCAAACCCGCCGACCAGCGCACGAATCGCCCCATCTTTCGGGTCGACCGCGACAAAGGCGGATTCCACTTCAGGTAGCTGGCTGATTTGCCAGGCCGCTTTTTCATCCTTCTGCAGACGAATGACGGCGCCGCGCTTGAGTCGCTTGGTCGGCGGAGCCTTGTCGTCCAGCATTTTTGCGGCAAACTTGATCGCGTCGCCAGTTAGCGTGACGATTTCGCCGCCCTTGCGATAAACCTTGACTTGCTTGGTGTCGGCCGACAGAACCAGTGCCGGGAACAGGTCGCCGGCATCGGCAATGTCCTGCAAGGCTTCATCAATGGCTTCATCCTGATCCGACTTGATGTCCTTCATGTCCAGATAGGATTCTGCGCCGCGATATCCGTGGCGTCGGTCATAGGCCATGACGCCCTTGCGCAGGCTGGTATAGGCGGCTTCCTGCTCGGCTTTGATGATCGTCGTGTAGACCTTCATGCCGCGCGAGTAAATGTCTTCGGGGAAGCGTTCGGCGGTGATCTGGCGCGCCATTTCGGCAACGAATTCGGCGTGGACCGCGTAATCGCCTAGTTCGCGTTTGACGACGAGCGGCTCCTTGAGTGCTGCTTCGTGTTCGCTGGCGGTGATATGTCCCAGTTCATGCATCCGGCGCAATACATATTGCTGGCGTAGTTTCGCCCGCTTCGGATTGACGATCGGATTGTAGGCCGATGGCGCTTTAGGTAGCCCGGCCAGCATCGCCGCCTCGGCAATCGAAATGTCTTTCAGCGGTTTGCCAAAGTAGATCTGGGCTGCAGCAGCAAAACCATAGGCTCGCTGGCCGAGAAAAATCTGGTTGATGTACAACTCGAAAATCTGGTCCTTGGACAGATTGCTTTCAATCTTGAAAGACAGCAGCACCTCGTAAAGCTTGCGGGTGTAGGTTTTTTCGGCGGTCAGGAAGAAGTTGCGGGCGACTTGCTGGGTGATCGTCGATGCGCCCTGGCGTTTTCCCCCGCCCAGTAAATTGCTGCCGGCAGCGCGCAAAACACCGAGATAATCAATCCCGCCGTGTTGATAAAAGCGATCATCTTCTGCCGACAAAATGGCGTGCTTCATCACGTCGGGGACTTCACGGATTGTCACGACCGCACGCCGTTCCTCGCCGAACTCACCGATCAGGTAGCCATCCGCGGTGTAAATACGCAGCGGAATCTTGGGGCGGTAGTCGGTCAGAACTTCCAGCGAAGGGAGGTTCGGGTAGGTGAGAACCAGCATGATCATCGCGATGGCAATGCCAATGGCAATAAAACCAACTGCGAGAATCAGCGGATAAAGGAGGACACGAAGCGTCGGGCTGAGAGATGAGGGCAAGATGGTTTGATGATCAAATTGGTCTTGAAGCGATTATACGCTGACGCCAAGGTGCGCCGTTAAAGTGCTTTACATGCCTATACGTTGTTGCTAGCATCTGAAGTGAATTATTGGTTTTTAAGCTAACTTCGCATTCCGTAAGGACTTTTTGGGGGTCTGGTGGGCTTCGATATCTCCACATTATTAAATCCCAAGGCTCGCTCCCTGCTCGGATTGGACATCAGTTCGTCTGCTGTGAAAATGGTTGAGTTGGCCTCGAACGGGAAGAAGGATGGTTACCGCGTCGAGCGCTACACGATAGAGGTGTTGCCGAAAGATGCTGTGCTGGATGGCAACATTGCCAATCTGGATGCCGTGGTCGACTCTGTCAGACGTGCCTGGAAGCGTTTGGGAACCTCAACGCGCAACGTCGCGATGGCCTTGCCCAGTTCTGCCGTCATTTCCAAAAAGATCATTGTCCCGGCCGGCTTGCGTGACGAAGAGCTTGAGGCCCAGGTTGAGCTGGAAGCCAATCAGTACATCCCGTTTTCGATCGATGAAGTCAATTTGGACTATCAGGTTCTTGGGCCGGCGCCTTCCGCGCCAGAAGAGCTTGAAGTGCTGATTGCCGCATCAAAAAAAGAACGTGTCGAAGACCGGGTGGCTGTCGCCGATGCGGCGGGTCTGAAAGCGGTAGTGCTGGATGTGGATACGTTGGCAGCCTTGTCGGCATTCGAGTTGATCGAGCAACAACTGCCTGCAGCTGGTAAGAATCAAGTGATCGCCTTGATCGATGCTGGCGCTCATGTCATGAATTTGACCGTTCTCCGGAATGGGCAGCAGGTCTATGCGCGCGAGCAGGCTTTTGGCGGTGCTCAACTGACTTCGGATATCGTTCGGCATTACGGCATGACCCATGAAGATGCCGAGGCTGCCAAGCGGGCTGGCAAACTTCCTGAGGGTTATGAGGCTGAGTTGCTCAACCCTTTCATGGAGGGGTTGGCACTTGAAGTCTCACGCGCCCTGCAATTCTTCTTTACCTCAACCCAATACAATCAGGTCGATCACATCGTCCTGGCTGGGGGATGTGCGGTAATTCCAGGTATCGATGAAGTCGTCGCAACCAGGACCCAGGTCAATACGCTGTTGGCCAATCCATTTGCCAACATGTCAATTTCTGATCGGGTCAGGGCCAAGAGCCTGCTTGTCGACTCATCCTCGCTGATGGTTGCTTGTGGCTTGGCTTTGCGGAGGTTTGATCCATCATGATCCGCATCAACCTCCTGCCCCACCGCGAAGCAGCACGCAAGGAACGGCGCGAGCAGTTTTTTGTTCTGGCCGGCTTGGTCACCGTCCTGGCGACCTTGATTGTTTTTGCGGTTTACACCTTGATTGCCGGTTATGTGAGCAATCAGGAGAGTAGTAACGATTTTCTGAAAAAAGAAATCAGCACTCTTGATAAGCAACTAGATCAGATCAAGCGCCTCAAGGAGCAAACCCAAGCGCTGTTGTCCCGTAAGCAAGTCATCGAAAACCTGCAGCGAGATCGCGGTGAAACCGTTTATCTATTGAGCGAACTGGTCAAGCAGGTGCCTGAGGGCGTCTATCTGAAGTCGCTCAAACAGGATGGCCTGAAAGTAAGCATCACCGGATATGCCCAGTCAAATGCACGGGTGTCCGCCTTGATGCGGACAATCGAGGCATCACCCTGGCTTGAAGACCCTCAGCTTATTGAAGTTAAAGCCTCTGTATTGAACGGGCGTCGTATTAATGAATTTGGCATGAATTTTGTGCTGACAAGAATCAAGTCTGAAGAAGTTAAGGGGAAATAATGGAAGCTAAAGCTATTTCATTTCCCAAATCACTATCGGATATAAATTTTCAAGCAATTCTTGATGATTTCCGGTACATGAATCCCCATGATCCAGGGGTCTGGCCGGTTATTCCAAAAATATCTGTATTACTTGGTGTTTTTGTAGTTATTTTATTGGCTGGTTGGTGGTTTGTCTGGAGTGATCAATTGGCGGAGCTGGAAGCCAAAGAGCAAGAAGAGATCACTCTGAAGCAGCAATATCTAGACAAAAAACGTCAAGCAGTCAATCTTGATTTATATACCCAGCAGCTTGCAGATATTGATCGCTCCTTCGGCGCTTTGCTGAAGCAGTTGCCTAATAAATCGGAGATCGAAGCGCTATTGATTGAGGTTAATCAGGCAGGTTTAGGACGCGGCCTTCAATTTGAATTATTCCGTCCAGGGCAAGAGCAGTTAAGAGATTTTTATGCTGAATTGCCGATAACCGTAAAAATCAATGGAAATTACCATGACTTTGGGGCGTTTGCTGCTGATATCGCCAAGCTCCCACGAATTGTTACACTCAATAATATTACGATAGCGCCACTGCCAAATGGCTCTCTGACATTGGATGCGATAACAAAAACGTTCCGTTACCTGGATGATGACGAGCTAATAAAACAGAAAAAAGCTTTGCAGGAGGCTAAGAAGTGATGCGCATCGTCCTTTTTGCTTTTTGTGTGGTGCTAGCCGGGTGCTCGAGTGAGGATCACGAAAATTTGAGGCAATGGATGGTCGATAACTCCAAGGATTTACGAGGAAACGTGCCAAAGCTGCCGGAGGTTTTACCTTATCAACCTGTGCCTTATGAAGTAGAGTCCCTACTTGATCCATTCAAGCCAAATAAAATTGAACCTGAGTCGAAATATAAACAAGCATCTGGCAAGGGAGGGGCATTTCAGCCTGATTTTGAAGCACGCGAATTGCGGAATAGTTTATTGGAGAAATACCCGCTTGAGTCGTTGAAAATGATTGGTTATTTGAATGTTAATAATCGGCCTATGGCAGCTATTCAAGTTGAAGAAAAAGTAAAGCAAGTCAAGGTTGGTGACTACATTGGACTTGACTTTGGCATGGTTACTAAGATTTCAGACAAAGAAGTTGAACTGAGAGAGTTGATTCAGGATTCTGCTGGCGATTGGAGTGAGCGCAAAAGTTCGCTGTACCTGCAGAGCACGGAGGGAAGTAAGAAATGAAATTTATTAACCACGCTATTTTTGTTGCTGCAGCATGCTTGGTTCTTGTCGCTCCAGTGTTCGCACAGAGCCAGCCGACCAACGCAATTGAGGCAATTAATGTTGTTCAGTAGGGCAATGAGATTGCAGTAAAAGTTGATCTCAAGGAGGCTTTGTCTGCTGCTCCGGCTGGTTTTAGCGTGGCTAACCCATCAAAAATTGCCCTTGATTTTCCCTTGACGGCAAACGCTCTTGGAAAAGTTAGCCAAGTTTTGAATGAGGGTGATTTGCGCAGCATGAATATCGTGCAGGCTGGTGATCGGACACGTCTGGTTCTCAACTTGGTGCGAAATATGAATTACTCGACCCGGCTGGATGGTAAATCACTTTACGTGACACTTGCCCCTGTTGTGCGCGCGGGTGACTCCTTGGCGCAGCGAGTGACCCGGTTTTCAGAAGAGAATGCGCTCTCTACCAAACACTCGCTGCGAGATATTGTTTTTCGCCGAGGAAAAGATGGTGAGGGTAGGATTGTCGTTGACTTGAGTGATCCTGGTGTCGGAATTGATATTCGGCAGCAGGGGGCAGCATTAATTGTTGACTTCATGAAAGCAACGTTGCCAGACAACCTTCGTCGAAAGTTGGATGTTACAGATTTTGCGACTCCGGTTACTGTTGTTGAAACAAAGCCGCAAGGTGAAAATATTCGTATGATTATTTCTCCAAAGGGACAGTGGGAACATAATGCCTATCAGAGTAATAATCAATTTGTCATTGAAGTAAAGCGCATTGTTGAAGATCCGAATAAACTTGTTCAAGGGACAAAAATAGGTTATCAGGGACCGCGCGTCAGTATTAATTATCAAAATGGTGATGTCCGTGCTTTGCTACGCCTGATGGCCGAAGAACTTGGTCTTAATGCTGTTATTAGTGAAACAGTGACAGGAACAACGACACTAGTTTTGAAGGATGTTCCTGCCGATCAAGTGATTGACATTATTTTTCAGCAAAAGGGACTCGATATGCGGAAGAAGGGCAATATCATCATGATTGCCCCGCGCGATGAAATTGCGACCCGAGAAAAATTGGATTTTGAATCAAGGCAGCAAATTGGTGAGCTTGAGCCGCTTAAATCTGAGCAATTTAATCTAAATTATCAAAAAGCTGGTGATGTAGCTAAGCTATTGGCTGGATTATCTCCCCTTCCTGGTGCGGCAACTAATACTGCGTTACGTATGTTGGGCAAGCGCGGTAGTGTTATTGCTGATGATAAATCAAATATTTTGTTTGTAAGCGATACGCCAAATAAGCTAGAAGAAATTGCTGCATTTATCAAAGCAATCGATTTTGGCGCCAAGCAAGTTTTGATTGAAGCTCGGGTTCTGGAAGCAAACGATGATTTTAATAAAAGCCTTGGCGTCAAGATGAATTTTCTTAACCAGGTTGCTACAGGTTTGGGTGGTAGCGGCTTAGGGATGACTGGCGGGGCATTAAAGACGGGTACTTTTACATCAACAACAACGAATGGTGTAACAACGTCAACTGGAACACCTGCGACACAAACCACGCCACAAACTGTTGGGGTTAATCTACCTTCGTTTTCCTCAACAGGCGGTACCCTAGCGTTTTCCCTATTTAATTCAGCTGCTACCCGAATCCTTAATCTTGAAATTGCAGCGATGGAGTCTGATGGGGTTGGTAAATTAGTATCCAGTCCGCGAGTTGTCACTGCGAATAATGTAAAAGCCAAAATTGAAGATGGCACAGAAATCCCTTACGTTACGACATCAAGCTCCGGAGGTGTTACTACCCAAACAGTGAGTTTCAAGCCCGCCAAACTAATTCTTGAGGCAACACCGCAGATCACTCCGGAAGGAACGATCAAAATGGCGCTGGTTATCAAAAAAGAAGAGGCTGATTGGACTCGTGCAATTTTAGGAAATCCACCGATCAAGAGTTCTGTTGTCGAAACCAATGTGGTGGTTGAGAATGGTGGAACAGTGGTGGTTGGTGGCGTCTACATCACAGATAACCAGTCATCAACAGAGAAGGTTCCTTTGCTGGGCGATATTCCTTTTTTGGGGTGGCTCTTCAAGTACAAAAATGACATTGGTAAGCGTCGTGAACTGCTGGTGTTCATTACGCCTCGCATTATTTCCGACAAGATGCGATTCGACTGAATACTTGGTTCTCTGATTGCAGGGCCGGCATTGCCGGCCCTTTTTTTGTGGGTTTGGCGGATAGCGGATAAAATTCGGTTGTGGATAATTGTCGAAATATTTACCTTGTGGGCCTGATGGGGGCCGGAAAGACGACCGTGGGGCGGCAGTTGGCCCGGCGTCTTGGGCGTCCGTTCTATGATTCGGACCATGAAATTGTCGAGCGTACAGGCGTTCCTATCCCCACTATTTTTGAAATCGAGGGCGAAGAAGGTTTCCGTCGCCGTGAGGCACAGACCATCGCCGAGCTCTGTGAGCAATCCAATATGGTCATGGCGACTGGGGGCGGGGTCGTGCTGAACCCCGAAAATCGTCGCTGTTTGCATGACTCGGGTTGGGTGGTTTACCTGAATGTTCCTCCTGCAATGCTCTATGAGCGTACCAAGCACGACAGGAACCGGCCGTTATTGCGGGTCCCTGATCCCTTGGCGCGCCTGGAGGAACTTCACACGCTTCGTGATCCTCTTTATCGTGATGCAGCACATCTGGTTGTCGAGGGATCGCATCTGGTTGCTGCCGGAATTGTTCAGCATTTATTGCGAGAGTACACCCGTTTATGCAAGATCTGACGCATACATTGAATGTTGCTCTGGATGAGCGCGCCTATTCGATTCACGTTGGTTGTGGCGTGCTGTCCAAACCGGAGTTGCTGCTGCCGCATATCAAGCAAAAAAAAGCGGTAATCGTTAGTAACACGACTGTTGCACCGCTTTATCTCGGGATGTTGCGGTCTACGCTCGAAAATGCAGGTATTTCGGTGTTGCCCATTGTCTTGCCCGACGGTGAGGCATTCAAGAATTGGGAGACATTGAATCTGATTTTTGATGCGCTGCTTGGCGCGCATTGCGAACGAAATACGATGCTGATTGCTTTGGGTGGCGGCGTCATCGGCGATATGGGCGGCTTTGCAGCATCTTGCTACCAGCGCGGCATGCCTTTCATTCAGGTGCCAACCACGCTTCTTTCGCTGGTTGATTCCTCGGTCGGCGGTAAAACTGCGATCAATCATCCGCTGGGTAAAAACATGATCGGGGCGTTTTACCAGCCCAAGCTGGTTTTGGCCGATATTTCAACGCTGGATACGCTTCCTGATCGAGAATTAAAGGCTGGTTTGGCCGAGGTAATCAAATACGGCTTGATTCGTGACGGCGAATTTTTTGTCTGGCTTGAAAGCAACATCGAAAAACTGATGGCGCGTGACAAGGATGCGCTGGCTTTCGCGGTGCATCGCTCGTGTGCCAACAAGGCCGAAGTGGTTGTGGCGGACGAACGTGAAACCGGCGAGCGTGCATTGCTCAATCTGGGACACACCTTCGGGCATGCCATCGAAACTGGCCTGGGATACGGCGAGTGGTTGCACGGAGAGGCTGTTGCTGCCGGCACGTTAATTGCTGCTGAGCTTTCTCGTCTGCTCGGGTGGTTGATCGCGGAAGATGTCTCTCGAATCGAAAAACTGTTTGTGCGGGCTGGTTTGCCTGTTGCGGGGCCTGCGCTGGGGGCTGGGCGCTACCTTGAATTGATGCGGCACGACAAAAAAGTGCTGGACGGCAAGTTGCGGCTTGTTTTGCTGGAAAAAATAGGGCGGGCGGTGATGTCTGATGTGGCAACCGAATCCCAGATTATTGCTGCCATCGAGTCGCGCAGCACCTGAAAAGGGCGCGTTCGCAGTGTTGTGCCGCAGATTGGTGCGTTGCAGCATCTTGAATTGACAGGGGTTTACCAGTATATTTAATGGTTGCCTCAAAATTTCGTACAGGCCGGCGCCTAATTGCGCCCGGCTTTTTTCATCATTGGCCGAATGTTTTTGGCCAAGTTATTTGAAGGAATGCGTGTGATGGAACCGGCAGTACCTGAGCGGCAGGGTTTGTACGACCCAGCCAACGAGCACGACGCTTGCGGCGTGGGTTTTGTAGCCCATTTCAAAGGCCAGAAAAGTCATAGCATCGTCGAGCAGGGTTTGTTGATCCTGAAAAATCTCGATCACCGCGGTGCTGTTGGTGCCGACCCCCTGCAGGGCGACGGCGCCGGCATTCTTATCCAGATTCCCGACCAGTTCTATCGCGAGGAAATGGCCAAGCAAGGCGTTGAACTTCCGCCTCTGGGCGAGTACGGCGTCGGCATGGTTTTCCTGCCGCAAGAGGCTGCTTCGCGTTACGCCTGTATCGAAGAGATCGAACGTTCTGTCATTGCCGAAGGCCAGGTTATCCTTGGCTGGCGTGATGTGCCAGTCAATCGTGACATGCCGATGTCGCCGACCGTGCGCGCCAAAGAGCCGGTGATCCGTCAGGTTTTCGTCGGCCGTGGTCCCGATGTTTTCGTGACCGACGCCCTCGAACGCAAGCTGTACATCATCCGTCGTCGTGCTGCCAACGCCATCAAATCGTTGAAACTCAAGCACGGCCAAGAGTTTTACGTGCCGTCCTTCTCGGCTCGTACCGTGAACTACAAGGGCCTGCTGCTGGCCGACCAGGTTGGCGTTTACTATGACGACCTGCAGGACAAGCGCACTGTTTCCGCCCTGGCGCTCGTGCACCAGCGTTTTTCGACCAATACCTTCCCGACCTGGGACCTGGCTCACCCGTTCCGTTATATCGCCCACAATGGCGAAATCAATACGGTGCGCGGTAACGTCAACTGGTTCAAGGCGCGCGAACAAGCTATTTCTTCGCCGATTCTTGGCGACGACCTGAAGAAGGTCTGGCCGCTGCATTACCCGGGCCAATCGGACTCGGCTTCGTTCGACAACGCGCTCGAACTGCTCGTCATGGGCGGCGGCTACTCGCTGGCCCAGGCTGTCATGCTGATGATCCCGGAAGCCTGGGAAAAGCACACGACGATGGACGAGAACCGTCGCGCCTTCTACGAATATCATGCTGCGATGATGGAGCCATGGGATGGCCCCGCCGCCGTGGCCTTCACCGACGGCCGCCAGATCGGCGCAACGCTCGACCGTAACGGTCTGCGTCCGGCACGTTATTTGGTTACCGACGACGACCTCGTTGTCATGGCATCCGAATCCGGCGTACTGCCTATTCCGGAAAAGAAGATCGTCAAGAAATGGCGTCTTCAGCCGGGCAAGATGTTCCTGATCGATATGGAACAGGGCCGCATCATCGATGACCAGGAACTGAAGAACTCCCTGGCCAACGCCAAGCCCTACCGCGAGTGGATCGACAAAATCCGCATCAAGCTCGACGAAGTCGCTGCGCCGGCTGAAGATTGTGCCGCTGCAACCGCTTCGCTGCTCGATCGCCAGCAGGCCTTCGGCTACACCCAGGAAGACATCAAGGTCATTCTGGAGCCGATGGTTCAGAACGGTGAAGAGGCAACCGGCTCGATGGGTACCGACTCGGCATTGCCGGTGTTGTCGAGCAAGAACAAGACGCTCTACACCTACTTCAAGCAGTTGTTCGCCCAGGTGACTAACCCGCCGATCGACCCGATCCGCGAAGAGCTGGTCATGTCGCTGGTGTCCTTCGTCGGTCCGAAGCCGAACCTGCTGAACACAGCCGACATCAACCCGCCGATCCGTCTCGAAGTTTCCCAGCCGGTCCTGACCAAGGGCGACATCGAGAAGCTGCGCCACATTGGCAAGTACACCTCGGGCAAGTTCAAGTCCTTCGAACTGGATATCTGCTATCCGGTCGCCTGGGGCAAGGCTGGTATCGAAGCACGCCTGGCCTCTCTGGCGGCGGATGCCGAAGATGCCGTCCGTTCCGGTGCCAATGTGCTGATTGTTTCCGATCGCAAGCTGGATGCCGAGCAGGTTGCCATTCCTGCGCTGCTCGCAACCTCGGCGATCCATCAGCACCTGGTCAAGAAGGGCCTGCGGACCAGCACTGGTCTGGTGGTCGAAACCGGTTCGGCACGCGAGACGCATCACTTCGCGCTGCTCGGCGGTTTTGGTGCCGAAGCGGTTCACCCGTACCTGGCCCTCGAAACCATCGAGAGCTTTGCCAAGGGCGACGCCGAAAAGGCCGAGAAGTACGTCAAGAACTTCGTCAAGGCCATCGGTAAGGGTCTGTGCAAGGTTATGTCCAAGATGGGCATCTCGACCTACATGTCCTACACCGGCGCGCAGATTTTCGAAGCCATCGGTCTGCAGAAGGAATTCGTCGAGAAGTACTTCACCGGTACGCCTTCCAACATTGAAGGTATCGGCCTGTTTGAAGTTGCCGAAGAAGCGATTCGTCTGCACGACGAAGCCTTCTCGTCCAACCCGGTTCTGGCCAGCATGCTCGACGCCGGTGGCGAATACGCCTACCGTACGCGTGGCGAAGAGCACACCTGGACGCCAGATTCGATCGCCAAGCTGCAACACGCCACGCGTTCGGGCAAAACCGAGACCTACAAGGAATACGCCAAGCTGATCAACGATCAGACCAAGCGTCACCTGACTCTGCGCGGCCTGTTCGATTTCAAGCCGACCGGCGCTGCCGTGCCGCTCGAAGAAGTCGAGTCCGCTAAGGAAATCGTCAAGCGCTTTGCGACTGGCGCCATGTCGCTCGGTTCGATTTCGACCGAAGCGCACACCACGCTCGCCCTGGCGATGAACCGCATTGGCGGCAAGTCGAATACCGGCGAAGGTGGTGAGGATGCCAAGCGGTTTGCACCGGTCAAGGCCGGTACGATGCTCTCCGATATCATCGGCAAGGGTCGTATCGAACGCGACATCGAGATGAAGGAAGGCGATTCGCTGCGTTCCGCCATCAAACAGGTCGCTTCGGGGCGTTTTGGTGTAACGACTGAGTATCTGGTCAATGCTGACCAGATCCAGATCAAGATGGCCCAGGGCGCCAAGCCGGGCGAAGGTGGTCAGTTGCCGGGTCACAAGGTTTCCGAATACATCGGTTTCCTGCGTCACTCCGTGCCGGGCGTTGGCCTGATTTCGCCGCCACCGCACCACGACATCTACTCGATCGAAGATCTGGCACAGCTGATTCACGATCTGAAGAACGCCAATGACCGCGCTTCCATCTCGGTCAAGCTGGTTTCCGAAGTCGGTGTCGGCACGGTTGCTGCCGGTGTTGCCAAGGCCAAGGCGGATCACGTTGTGATCGCCGGTTTTGACGGTGGTACCGGTGCTTCGCCGCAATCTTCGATCAAGCACGCGGGTACGCCGTGGGAACTCGGCCTGGCCGAAACCCAGCAGACCCTGGTGTTGAACCGCCTGCGTTCGCGCATTCGTGTTCAAGTCGATGGTCAGCTCAAGACTGGTCGCGATGTGGTCGTCGGTGCGCTGCTCGGCGCTGACGAGTTTGGTTTTGCGACCGCTCCGCTGGTTGTCGAAGGTTGCGTCATGATGCGCAAATGCCATCTGAACACCTGCCCGGTCGGCGTTGCCACCCAGGACCCGGAACTGCGCAAGCGCTTTACCGGTCAGCCGGAACACGTCGTGAACTACTTCTTCTTCATCGCTGAGGAAGTGCGCGAAATCATGGCCCAGCTGGGTATCCGCAAGTTTGACGACCTCGTTGGCCGTGCCGATTTGCTGGACATGCGCAGTGGTATCGAGCACTGGAAGGCCAAGGGTCTCGATTTCACCAAGGTCTTCTTCCAGCCTGCCGTGCCGGCCGATGTGCCGCGCCGTCACACCGAAGTTCAGGACCATGGTCTCGACAAGGCGCTCGATCACCAGCTGATCGAACAAGCCAAGCCGGCACTCGAAAAGGGCCAGAAGGTCCAGATCGAAACGAAGATCATCAACGTCAATCGCACCTGCGGCACCATGCTGTCGGGCGAAGTTGCCCGCCGTTACGGTAATGCCGGCCTGCCGGACGATACCATCCACGTCAAACTGACCGGTACGGCTGGTCAGGCCTTTGGTGCCTTCCTGGCCCGTGGCGTGACGCTGGAACTGACTGGCGAAGGCAATGACTACGTTGGCAAGGGCTTGTCGGGTGGTCGCATCATCATCAAGCCGAGCCCGGATTTCCGTGGCAATACCCAGGAAAACATCATTGTCGGCAACACCGTCATGTACGGTGCGACCGATGGTGAAGCCTATCTGGCCGGCGTCGGTGGCGAACGTTTCTGTGTCCGCAATTCCGGTGGTACGGCTGTGGTCGAAGGTGTTGGCGACCACGGTTGCGAATACATGACTGGCGGTACGGTCGTTGTTCTCGGCCAGACCGGTCGCAACTTTGCCGCAGGCATGTCGGGTGGTATCGCCTATGTGCTCGACGAGGATGGCAGCTTCAAGCAGCGCGCCAATCTGGCCCAGGTTGCACTTGAGAAGGTTTTGCCGGCCAGCCGTCAGGCTGCTGGTGAGCCGCTCCATCTGGGTCTGGCTGACGAAACGCTGCTCAAGGAACTGATCACCCGCCACGCCGAATTTGCTGGCAGTGAGACAGCCAAGGCCATTCTGGCTAACTGGGATGCCTACCGCGAGAAGTTCGTCAAAGTTTATCCGCACGAATACAAGCGCGCCCTCACCGAGATGGCCGCTGCACAGAAGGAGGCCGCATAATGGGCAAGCCGACTGGTTTCATGGAGTTCGAGCGTCTTTCCGAGTCTTACGACCCGGTTGAGCACCGTTTGAAGCATTACAAGGAGTTTGTGCATACCCTCAACGATGAGGATGCCAAGACTCAGGGCGCGCGCTGCATGGATTGCGGCATTCCGTTCTGCAACAACGGTTGCCCGGTGAACAACATCATTCCGGACTGGAATGATCTGGTTTTCCGTGGTAACTGGAAGCAGGCGCTGGAAGTGCTTCACTCCACCAACAATTTCCCGGACTTTACCGGCCGCATCTGCCCGGCTCCTTGCGAGGCTGCCTGTACGCTGGGTATCAACGCGGCGCCGGTGGGTATCAAGTCGATCGAGCATTTCATCATCGACAAAGGCTGGGAATCTGGTTGGGTTGTGCCGCAGCCGGCCAAGTCCAAAACGGGCAAGAAGATCGCCATCGTTGGTTCCGGGCCGGCCGGTATGGCTGCCGCCCAGCAACTGGCGCGCGTCGGTCACGACGTGACGGTGTTCGAGAAGAGCGACCGTATCGGTGGTCTGCTTGGCTATGGCATCCCCGACTTCAAGTTGGAAAAAACGGTGATCGATCGCCGGGTTGCCCAGATGGAAGCCGAAGGCGTTACGTTCAAGACCAAGGTGGTGATCGGTTCGAAGGATGTGCCGGCCGGGATCAACAACGATGCCAAGGAATTTGTCTCTGCCGAGCAGTTGACCGCAGCATTTGATGCCGTGATCCTGGCTGCCGGTTCCGAGGTTCCGCGTGATCTGCCGGTGCCGGGTCGTGAGCTGAAAGGTATCTACGCTGCGCTTGAGTTCCTGATTCCGCAGAACAAGGAAGTCCAGCAGGGCAAGGCTAATCCGATCAACGTCAAGGGCAAGCACGTCATCGTCATCGGTGGCGGCGATACTGGTTCTGATTGCGTCGGTACCTCGAATCGCCATGGTGCTGCTTTGGTGACCCAGTTCGAACTGATGCCGATGCCGCCGGAGCAGGAAAACAAGGCGCTGACCTGGCCGTACTGGCCGTACAAGCTGCGCACTTCTTCCTCGCACGACGAAGGTTGTACGCGCGATTTCGCCGTGGCCACCAAGGGCTTCGTCGATGATGGCAAGGGTAACGTCAAGGCACTGAAGGCTGTTCGCCTTGAGTGGACGGATGGCAAGATGTCCGAGGTGGCTGGTTCGGAATTCGAACTGCCTTGCGATAACGCCTTCCTCGCCATGGGCTTTACCAATCCGGTCGGTGGTCTGCTCGAAGCCTTTGGCGTCGACAAGGACAACCGCGGCAATGCCAAGGCAACGACGGATGGCGAAGGCTGCTATGCAACCAACGTCGCCAAGGTCTTCGCTGCCGGTGACGTGCGTCGTGGTCAGTCGCTGGTCGTCTGGGCGATCCGCGAAGGTCGCCAGGCGGCACGTGAAGTCGACGCATTCCTGATGGGTTCGACGACCCTGCCACGCTAAGCGCTTCAGGCAATACAAAAAGCCCCGCGGATCTTCCCGATCCCGGGGCTTTTTTATCGCCTCAAAATAGTGCTCTTTCTTCGACAGCGTCGGACAATCGTGTAAAAATGCGAAATAGACCAATAAGGGGATGAGCATGTCGTCTGAATTGCAGCCAGCACTGCTGGTAACAATGCCTGGGGGGGCACTGGACGGGCATATGCTGCTCATTCTGGCAATCATGATTCTGGCCGGTGCCTTGGGCGGGCTGGCCAATGCCTTCATGGTTGACCGGCACGTAGAGCCGAACCGGCGAGAGTGGCTCAAATACTCCATTTTGGGCATTGTGGCCGCGTTGACCGTGCCATTGTTCCTGAACATGATTTCCAGCACCTTGCTCGAAGGTGCGCGGACCAAACCCGTCGATTTCTTCGCTTTTGCCGGTTTTTGCCTGATTTATGTCGTCGCCTCACGGCGTGTTGTCGATAACGTGGCACAACGGCTGAGTGGGCAACTCGAGCAGGTGAAACGCGAAGTCGGCCAGCTCAAGCAGCAAAAGCAGGCCGAGCCTGCCGTGATGCCGGTTCGTGAGGAGCCGGCTCCGCTCCCCGAGGTCAAGCTTGAGCCGCGAGAAGTCCTGTCGTACAACGACGTTGAAATACTTCGGGCTTTGGCCGAAGAAAGTTTTGTCTATGGCAATCTGGCTGCAATTTGCGAGCGTACCGGGCTGGCCCGTGATTTTGTCAGCCAGCGTTTGACCGTCATGAAAACCATGGGTGTCATTGAAACCCGGATCAATGACAAGAATGTTCTGCACTGGGGTGTTTCGTCGCGTGGCAAGGCCGTGCTGGGCGATATCCTGAACGGGCAGGATGAAAAGAAAACGGCATGAACCACACCCGCTTCGCCGGGTTTATCCTTTGAATACACTATGAACATCGTCATTCTCGCTGCCGGCCAAGGCAAGCGCATGCATTCCAATCTTCCCAAGGTGCTGCATCCGGTGGCCGGCAAGGCCCTCGCCCAGCACGTCATTGATACCGCCCGCAGTTTGTCGCCGAGCAAGTTGGTGGTGATCTACGGTCATGGTGGCGATGTGGTGCGGTCTACCCTTGCCGCAGACGATATTTCCTGGGCGCTTCAGGAGCCGCAACTCGGAACAGGGCACGCTGTGATGCAGGCGGTTCCAGCGTTGGGCGATAGCGGCCAGACACTGGTTCTTTATGGCGACGTGCCGCTGACCCAGGCATCCACCCTGAAACGCTTGCTCCAGGCCGGCAAGGATGGCCTGGCGATCC
This sequence comes from Dechloromonas sp. TW-R-39-2, assembly GCF_016864195.1. NCBI lineage: Bacteria > Pseudomonadati > Pseudomonadota > Betaproteobacteria > Rhodocyclales > Azonexaceae > Dechloromonas > Dechloromonas sp. TW-R-39-2. The sequence goes on from NZ_CP045202.1 coordinate 671,187, forward strand.
TGACCGTCGAGCTTGAGAACTCGACGGGTTACGGGCGTATCGTCCGCGATGCTGCCGGCAAGGTTCTGCGGATTGTCGAGGAGAAGGATGCGACAGCGGCCGAAAAAACCATACATGAAGTGAATACCGGCATCATGTCGATTCCGTCGGCCCGCCTGGCTGAATGGCTGAGCAAACTGTCGAACAGCAATGCGCAAGGCGAGTATTACCTGACAGACATCGTGGCGCTGGCCGTTGCCGAAGGCGTGCCGGTGCACACCGCCCAGCCCGATGGCGAATGGGAAGTGCTGGGGGTGAACAGCAAGGTTCAACTGGCCGAACTGGAACGCGTGCATCAACGCAATATCGCCGATGCCATGCTGGTCGGCGGCGTGCGTCTGGCCGACCCGAATCGTATCGATGTACGGGGCGAGCTGGCTTACGGGCGCGATGTTTCAATCGATGTCGGTTGTGTTTTCGAGGGCCGGGTCGAATTGGCCGATGCGGTCGAAGTCGGGCCGTACTGTGTGCTGAAAAACGTCAAGGTCGGGGCGGGGACGCGCATTGCCGCTTTCTGTCATTTCGAGGACGCGGTGATCGGTCCGGATGGCATCCTTGGCCCTTATGCCCGCTTGCGTCCTGGTACCGAATTGGGGCCGGAAGTGCATGTCGGCAATTTCGTCGAAATCAAGAAAAGCACGCTCGGTGCGCAATCCAAGGCCAATCACCTGGCCTATATCGGTGATGCCGAAATCGGTCAGCGGGTCAATGTCGGTGCCGGCACGATTACCTGCAATTACGACGGTGCCAACAAGTTCAAGACGATTATCGAGGACGATGCGTTCATCGGCTCGGACAGCCAGCTGGTCGCGCCGGTGACGGTCGGGCGCGGGGCGACACTGGGTGCCGGTACGACCCTGACCAAAAATGCCCCGCCGGACTCGTTGACCGTGTCACGCGCCAAGCAAGTGACCTTGACCGGCTGGGTTCGTCCGCAAAAGGTGAAGAAATAATGGATTTCTGGTTTACCGCCTTCGTTTTTGCGGTCGCCATTCTGGTTGCTGTCGGTGGCTCGCTGCTTCTGGTGGGTTATGTCGGAACCTTGCCGGCTTCCTTTGCCTTTGGCTGGCAACGCTGGGTGCCGACCTTGGCCCTGCCCGTGATCGGGCCGCTCTGGTTTTCAGCAACTCACTGGCAGGACTTTTCGCGCCCGGGCAAGCAGTTGATTGCCGGGGTGGTGTTGATTGTCGCGGCTGTTGCGCTGCTTTACGGCTTCGGGCCGCATTTTGTTGATCGTTTGGCAGCGGGTGTGAAATGAACACCCGCTGAATTCTGCAAAGCTCAGGGAGAATAAGATGTCCAAGTACACTACCGAGGCCATTCGTTCCGTTGCTCTGGTTGGTCATGGCGCTGTCGGCAAGACCACACTGGCCGAAGCTTTACTCCACGCGGCAGGGGCCATTCCCTCCCGCGGCAGCATCGAAAAAGGCAGTACTGTCTGCGATTTCGATAGCCAGGAGAAGGAAACCGGGCACTCCCTGAATTCAGCCATCATCAACTTTGGCTACGAAGACACCCATCTTCACCTGATCGACACGCCGGGCTACCCAGATTTCTCCGGTCAGTCGATTGCCGCACTGGCGGGGGTCGATAGTGCGCTGATCGTGATCAATGCCCAGACCGGCATCGAGCTGATGACCGAGCGCATGATGGCGCTGGCAGCCGAGCGCAAGTTATGCCGGATGATCGTGATCAACAAGATCGATGCCGACAATCTCGATTTGCCGGCTCTGGTCGCTGATATTCGTGAACGCTTCGGCAAGCAGTGCATGCTGCTGGATTTGCCGTCGCACGGCGCGGCCGATGTCGTCGAGGTACTTGAGGGGACGGCCGGGGAGGTTGATTTCGAGTCGGTCGCCGCCGTTCATCGTGCCTTGATCGACCAGATTGTCGAAGAAGACGAGAGCCTGCTTGCCCAGTACCTCGAGGATGGTGCCGATCCCGACCTGGCGGCCTTGCACGCGCCATTCGAGAAGGCTTTGCGTGAAGGCCATCTGATTCCGATTTTGTTTACCTCGGCCAAAACGGGGGCCGGCATCAAGGCCTTGCTGCATGTGCTGGCTTCGCTGGCGCCCAATCCGGCGGAAGGCAATCCGCCGCCGTTCTACAAGGGGCTGCCGGGTGATCAGCGTGAGTCGTTCCAGGCTGTGCCGGACCCGGACAAGCATGTGCTGGCCCATGTTTTCAAAGTCGTTGCCGATCCTTACATGGGCAAGATCGGTATTTTCCGCGTGCACCAGGGAACGATCCGCAAGGATGCCCAGCTCTTTGTCGGTGACAGCAAGCGGCCATTCAAGGTGGCCCACCTGTACCAACTTCAGGGCAAGGATGTGCTTGAAGTCGATCAACTGCTGCCTGGTGACATCGGGGCGATTGCCAAGGTTGAGGAAGTGGATTTCGACGCCGTGCTGCACGATTCGCATGATGAAGATCACATCCACCTTGTTCCGCTGGAGTTCCCGAAGCCGATGGTCGGGCTGGCGGTCGAGACAAAGAAGAAGGGCGATGAACAGCGCTTGTTCGATATTCTCGGCAAGCTGGCGATGGAAGATCCGACTTTCCTGATCGAGCGCCATCCGACCAGCAATGAAACCGTGATTCGCGGCCTGGGCGAGATTCATCTCAAGGCCAAGCTGGAGAAGATGGCCAGCCAGTACAAGCTCGATGTCGATACCAAGCCGCCGCGCATTCCCTACCGTGAAACGATTACCGGCCCGGCCGAGGGGATTCATCGCCACAAGAAGCAAAGCGGCGGTGCCGGCCAGTTCGGTGAAGTCCATCTGCGGATCGAGCCGAAAGGGCGTGGTGAAGGTTTTGAATTTGTTGATGCCGTCAAAGGCGGCGTCATTCCCGGTGTGTTCATGGCGGCGGTTGAAAAAGGGGTGCGTCAGGGCCTGGCCGGCGGTGTTGTTGCCGGTTACGCGGTCGACGACTTGAAAGTCACCGTTTTCGACGGGAAAACCCATGCGGTCGATGGCAAGGAAGTGGCTTTCGTGACGGCGGGCCGCAAGGCGGTCGTCGAGGCCATCCGGGCCGCCAGACCGATTGTTCTCGAACCGATCGTCAACATTGAAATCATGGTCCCCGAATCGGCCATTGGCGATCTGAGCGGCGATCTGGCCGGACGGCGTGGCCACATTACCGGTACTGACGGGCGTGGCCGCGGCATGGCTGCCATTTCCGGCGAGGTGCCGCTGGCCGAACTGAACGACTACCAGTCGCGTCTCAAGTCGCTGACCGGCGGCCAGGGCAGTTATCGCATCGAGTTTGCCCGTTACTCGGCTGTGCCGGCCAATGTGCAGCAGCAACTGGCCAGCAAATTCCAGTTGCACGACGAAGACGACTGAAACAGCAAGAGGGCAGCCGGAGGGTTGCCCTTTTTCCGTGGAGGCAGCATGCCAACGAATATTCCACGCTTCATGAGCCAGCGCGCCCGCTGGCTGGTTCTCCTGGCGCTCTGGGTCGGCGCGGTCGGCTGGTCGCTGCATAGTTCGATCGACGATATCCGCCGCCACAATCAGGATGTCGTGACGGAGGGCGCACGCAACATGTTCCGCATGGTGGTGCTGACCCGGCTGTGGAATTCGCAACATGGCGGCGTCTATGTCGCGGTCGACGAGCAAACCAAGCCGAATCCCTACCTCAAGCATCCGTTGCGCGATATTTCGGATAATCACGGGCGACAACTGACGCTGATCAATCCGGCCTACATGACGCGCCTGATCAGCGAACTGGCCCGGCAGGACGAAGGCGTCGTTTTCCGCATTACCAGTCTCAAGCCGGTCAATCCGCGCAATGCGGCGGATGACTGGGAGCGCAATGCGCTGGAAGCCTTCGAACGTGGCGTTCCCGAGGTCAGCGGTTTCGAGTCGAATGGCAGCGACGGTCTCAAGCACCGCTACATGGCCCCGCTCCTGGTGGTCGATGCCTGCCTCAAATGCCATGCGGCACAAGGCTATCAAGTCGGCGATGTGCGCGGCGGCATCAGCGTGACACAGCGTTACGAGCCTTTCCTGGCAGCGGCCCGGCCAAGCGAGCGGCAAGCCTGGATCATCCACGGCCTGATTTTCATTCTGGTGACGGGGGGCGTCTGGTGGTTGCTTGAGCAACTCCGCCGTCGCTGGGAAGATTTGCTTGGCAAGATTGCCGAAGTCGAAACCGCGCGCGACGAGCTGGTGCAGAGTGAAAAGCTGGCCTCGCTTGGCCGGATGGTGGCCGGCTTTGCCCATGAAATAAATACGCCAATCGGCGTGGCCGTCGGGGCGGTGACCAACAGCGAACATACGCTCGATGAAATCGACCGTTTGCTGGACAGTGAAGAGGTCAGCGAGGATGATTTGCGGGCGGCACTGGCCACCTTGCGACAGGGCGACGAACTGGCGATGAGCAATCTGCGTCGGGCGGCGGCGCTGGTCCAGAGTTTCAAGCGGACCTCGATCGACCAGAGTGCCGATCATGAACGTATCTTTTCACTACGTGAGTTGATCGAGGATGTCCTGCACAGTTTGCAGAACCAGCTCAAGCGTCTGCCGGTCAGCGTCACGGTCGACTGTCCCGAAAACCTCAAAATCGATGGCTTGCCGGGGCTGCTCGAACAATTGATGACCAACCTGCTGATGAACAGCGTGACCCACGGCTTCGATCAGGGAAGCCAGTCCGGCAAGATCTCGATCCAGGCAAAGCGTCAGGGCGAGCGGCTGATCCTGAGCTATGCCGATACCGGTGCCGGCATGACGCCGGAAGTGCTGTCGCATCTTTTCGAACCCTTTTTCACCACCCGGCGCGGGCAGGGCGGCTCGGGGCTGGGCATGTACATCTGCCACAACATCGTCAAGGCCAAGCTGGGTGGGACGATTGCCTGCCAGAGCAAAGCGGGTGAAGGCGTGCATTTCCTGATCGATCTGCCGGCCCGCTTCGTGGAGTAACGCCATGGATGCTTTTGTCTGGGATGCACGTTTTGAAACCGGCCTGGCAACGGTTGATCGTCAGCACCGCCATCTGGTTGAACTGGTCAACCAGGTAGGTGATTACCTGCTTTTCAGCTCGGGGAATGAGGCGCGACTGGAAAGCGTTTTTGCTGAGCTGGCCGATTACGCCCGTGAGCATTTTGCTGAAGAGGAGCGCTTGATGGCCGAAGCGGGTGTCGACGTCCGCCATCGCGAGCGACATGCCCGACATCATCAGGACTTTGTCCGGCAACTGGTCAGCATGTGGGGGCGGCGCGCCCGGACGGCTGACCCGGCGGCGATGCTGCACGGCTATCTGGCCTCATGGTTGACGGTGCATATCCTGGGCGAAGATCAGGTCATGGCCCGGATGATCGAGTCGATCAGCCAGGGGGACGACCCGGCAACGGCTTTTGAAGCCCAGGCCGAGTCGCGCGACCACAGTGTTTCGGCCCTGCTTGATGCCCTGCACAAGCTTTATCACGTTCTTTCAGTCCAGAACCGTGAACTGGCGGATGCCAATCAATCGCTCGAAGACAAGGTGGCCGAGCGCACCCGGATGCTGGCCCAAAGCAATGCCTGTCTGCAGAAGGAACAGGATGATCTGCGCCATGCCCTGGCTCATCTCGAAGCGACGCAGGAGCAATTGCTGAGCAGCGAAAAAATGGCCTCGTTCGGCCGGATGGTGGCCGGTTTTGCCCATCAGCTGAATACGCCGGTCGGCATCGCCATCGGTGCCGTGAGCAACAGCGAGCAAGTCATTTCGGCCACCGAACATTTACTGGATGCCGAGGAAGTCAGTGCCGATGCCTTGCTGGCCAATTTTGCCCAGCTCCGCGAGGGCAGCCGCCTGGCGCTGAATAATCTGCAGCGGGCCGCCGATCTGGTGAGCCGCTTGAAGCGCAGCTCAATCGATCTGGAGGTCATGGAGCGTCGCGCCTTCCGCTTGCGGGAAGTGATTGACGACGTGCTGCTCGGGATGAAAGAGCGGATTGAGCTGGGCCAAGTCAGCGTCAGCGTCGATTGCGCGGTCGACCTGCTGCTGGACGGCATTCCCGGATTCTTTGAGCAGTTGCTGACAACGCTGGTGGGCAATGCCTTGCGCCATGCGTTCCCGATCGAGGGCCGCCCGGCGACGCTGCGGGTTTCTGCCATGCTTCGCGGCGATGGCCAGTTGCAGCTCTGTTGTATTGATAATGGCGTCGGCATGCCGCCCGATGTGCTGGCTCATGTTTTTGAGCCGTTTTTTACCACCCAGCGGGCGCATGGTCGCCTCGGGCTGGGGATGTATTTGTGCTATAACCTGACGGTGTCGCGGCTTGGCGGAACCATCGATTGCGCCAGCGTGCAAGGGCAGGGAACCACCATTCAAGTGGTATTGCCTGTCGCCACGGGGGAGACAAAAAAATGAAACTGATTCGCAGCAAGGCGGTGGATGATGTGCAACCGGCCAGAGAGCCGGGTAATCCGAGGCATTCATGGAAAGTCCTGGTGGTCGACGATGAGGCCGATATCCGGACCCTGACCCGGCTCAACCTGAAGGGCTTCAGCTTTGACGGACGCGAAATCGAGTTCCTCGAAGCGGCTTCGGCGTACGAAGCTCGGCAGCTTCTTGAGGCCCATGACGATATTGCGATTGCCTTGATCGACGTGGTCATGGAAACCGACGATGCCGGTCTGAAACTGGTCGAATACATCCGCAAGACGCTGAACAACGCCATGATCCGGCTGGTCATTCGTACCGGTCAGCCGGGTGTGGCGCCTGAGCGCTATGTCATCGACAACTTCGATATCGACGATTACAAGGATAAAACCGAGTTGACCGCGACACGCCTGTACACCACGGTGCGTTCGTCGATCAAAGCCTATCGCGATCTCAAGACCATCGACCTCAACCGGGTTGGTCTGGCGCAGGTGCTTGCGGCAGCGCCCGAGTTGTACCGGATTTCCAGTTCGTCACTGAACAATTTCTTCGAAGGGGTGCTGACCCAGATCGTCGGCCTGTGCCACCTGGCCGACATGAGCTTCATCTCGACGATCGATGGCCTGATTGCCACCTTCGACGGGCGTGAGGTGATGATCCAGGCAACCACCGGGCCAGTCAGCGACCAGCAGCGTTTTGACGAGATTCGCCAGCAGTGCATCCAGGCCGTGACGCACGGTAACGTTCCCGAGAAAATCCGCCAGCGCGGCATCGTCATTCCCCTGACTGTCGGTGTCCAGCCGGTTGGCTTTGTCTATGTCGAGCCGACGCGCGAGTTGTCGAGCAGCGATCTCGATCTGCTCAAGGTCATGGCACAGCAATGTTCGAGCGCGCTGGAAAATCTGCGCCTGCATCTCGATTTGCGGACCGCCTACGATAACGCCATCGACATGCTGGCTGAAATTGCCGAGTTCAAGGACAAAACCACCGGCCAGCACATTCAGCGCATTGACAGTTATACCCGGCTGGTCGCCGTCGAGTTGGGCGTGGCGGAAGATGAGGCCGCCCTTTATGGCAAGGCCAGCCGACTGCACGATGTCGGGAAAATCGGGATTCCGGATGAGATTTTGCGCAAAAGAGGCAAGTTGACCGCGGAAGAGTTCGAGGTCATGAAAACCCATGTGACGATCGGCGCCAGCATTTTGTCGCACGACAAGTCGCTGGCCATGGCGCGCGAAGTTGCCCAGTCGCACCACGAACGCTGGGATGGCAGCGGTTATCCCGCCGGCAAGCCCTCACGCGAGGCGTCGCTGCTCACCCGCATAGTCTCGGTTGTCGATGTCTTCGATGCCCTGATCAGCCGTCGTCCCTACAAGGCGCCGTGGTCGCTCGAAGAGGCGGCGGCCAATATCGAGGCAGCGGCAGGGCAGCAGTTCGATCCGACGGTGGTGGCGGCTTTTCTCAAGCTGTTGCGCCAAGGTGATCTGGCCGAACTGATCGCTTCGGTGCATGCCGATAACGAGAGTGGTTCCGGGCACTAGCCGCTGATCCGGATCGCTCGCTCAGCTGGTCAGCCAGTTGATGCTGGCCAGAAAAAGATAGCCGGCCCCGTAGACCGTCTTGATGAAGGCCGGGCTTTCGGCATTGGGCTCCAGTTTGCGTCGCAGACGGGAAATCCGTACGTCGATGCTGCGGTCGGTCGGTGACAGATCGCGCATGCCCATCAGTTGCTCGCGTTGCAGGATGCGGTTCGGATGGTTGATGAAAACCTTGAGCAATTCGGCTTCGGTCGTGCTGAGCAGTTGCTCCTCGCCATTCGGTGAAAGCAGTGCATTGTTGGCCAGGTTGAAGCGCCAGCCACCGAATTCGGCAATCTGCCGGCCCGTGCCGTTTTCCTGACCACCGGTTTCCCGCCGGCGCAGAATGCTGCGAACGCGGGCAACCAGTTCGCGTGGTTCGAAAGGCTTGAGAACATAATCATCGGCCCCGAGTTCGAGCCCCATCACCCGGTCGCTGACGTGGGCGCGGCCGGTCAGGATGACAATGCCGCAGGCCGTAATCGCCCGGACGCGCTGCATGACCTCCAGACCATCCATGTCGGGCAGCCCGAGATCGATGATGCACAGGTCGGGCTGCAGGGTGCGCAGGCGACGCAACAGATCGCTGGCGCTGCGGCACCAGACGGTGCGAAACGAGAAATCGCCAAGGACCTGCTCGATGATCCGGGCGACGTCCGGGTCATCTTCGACAATGGCGATCAGCTTTGGGGATTCTGCCTCTTTCATGACTTGCCTTTATTGATGCGTTGCAGTGCCCGAGCCAGATCCTGACGGACAAAGGGTTTGCCGAGCAGGGGGATGGTGCTGTCGGCGGCTTCGTCGATTTCATCGGTATAGCCACTCATCAGCACAATGCGTATCCATGGATGATCCGCTCCGATACGGCTTGCCAGTTGCCGGCCATTGAGACCGCCGGGCATGATGACGTCGCTGACGACGATGGCGATGTCGGGAATGTGGGTGATCATTTCAAGGGCTTGCTCACCGTTTTCGGCTTCAATCACCGGGTAGCCGAGATCGATCAACTGCTGGCGAACGACGCGCCGGACATTCGGTTCATCTTCAACGAGCAGCACCAGTTCTCCGCCATGCGTCAGCGGTACATCGTCGTCCGGCAGATCGAGTTCCTCTTCCGGCGTGGTTAGTGGCAGGACCATCAGGACCGTCGTTCCCTGGCCGGGCTGGCTCTGGATCGAAATGCCGCCGCCGGACTGCTTGACGAAGCCATAAGCCATCGACAAGCCCAGCCCGCTGCCCAGACCAAAGCGTTTGGTCGTGAAAAACGGTTCGAACACACGCGCCAGCGTCGCTGCATCCATGCCTGTACCGTTGTCGGCCACTTCGATCATGGCGTAGCGGCCAGGCGTGACATCGAAAGCGGCCGCATCGGTGGTTAGCTCGACTGGGCGGGCAGCAATGTGCAGCCGGCCGCCATCCGGCATGGCATCGCGCGCATTGAGCGCGAAATTGAGCAGGGCGCTTTCAAGTTGCCCCGGGTCGACCAGCGCGTGGACCGAAATACTCGACAGGTCGGTCGAGACGGCGACCGACTCCGGCAGTGAGCGACGAACCAGCTTGCCGAGGTTGCCGATCAGGTGGCCGATGTCCACCGCTTGCGGCTCAAGCGGTTGCTGGCGCGAAAAGGTCAGCAGCCGCTTGATCAACTGCACGCCGCGCCGGGCGGATTGCAGCGCGGGCTCGACGAATTCGTTGACGCCGGCATCGTCCGGGCGATGGTCCTGGAGGGCTGCCAGATTGCCGATAATGACGGTCAGCAGGTTGTTGAAGTCGTGGGCCAATCCCCCGGTCAACTGTCCGATTGCCTCCATTTTCTGGGCCTGGACGAGTGCTGCCTGCATCCGTTTTTGTTCGGTGATGTCGTAAGAAAAGACAAAGAAACCGAGTGTTTCGCCTTCCGGGCTGATTTCGGGAACCAGTGTGCTGCGGGCAAAGAAGGCCTTTCCGTGACGGTCGACCTGATATTCGTAAGTAACCTGATGGCCGGAAAGCGCTTTCTTGACCGAGTCGCGCACGGCGCCATAGACCTTGGCCCCGATCACATCGGGGACGGCGCTGCCGATGACCGAGCCTTCCGGCAAACCGAACCAGTCGGAGTAGCCCTTGTTGGCGTAACGGTAAACCTCATGCTTGTCGACGTAACCGATCAGGATGGGAATGGTGTCGTTGATCAGGCGCAGGCGTTCCTCGCTGCGCCTCAGGGCGGCAGCGATGCGCGTGTTCTCGGTGTTGGCGCGGGTCAGGTTGGCATTGGCATTTTCGAGCTGGGCGGTACGGCGGCGAACACGCTCTTCGAGCTGGATGTTCTGGTGTTCGGTCAGGTTCTCGATGTACCGCTGCTCGGTCACGTCGCTGTACAGGGTGACGAAACCCTTGTCGAGCAGCGGCTCCCCGCGTAACAGCAGAACCCGGCCGTTTGGTCGCTGGCGCTCCGTGATGTGCGGCGCAAAACTTGCCGCTGCGCTTACGCGCTCGGTGATCTGGCTTTCAAGATCGCCGGGGCCGTATTCGCCGCGTTCGGCATTGAAGCGAATGAAGCGTTCGAACGGTGTGCCGACCTGAGCCAGATCCTCCGGAAAGTCAAGCAGGCGGAGAAAGGGCTCGTTCCATGCGACAAGACGCAGGTTGGCGTCGAAGACGGTAATTCCCTGGTCGAGCAGGTCCAGGCCAGCTTGCAGCATTTCGTAGCGCTGGGTGGTGTCGGGGGAGGGGAGCGAACTGTCCATGGGGCGATTCTAGTGCAGACGGTTGGTCGGCTTCGGGCGTGTAACGATTCGTTACATTCTGCCAATAGTTGTGCAAGAGTGTTTTGACATCCTCACTAAAAAATTAGAAGCCCAAAAAGAGAACAGCGCTTTTCGAAAGAATCGTGAGGAGATATTTGTGGCAAGTCATCCCTATGCCGTCGGGCTCGATCAGAACCCGGCGAACTACGTTGCGCTTTCACCGCTGAGTTTTATCGAGCGGTCAGCCTTCGTTTACCCGAAGCGTATTTCCGTCATCCAGGGCGAGCGTCAATATACCTGGAAAGAAAGCTACGACCGTTGTCGCCAACTGGCCTCGGCACTCAAGGTGCGTGGTATCGGCAAGGGCGATACCGTCGCCGTCATGCTGCCGAATACGGCGCCGATGTTCGAGTGTCATTTCGGCGTGCCGATGACCGGTGCCGTACTCAATACCCTGAATACCCGTCTTGACGCCGAAGCCATTGCCTTCATGCTGCAACACGGCGAAGCCAAGGTGCTGATCACCGATCCTGAGTTCCTCAAGACGGTCAAGGCAGCGCTGGCCTTGATCGAGGGCCCGAAGCCGCTGGTCATCGATATCGTCGATGCCGACTATCCGGGCGCTGAACGGCTCGGTGAAAAAGACTACGAGGCCTTCATCAATGAAGGCGATCCCGATTTCGTCTGGCAGTTGCCGGACAGCGAATGGGATGCCATTGCCCTGAACTACACCTCGGGTACGACAGGTAATCCGAAGGGCGTGGTGTATCACCATCGTGGTGCCTATCTCAATTCGGCCAGCAACATCATTTCCTGGGGCATGCCGCCGCACGCGGTCTATCTCTGGACGCTGCCGATGTTCCATTGCAACGGCTGGTGTTTCCCCTGGACGCTGGCAGCCAATGCCGGGACCAGCGTCTGTCTGCGCAAGGTCGACCCGGCACTGATCTTCGGCCTGATCAAGGAACACAAGGTCAGCCACATGTGCGGCGCGCCCATCGTGTACGGCATGATGATCAATGCCCCGGCCGCGCTCAAGGAAGGCATCACGCATCAGGTCAACGGCCTGATCGCCGGCGCTGCGCCACCTGCCGCGATTATCGAGGGGGCGGAACAGATGGGGTTCAATATCACCCATGTTTACGGGTTGACCGAGACATACGGTCCGGCTGCCGTCTGTGCCAAGCACCCGGAATGGGACAAGTTGCCGATCGATCTGCGGGCCGCCCGCAATGGCCGCCAGGGCGTCAATTACCACATGCAGGAAGCGATCACCGTGCTCGACCCGGTGACCATGCAGCCGGTGCCCTGGGATGGTGAAACGATGGGCGAGATCATGTTCCGCGGCAATCTGGTGATGAAGGGCTACCTGAAAAACCCGAAAGCGACGGAAGAAGCTTTTGCCGGCGGCTGGTTCCACACTGGCGACCTGGCCGTCGTGCATAGCGATGGTTACGTCAAGATCAAGGATCGTTCCAAGGACATCATCATTTCCGGCGGCGAGAACATTTCATCGCTTGAGGTCGAGGATGTGCTGTATCGCCATCCGTCCGTGATTGCTGCCGCCGTGGTGGCCAAGCCTGACGAAAAGTGGGGCGAGGTGCCGGCCGCCTTCATCGAGTTGAAGGATGGGGTGAAAACGACAGAAACCGAGATCATCGAACACTGCCGCAGCCATCTGGCCCGCTTCAAGGTACCGAAGGTCATTGTCTTTGGCGAATTACCCAAGACCTCGACCGGCAAGATCCAGAAATACGTCCTGCGTCAGCACGCCAATTCGGCGCTCGCCATCGAATGATCGCAGCCCCTGCCGTGCTGATGCCGGTGGGGGCTTCGTTTTTCAAAGGAAACAAACATGAAAATTCTCGTCCCCGTGAAGCGGGTAGTGGACTACAACGTCAAGGTACGCGTGAAGGCGGATGGTTCAGGGGTAGACCTGGCCAACGTCAAGATGAGCATGAACCCGTTCGACGAAATCGCGGTTGAAGAAGCGGTACGCCTGAAGGAAGCCGGCATTGCGACTGAAGTGATCGCTGTTTCCTGCGGCGTGGCCGCCTGCCAGGAAACCCTGCGCACCGCGATGGCGATTGGTGCCGACCGCGGCATCCTGGTTGAAACCGACGTTGAACTTCAGCCGCTGGCTGTCGCCAAGTTGCTCAAGGCGTTGTGCGACAAGGAACAACCGCAACTCGTCATCTGCGGCAAGCAAGCGATTGACGACGATGCCAACCAGACCGGCCAGATGCTGGCCGCGCTGCAGAACTGGCCGCAAGCCACCTTCGCCTCCAAGGTTGTCATCGCCGGCGGCAAGGCAGAAGTCACCCGCGAAATCGACGGGGGTCTGGAAACCCTGGCGATCAGCCTGCCGGCCGTTGTCTCGACCGACCTGCGCCTGAACGAACCGCGCTACGCCACACTGCCGAACATCATGAAAGCCAAGAAGAAGCCGCTCGACACCGTCAAGCCGGCCGATCTCGGCGTTGACGTTGCCCCGCGCCTGAGCACGCTGAAAGTCGCCGAACCCGCCAAGCGCTCCGCCGGCGTCAAGGTCGCGGATGTGGCCGAACTCGTCAATAAACTCAAAAACGAAGCCAAGGTGATCTGATCATGACCATCCTCGTTATCGCAGAACACGACCACGCCAGCCTCAAGGCCGCTACGCTCAACACCGTGGCTGCAGCCGCGAAAATCGGTGGCGACATTCACGTCCTCGTTGCCGGTACCGCCTGCAGCGGCGCCGCCCAGCAAGCCGCCGGCCTGCAAGGCGTGAGCAAAGTCAAAGTGGCTGATGCCGGCCACTACCAAAGCCAGACCGCAGAAAATCTGACTGCGCTGGTCATCGCCAATGCCGCCGGCTACAGCCACATCCTGGCCCCGGCCACGACCTTCGGCAAGAACCTGCTGCCGCGCGTCGCCGCACTGCTCGACGTCGCCCAGATTTCCGAAATCACCGGCGTTGAAAGCCCGGACACCTTCGTTCGCCCGATCTACGCCGGCAATGCGCTGGCCACGGTCAAGAGCGCCGACGCCGTCAAGGTCATCACCGTGCGCACCACCGCCTTTGACGCGGTCGACGCCGGCAACAATGCCGAAATCGAAACGCTCGGCGCCGCTGCTGACACCGCCCAAAGCACGCTGACCCACCGCGAACTGACCAAGTCGGCCCGCCCCGAACTCGGCGCCGCCAAGATCATCGTCTCCGGCGGTCGTGGTCTGGGCAGCGGTGAAAACTATCAGCAACTGCTCGAGCCACTCGCCGACAAGCTCGGTGCCGCACTCGGCGCCAGCCGTGCTGCGGTCGACGCCGGTTTTGTGCCGAATGACTATCAGGTTGGCCAGACCGGCAAGATTGTCGCGCCGCAGCTCTACCTGGCGGTCGGTATTTCCGGTGCGATCCAGCATCTGGCCGGGATGAAGGATTCCAAGGTGATCGTTGCGATCAACAAGGATCCGGATGCGCCGATCTTCCAGATCGCCGATTACGGCCTGGTGGCCGATTTGTTCGAAACCGTTCCCGCCCTTGCTGCAGCCATTTAAATCAAAAACATTCCGGAGATAAAACATGAGTAATTACATCGCACCGATTCGCGACATGCAGTTCGTCCTCAACGAAGTGGCCGGCCTGGCTGACGTTTGTGCCCTGCCGGGCAATGAGGAATGTTCCGTCGATCTCGTCGAGTCCATTCTCGACGAAGCCTCCAAGTTCGCCAGCGGCGTACTCGACCCGATCAACCGCGGTGGCGACACCGTCGGCTCTTCCTGCAAGGACGGTGTTGTGACGACGGCGCCGGGCTTCCAGGAAGCCTACAAGCTGTTCTGTGAAACCGGCTGGAACGCCATGCCTTTCTCGCCGGAGTTCGGCGGTCAGGGCTTGCCGGCTGTCGTCACGATGGCCGTCAATGAAATGTGGAAGTCGTCCAACATGGCTTTCGCCCTGTGCCCGATGCTGACCGGCGGCGCCATCGAAGCCATTGCTCACCACGCTTCCGACGAACTGAAGCAGAAATACCTGCCGAAGATGGTCGAAGGCGTCTGGTCCGGCACGATGAACCTGACCGAGCCGAATGCCGGTTCCGATCTGGCCGCGATCAGCTCGAAGGCCAAGGCAGTGGGCGACGGTACCTACCTGGTTTCCGGCACCAAGATTTTCATCACCTGGGGTGAAAACGACTGCGCCGAAAACATCATCCACCTCGTCCTGGCTCGTCTGCCGGACGCACCGGCCGGCCTGAAGGGCATTTCGCTGTTCCTCGTGCCGAAGTTCCTGGTCAATGAAGATGGTTCACTCGGCAAGCGCAACGACCTGATCTGCTCCTCGATCGAACACAAGCTTGGTATCCATGGCAGCCCAACCGCCGTCATGTCCTACGGCGACAACGACAACTGCGTTGGCTACCTGATCGGCGAGGAAAACAAGGGCGTTGGCTACATGTTCACGATGATGAACCATGCCCGCGTCAATGTCGGCCTGGAAGGCGTCGGCATTGCCGAACGTGCTTACCAGCACGCGCTGTGGTATGCCCGCGAACGCGTCCAGGGCAAGATCATCGGTGACAAGTCCGATGAGAAGAAGACCATCCTGCACCACCCGGATGTCCGTCGTCTGCTGATGGAAGTGAAGTCGCGTACCGAAGCCATGCGCACGCTGGCCTATTACGCCGCCGCCCAGATCGACAAGGCGCATGCCGGTGATGCCGCTGCCCAGGCACGGATCGACTTGCTGACCCCGGTCGTCAAGGGCTGGAGCACCGAACAGGGTGTCGAACTGTCGTCCACCGCGCTGCAGGTCTTCGGTGGCGTCGGTTTCGTCGAAGAAACGGGCGCTGCGCAGTACTACCGCGATTCGCGCATCACCACCATTTACGAAGGCACGACGGCCATCCAGGCGAATGATCTGGTCGGTCGCAAGCTGGCCCGTGAAAAAGTGCCGGGTGCCGGGATGAAGGCGCTGATCGCCGAAATGACCGCCACGGCCGACGAACTGGCTGGCAATGCACAATTGGCCGGTATCGCTGCCAATCTGAAAAACGGCATTGCCGCCTTGTCGACCGCAGCAGAGTGGATTCTCGCCAACTACGAGAGCGCTCCGCAGGCGGTACATGCTGGCTCCGTGCCTTTCCTCAAGCTAACCGGCATCGTGGTTGGCGGCTGGCTGATGGCCAAATCGGCCGGCATCGCCGCTCAGCACATTGCTGCCGGCACGACCGACGACTTCTACAAGGCCAAGCTGGCCACGGCGAATTACTTCGCCGCTCACCAGCTGCCGTTTGCCGCTGCTTACGCTGCTGAAATCATCGGCGGTGCGGATTCGGTCTTCGGCCTGCCTGAAAACCTGTTCTGAGCATGAACATGCGTACAGATCGCGATGCGATGGAATACGACGTCGTTATCATCGGCGGCGGCCCTTCGGGGCTGTCGGCGGCGATCCGCGTCAAGCAGCTGGCCGAGCAGGCCGGTCGGGATGTGTCGGTTTGCCTGCTCGAAAAAGGGGGCGAAATCGGGGCGCACATTCTGTCCGGTGCCGTGCTGGAGCCGCATGCGCTGGCCGAACTTTTTCCCGACTGGAAAGAGCGTGGCGCGCCCCTGAATACCCCGGCGGGTGAGGATCGCCTGCTTTTCCTGACTGAAGGTGGTTCGCACAAGTTGCCGACGCCGCCACAGATGGGCAACCACGGCAATTACATCATCAGCCTGGGTAACCTTTGTCGCTGGCTGGGTGAACAGGCAGAAGCGCTGGGTGTAGAGATCTATCCCGGTTTCGCTGCAGCTGAACTGCTTTATCACGAAGATGGTTCGGTCAAGGGCGTTGCTACCGGTGACCTCGGTATCGGCAAGAACGGCGAGCAAACGCACAACTTCCAGCCGGGTATGGAACTCCATGCCCGACAGACGATTTTTGCCGAAGGCTGCCGTGGTTCGCTGACCAAGGAACTGTGGGCAAAATTCAACTTGCGCGATGGCGTCGACCCGCAAACCTACGGTATCGGCATCAAGGAACTGTGGGAAATCGACCCGGCCAAGCATCAACCCGGCCTGATCGTGCACACGGTGGGCTGGCCGCTACAGAGCGATACCTACGGCGGTTCCTTCCTTTACCACCTTGAAAACAATCTGGTGGCGGTCGGTATGGTTGTCGGTCTGGATTACAAGAATCCGTGGCTGTCGCCTTACGAGGAATTCCAGCGCTACAAGACGCATCCGTCGATTCGCGGTTATTTCGAAGGCGGCCGGCGTATTTCCTATGGTGCCCGTGCGTTGTCGGAAGGTGGCTACCAGTCAGTGCCCAAGCTGAATTTCCCGGGTGGCGTGCTGGTTGGTGATACGGCAGGTTTCCTGAATGTGCCGAAGATCAAGGGCACGCACATGGCCATGAAGTCCGGGATGATCGCTGCCGAGGCGATTTTCGAGCATCTCGGCAAGGAAAATGCCGGGCCGGAAGCGACCGAATACGGTGAGCAGATCAAGCAAAGCTGGCTGTGGAGCGAACTGTACAAGGTGCGCAACATTCGCCCGGCCTTCAAGTGGGGGCTGTGGGGTGCGCTGGCTTATGGCGCGGTCGACACCTTCCTTTTCCGCGGAAATGCGCCATGGACCATGCGTCATCACGACGATCACAGCCAATTGGCGGACAAGAACAGCCAGCCAAAGATCGACTATCCCAAGCCGGACGGCAAGCTGACTTTCGACCGTCTGTCGTCAGTTTTCCTGTCGGGGACCAACCATGAGGAAAACCAGCGTTGTCATCTTCAATTGAAGAATGAAAGCGTGGCGATCAGCGTGAACTATGCCCGCTACGGTGCGCCGGAAACGCGCTACTGCCCGGCGGGCGTCTATGAAATCGTCGGCGAAGAGGAAGGCTCGCCACGGCTCCAGATCAACGGTCAGAACTGCCTGCACTGCAAGACCTGCGATATCAAGGATCCGACCCAGAACATCACCTGGACGGTTCCGGAAGGGGGCGGCGGCCCAACCTATCCAAACATGTAAGTGAATTACCACGACCGGTGCGGCAATGACTGCACCGGCGAAAAAAAATAGAGAACAGCACACAGCAGTTTCATCCATCTATGTTCCCAGGAGGGGTCATGTCTCAAAACAATATTCAGGCAAGAATCCGGAGCAATCCGAAATTTGCCGAAATGGTCAGCAAGCGCACGCGCTTCGCGATCATTCTTTCGCTTACCGTGCTGGTGCCTTACTACACCTTCATGATGCTCACCGCTTTCAATCCGGGCTTCCTGGCTCAGCCGATCAGCGAAGGCAACATCATCACCATCGGTTGGCCGATCGGTGTGATTCTCGTCGTCGGCTCCTGGCTGACCACCGGTATCTACATCAGCCGTGCCAATGGCGAATTCGATACGCTGAACGAGCAGATTCTCAAGGAGTCAGCCAAATGAAGCGTTCCCTGATTGCACTTATCGCCGGTGGCCTTATTGCCTTTGCTGCCGTTGCCGCGCCGGGCGCCATCGAAGGCGTCCAGAAGCAGCCGGTCAATGTCAGCGCCATCGCCATGTTCATGGTCTTCGTGCTGGCCACGCTGGGTATTACTTACTGGGCCTCGGCCCGTACCAAGTCGACTTCCGATTTCTACACGGCTGGCGGTGGCATCACCGGTTTCCAGAACGGTCTGGCGATTGCTGGTGACTACATGTCGGCTGCCACCTTGCTGGGTCTGACTTCCCTGGTTTATTCCAAGGGGTTCGATGGTTTCATCTACACCATCAGCTTCTTTGTCGGCTGGCCGATCATCCTGTTCCTGATGGCTGAACGGCTGCGTAATCTCGGCAAGTTCACCTTTGCCGATATCGCTTCCTATCGCCTCGACCAGAACCGGATCCGCACTTTTGCTGCTTTTGGCTCGTTGACCGTGGTGTGCTTCTACCTGATCGTCCAGATGGTCGGTGCCGGTCAGCTGATCCAGTTGCTGTTCGGGCTGGACTACACCATGGCCGTGATCTGCGTCGGTCTGCTGATGATGGTGTATGTCACCTTCGGCGGCATGGTCGCAACGACCTGGGTGCAGATCATCAAGGCATGCCTGCTGCTTGGCGGCGGTACGTTGCTGATGGTCCTGTCTTTCGCCAAGTTCGGTTTCTCGTTCGATGCGATGTTCAACCAGGCCGTTGCCGTTCATAAAGCCGGTATCAAGATCATGGCGCCGGGTTCGCTGATGGCTGACCCGATCTCTGCCGTGTCCCTGTCGCTGGCCCTGCTTTTCGGTACCGCCGGCCTGCCGCACATCATGATGCGTTTCTTCACTGTGCCGAATGCCAAGGAAGCCCGTAAATCGGTTTTCTACGCAACCGGTTTCATCGGTTTCTTCTTCCTCGTCGTGATCATCCTCGGTATTTCGGCCATCGTCATCGTTGGTCAGGATCCGCAATTCTTCGAGGGTGGCGTGGTTGGCGGCAAGATCATCGGCGGTGGCAACATGCCGGTCATGCACTTGGCCAAGTCGGTGGGCGGCGATATCTTCCTCGGCTTCCTTTCTGCCGTTGCTTTCGCCACCATTCTGGCTGTGGTTTCGGGGCTGGCACTGGCCGGTGCTTCGGCCATCGCCCATGACCTGTATGCCCGCGTGATCAAGAAGAACCAGGCGACCAGTGCAGAAGAAATGCGCGTTACCAAGATCGCTTCGGTCGGTATCGGTATCGTCGCCATTCTGCTCGGTCTGCTCTTCAAGGATCAGAACATTGCCTTCCTTGTTGCGCTGACTTTCGGCGTGGCTGCATCGGTCAATTTCCCGATTCTGATTCTGTCGATGTACTGGAAGGGTTTGACGACGCGTGGCGCGCTCTGGGGCGGCATTGCCGGTCTGGTTTCTGCCGTTGGTCTGGTCATTCTTTCTCCGGCCGTCTGGGTCAAGGTGCTGGGCAATGCCCAAGCAATCTTCCCGTACGACCATCCGGCCATCATCTCGATGACCGCAGCCTTCCTGGTGACCTGGCTGGGCTCGGTGACCGACAAGAGCGAGCGTGCCGCTAAGGAAGCTGAGGCATTCGAAGAGCAGTACATCCGCGCCCAGACCGGGCTGGGTGCATCTGCCGCATCGGCTCACTAAACACTCTGCGGGAGAGACTCAGGGAGAACAGCAACCTGATGATCTCATCCTTTTTGGGGGCCTTCGGGCCCCTTTTTTTATTCATCGAATAGTGTGTCTTTACAAAAATTAGCAAATTCGATGTTTTCATGGGATATGATCGAAACGCAATAAAAGTATTACTAAAGGCAGAGAGCCTTGGAGAGCAAAATGGCGAAAGAGTTAAACCAGAGCCAGTTGCCGGGTTTGCTGGGCAAACTGGGCAAGATGACTTCGATCCGCGATACGGAATTGCTCGAGCAAAGTCTGTTGCGTTCGCTGGGCCCCCTGCTTGGGATTCTGAATACCTCGTTGTACCGGACAGATGAAAAGCAGGTGCTGGCCCGCGTACTGCACTACCACCGCTCCAAGGTGGTCGAGTCCGATGGTGAGGCGCGAATGGTCGAGCGGGTTGAAGAAGTGCTCAACCTGGCCGAGTTGCCGAAAGAAGTCATTGCATTGACCGAAAATGTTCGCCTGCTGGCCAAACCTTGCACGCGGACACTGGGCAACGAGGTGCTGGTGGCTTATCCCCTGTTCGGCGGAAATGAAGTTTGTGGCTATTTCGTATTTCAGCGTGACCGCGAGGTTTCTCCGGTCGAGGATGCGACGATACGCGGGGTTCTGGAGGTCTTCTCCAACTACTACGCCCTGCTTGATATCAGCCTGCGCGATCGCCTGACGGGCTTGTTCAACCGGCAGGCGCTGGAAAACAGCTTTGATCGTATCTGGAGCCTGCTTGGTCAGCCCGACAGTTTTACCGAAAAACTGGAGGGACGGCGGAGCATCCCCGGTGGCCAATACTATCTGGCACTGATTGATATCGATCACTTCAAGCAGGTTAACGATACGCACGGCCATATGGTCGGGGATGAAATCCTGTTGCTTGTTTCCCGCCTGATGTCGGCCACTTTCCGCGGCTCCGACCTGCTTTACCGCTACGGTGGAGAGGAGTTCGTCGCGATTGCCGCTGCCGAGAACGAAAAAATTGCCCGCAACATCTTTGAGCGCCTCCGCTTGGCGATCGAGGCGCATTCCTTCCCGCGGATTGGCGGGTTGACGATCAGCATCGGTTATTGCCGGGCGGATCCGAATATCTTGCCGCAAGAGGTGCTGAGCCGTGCTGATCGCAGTTTGTATCGGGCTAAGCAGGATGGACGAAACAGGATTTACGATCACCAGGAACTGCTGGCGGCCGGGATATTTACTGAAACGGTGTATAGCGAGGCCGAATTCTTCTGAGCCAGGCCCAATGCAAAAAGGCATCCGGATGGATGCCTTTTTTCTTGGGGATTGCAGCGCTCAGGCCTTTTCGGGCAACACGATATTCACTTCAAGCACCTCGTAATTGCCCTGCTTTTCGAGCGAAACACGAATGTCGTCGGTGTTCACCTTGACGTACTTTGAAATGACCGCGACCAGTTCACGCTGCAGATCGGGCAGGAAGTTGGCGCTGCTGCCGCCGCCATCGCGTTCATGGGCGATGATCAGTTGCAGACGCTCCTTGGCTACCTGAGCCGTTTTCGGCTGGTTGCCGAACAGTTTCTGGAGCCAGGACATCTTACTTGCCTCCGAACAGGCGCTTCAGCAGGCCCGGCTTGACGTAATCGACGAAGCGCAGCGGCTTGTCTTCGCCCAGGAAGCGGGCGATCACGTCGTTGTAAGCTTCGGCAGCGTCGGTTTCCTTCTGGTGAATGACCGGCGAGCCCTGGTTGGAGGCCTGCAGGACTTCTTCGGATTCAGGAATGACACCGATGATCGGCACGCGCAGGATTTCCTGGATGTCCTTGTACGACAGCATTTCGCCGGCTTCAACGCGGTTCGGGTTGTAGCGGGTGATCAGCAGGTGCTCTTTGACCGGCTCGCGACCTTCGATGGCGCGGCGCGATTTGGCCTGCAGGATGCCAAGGATGCGGTCGGAGTCGCGCACGGAGGAGACTTCCGGGTTGGTCACGACCAGCGCTTCGTCGGCAAAGGTCAGCGCCATCACGGCGCCGGATTCGATCCCGGCCGGCGAATCGCAGACGATGTAATCGAAGCCCTGATGGGTCAGTTCCTTGATGACCTTCTCGACGCCTTCTTCGCTCAGCGCATCCTTGTCTCGCGTTTGCGAGGCGGGCAGCACGTAGAGGTTGTCGCAGTGCTTGTCCTTGATCAGCGCCTGGGTCAGCGTCGCTTCGCCGTTGATGACGTTGATCAGGTCATAGACGACGCGGCGTTCGCAGCCCATGATCAGGTCGAGGTTGCGCAGGCCGACGTCGAAGTCGATCACGGCGGTCTTGAAGCCGCGCATGGCGAGGCCGGTGGAAAAGCTGGCGCTGGTGGTGGTCTTGCCGACCCCGCCTTTGCCGGAAGTTACGACGACGATTCTGGTCACGGTGATTTCTCGCTGGGTTTTGTTGGAATGGGTTTATCGGAGCGCCAGTGGGGCGATATTGAGTCGTGATTCGTTGCCTTCGCCGACCAGGCTGACAGTGGCGGGCTGACGTGCCAGTTCAGCTGGAACGCCGGCTTCGAAAGTGCGGTACAGACCGGCGACGGAAACCAGTTCGGCTTCCAGGCTGGTCGTGAAAATACGGGCATCCTTGTCGCCGCTGGCGCCGGCCAGGGCGCGTCCGCGCAATGGCGCATAGACGTGGATGTTGCCATCGGCAATGACTTCGGCACCGGCGCTGACCATGGCCATGATGACCAGATCGCAGCCGCGTGCGTAATAACGTTGTCCCGAGCGCAAGGGTTTGTCGAGAATGATGGTACGGATGGCCGGGGCTGCCTCGCTGACAGTGGCGGCTGCAGGTGTCTCAACTGCAGGTGCCGGCGCAGAAACAGGTGCCGGGGGCGTGGCTTCGGGTTCGACCTTGGCTGGCCGCGAGGCTCGCCCCAGTGCGTCGCCGGCCAGTGTCGGCAGGCCGGCGCTGGCCGCAGCGGCAGCCTGGGCATCCGGCAAGCCGCGGGTCGCTACGGCATGCAGGCCGGAGCCGCGCAACAGGCGGCGGATGTGGTCCCAGTCTGCGTTATCCGGAAGCTCGCCGGCCTGGCTGAAGTCGAGAATGGCCAGTTCGTTTTCGAAGAAGTCTGGGGCGTTGCCCGTAAGTTCTTCCAACGCGGCGTGAATATCCGCCGGATCGGTGGTCCGCAGAAGGGTCTGAATGATCTTGAGCGATGTGCCCTTGAACTGAATCGGTGAGTCTTTTGCCATGCCTTGCGAAGGGGGTTCGAATGGGGCGAAATTATCCCACAGCAGCGCACCGAATAATGAAAATTGGCTGATCCCCGCGGTCGACCGCAGCAGTCTGCCAAAAACGACCTGCCGGCATTGCCAGATTCTCGGTTGTCACATTTCAAAATAAGGCAGAATGATCTTATCGTACAGGGCAGGGATGATCCGGTGAGCAAGCTGTCGTTGCGGCAGGTGATGATTCTGGGGGTCGGTCTCGGCATTTTCTTGCCGGTGCTTTTCCTCGCCCCATGGCTGGTTCATAACCGCTACCATCAAGAACTCGAACTGCGTATTCATGCGCCGTTGGCTCAGTATGCCGACATGCTCTCGCATGCGATGAGTGGCCCGTTGTGGAATGTCGATGCTCCTTCTGCACTACCGCTGGTCAATGCCATTCTGAGTAATCAGGATGTGGTCAGCATTTCGGTAGATGACCAGGCACTTGGTTATTTCGTTCATAGCGAACATCCGGAAAGGCGGAGTGGCGGAAGTGTGCAGGCCAAGCGCGATGTGATGCACAACGACAAAGTAATCGGCCAGGTGAGAATCGAATTGACCACCAGTCGAATCGAAGCGCAATTGCTGGAGGATGCGCTGCGTTTTGCTTTCGCCGTATTTGCCCAGATTGCCTTTTCCTTTGTCTTTATTCTCCTGTTGTTCGAGCACCGAATGATGGCGCCGCTGCGTGAGTTGCTCCGAGGGGCTGCACGCCTGGCGCGTGGCGAACTTGATCAGCCGGTTGTCTGGCAGCGCCCCGATGAACTCGGGGTGCTGGCCAAGGGGCTGGACGATATGCGGGAAAAACTGGGTGGTCTTTTTTCCGAGCGCCAGATACAGAACCTTGCGCTGCAAAGAGAATTGGCAGAGCGACAGCGGGTGGAAGATGAACTGCGGGTCAGCCAGGCCAAATTTGCTGTTATTTTCCAGTCCTCGCCGGTGCCTATCCTGGTTGCCAGAGCATCTGATGACTATACCAAGGTGGATGTGAACGATGCCTGGCTCAGGCAGTTTCACTGGCAGCGCGACGATGCCGGGGTGCAGGCCGCCCAGTGGCGGGCCTTGTGGCAGGAGCCGGATGAGCGCCAGGCGGTCATGGTGCAAATCGAGCAGCACAACGAGGTGCACGATCACGAAGCCATGTTGCGCCGAGCCGATGAGGATGATTATCGGCTGTGCTCGATCTCTGGCCGGAAAATCGAGATCGTTGACGATGTGCTTCTGATTCTGGCCGTTGAGGACATCACAGAAAAACGTCGCAACGAGCTTGAGGTACGCATGCTGAACGCGCGCCTTGAGGACCGGGTAGCCGAACGGACGCAGGCTTTGCAGAAAGCCAACGATGAACTGAGTGAAACATTGCAGACCTTGCAGCGGGCTCAGGGCGAGTTGCTGCGCTCCGAAAAGCTGGCGGCGCTTGGGTCGTTGGTGGCCGGTGTGGCGCATGAGTTGAATACGCCGATCGGCATCGGCGTCACCGTGGCCAGTACACTGCAGGAAGATAGTCTTGCCTTTGCCCGTGCGGCAAACGAAGGCTTGAGCCGTTCAAGGCTGAATCAGTTTGTCGACAAGACGCGCACGGCGAGCGATTTGCTGATGCGCAGCCTGGGACGTGCGGCTGAGCTGATCAGCAGTTTCAAGCAGGTTGCCGTTGACCAGACCAGCGCCCAGCGCCGGGTTTTCAAGCTGGCTGAGCTGGTCCACGAAATCGTGCTGACGCTCGGGCCGAGCATTCGCAAGACCCCGTTTACCGTGAGCAGCGATATTCCAGCCGATATCGTGCTTGACAGTTTTCCCGGACATCTCGGGCAAGTGCTGATCAACTTGGTCAACAATGCCCTGGTGCACGCTTTTGAAGGTCAAGGTGAGGGACATGTCCTGATTGCGGCACAAGCAATCGACGCGGAACATATCCGGATTACGGTGAGCGATGATGGCAAGGGAATCGCCGAGCAGGACCTGCCGCGAATTTTCGATCCATTTTTTACTACCCGGCTTGGTCAGGGCGGCAGTGGATTGGGGCTGAACATTGTCCATAATCTGGTCAGCGGACCTTTGCGCGGCAGCATTTCAGTGAGCAGTATCCCCACCGTTGGAACCACATTCACCCTGCAGTTGCAGCGTATCGGGCAGGAAACGAGCGATTGCAGCCTGTAGACCGCAGCAAGGCCCGGCTCTGGCTTACTGGGGCGAGTCTGGCAGGTCGTTGAGCATCTGGCGGGCGTAGTCTGCGCCAATATGTCGGTTGTAGATGCGGAGCAGCGTTCCGTCGCTGCGCATTTTACGCAGTGTCGCATTCAGTAGCTGGAAGGTCTGGGGTGAGATCTGGCTGCGGGACAGTACCAGTCCATGGACCAATTGTTCGTTGGGGACCCAGTCCAGGGTGACCACCTTGTCTTCAAGCGCATAGCGTTTGAGCAAGGGGACAAAGGCGGTGGGCAGGGAAAGCATGGCGTCGATGCGCTGGTGCCGGAAAAGACGGTACACATCATCGATGTCGGCAATTTCCTGGACCCGTCCCATGGCTCGCAGGCGATCCAGCCAGGCATCATAGGTCGGGCCGTGCCTGAATCCCTTGACGACCCCGATCCTGAGTGCAGGATCGTTCAGGAATGCATTCAAATCGACGATTCCTGCTGCTTGTTCGCGATGCAGGATGAGGCGGTTGCGTGCCGTGAAATAAGGAATGAACTGGGCGAATTTGAGCCGTTCCGGGCTGGCGATACCGGACACGGTGGCATCAAGCTTGCCGGTTTCAAGCTGGGTCCAGATGCGGACCCGTGATTCAAGACGGGTGTCGAAGGCGCACCCGCTGCGTTTGGCCAGTTCATCGACGACATCTTTGTCGATGCCTGTGTGCTCACCATTGGGCGTCCGTTGATAGAGCGCACCCAGCTCGTAGTAGGCAAGGCTGATGTTTTTGCCGCAGGGCGCGCCTGTAGCTGCGGTCGACACCAGCGAGCAGGCCAAAACGAAGGGGATGAATCCGGACGGGCGGAGTGCCATGGTGTCCTGCTCTGGGTTGGATCTGGGTTTGTTCTGGGGAAATGCTTGCCGACTAGCCACGCAGCGGTGTTGTTCGATTGTTGGACGATCGCAGGTAAAATGTCAAATTAATCAAAAATTCACCAGTCTTCTCGGATTTGACGACGAGTCAGCCCTGGTTTCTGTCAATTCTTGCTGGAATTTCCCCATGCTACAAAAGCTCTCCTCGTTCGCCGGTGTTCAAGGTCCAGTCGTGACTATCGTGATGGATGGTTACGGCATCCCGAAATCTGAAGTCGGTAGTGCCATCGCCGCGGCACGCAAGCCGGTGCTCGATCGCCTGTTCGCCACCTGCCCGAATATCAGCTTGCGGGCACACGGCACCGCCGTCGGCATGCCGTCCGATGATGACATGGGGAATTCCGAAGTCGGCCACAACGCGATCGGCGCCGGTCAGGTGTACAGCCAGGGGGCGGCACTGGTTGCCGGGGCGATTGCTTCCGGTGCCATCTGGCAGGGTGAGGCGTGGCAACAGATCATCGCCGGTGCCAAGGCTGGGCGTGGCGTGGTCCATATGATCGGCCTGTTTTCGGATGGCAACGTACACAGCCATATCGACCACCTCAAGGCGATGGTCGTGCAAGCCCGGGCCGAAGGTGTGCGTACGGTTCGTATCCATGCCCTGCTTGATGGGCGCGATGTGCCGGAAACCAGTGCGCTGGACTACGTCGTTCCCTTCGAAAGTTTCCTGGCCGGCCTGAATGGCGCCGATTTCGATGCGCGCATTGCTTCTGGCGGCGGACGTCAGCACATCACGATGGATCGTTACGATGCCAATTGGGCGATGGTCGAGGCTGGCTGGAAAACGCATGTGCTGGGCGAGGGCCAGCAGTTCACCAACGCGCTTGCTGCGGTCAACGGCCTGCGCGAGCAAAATCCGGGCACGATCGACCAGGATCTGCCGGCCTTTGTCATCGGTGAAAATGGCCAGCCAATCGGTCGTGTCGAAGATGGTGATTCGGTGGTTTTCTTCAATTTCCGCGGCGACCGCGCGATTGAAATCACCCGCGCCTTCGAAGAAGCTGCCTTCGATAAATTCGACCGTGTCCGCTGGCCCAAGGTGACCTATGCCGGCATGCTGCAATATGACGGTGACCTGAAGTTGCCGGCTCGCTTCCTGGTTGCGCCGCCAGCGATCAAGGACACCACTGGCGAGTGGTTCGCCAAATCCGGAATCAGCCAGTTCGCCTGCTCTGAAACGCAGAAATTCGGCCATGTGACTTATTTCTGGAACGGCAATCGCTCCGGCAAATTCGACGGCGAAACCTGGCTGGAAGTGCCGAGCGACGTGGTGCCCTTTGAACAGCGTCCGTGGATGAAGGCCGCTGAAATTGCCGATGCCATGGTGGCGGCGATCCAGTCCGGTCAGTACCGGACCCTGCGGTGCAATTTCGCCAATGGCGACATGGTTGGGCATACCGGAAATTTCCGCGCGGCCACCATGGCGGTCGAGGCGGTCGACCTGGCGCTCGGGCGTGTTTTGCAAGCACTTGAAGCGGCCGGGGGCGTCGCGTTGATTACGGCTGACCACGGCAATGCCGACGAAATGTACGAACTCGACAAAAAGACCAAGCAGCCGGCGCAGAATCCCGATGGCTCCTTCCAGGCCAAGACCGCGCACACCCTGAACCCCGTGCCGCTCATCCTGGCTGACTATGCCACGGGCGGCAAGCTGGGCCTTAAGCCGGTGGACAAGGCCGGTTTGTCGAATATTGCGGCAACGGTAGCCAACCTGCTGGGGCTTGAAAAGCATGCCGCATGGGATGAAAGCTTGCTCGACGTGCGCTGATTCAGGTTTTTGCAGCAATCAGGGGCGTGTGGCCGAGCGGCGCACGCCCTTTTTGTTTTTGCATCTGCAAAAAAACCTTTTTCAGGTTGAATTGGCCATGCTTTAGGGTGACAATTCCGCCCTTCGCCTGTCTGTGGTGTTTTTGCCGCGCTTTCAGGTCCTTTTTGGGTGGATAAAGCATGAAAAAGCAGATTTCCGGTTTGATGCTGGCCTTCGCTGCCAGCGCCCTGTTGGTCGGTTGCGGCAAGAAAGAAGAGGCCGCCCCGGCCGCCATTCCGGCGCCGCCGGCACTGAGCAAGATTGTGGTCGGCCTGGATGACAACTTCCCGCCGATGGGCTTCCGTGACGAAAAAAATGCCTTGATCGGTTTCGATATCGATCTGGCTCGTGAAGCGGCCAAGCGCCTTGGCGCCGAAGTTGAGTTCAAGCCGATCGACTGGAATGCCAAGGAAGCCGAGTTGGGCGGCAAGCGCGTCGATGTGCTGTGGAATGGTTTGACGATCACCGACAAGCGCAAGGAACAGATCGCCTTCACCGCGCCTTATCTGGAAAATCGCCAGATCATCGTCGTCGTGGCCAATTCGCCGATCAAGACCAAGGCTGACCTGGCCGGCAAGATTGTCGGCGTCCAGGAAGGCAGCAGTGCGGTCGAAGCCATCGAGAAGGATGCCGCCGGTAAAACCGTCAAGGAACTGAAGAAATTCGGCGACAACGTTACGGCGTTGATGGATCTGACGGCGGGTCGCCTCGAAGCGCTGGTCGTCGATGAAGTCGTCGGTCGCTATTACACCGCCAAGAAGCCGGGTGATTATCTGGTGCTGGACGACCATTTTGGTACCGAAGAATACGGTGTCGGTGTTCGCAAGGATGATGCCGACTTGCTCGCCAAGCTGCAAAAAGCCATGAACGAGATGAAGCAGGACGGTTCTGCCGCCCGTATCTCGACGCAGTGGTTCGGCAAGAACATCGTCAAGTAATTTTTCACCCGCCGTACGCAGGGTTTTTTCGGGGTGGCCGTCGGCTGCCCCGATGACAAGGCCGGTCCATGGACTACATCATTCAAATTCTCGGCCCCCTGCTCCAGGGGACGGTAGTGACCCTCCAGGTCTTCTTCGCGACCCTGGTGCTCGCCGTTCCGCTCGGTCTGGGGCTGGCCCTGATCCGTCTGTCGCACTGGCGCATGGCCAGCGGCCTGGTCAGCGGTTACATCTGGCTGATGCGCGGCACGCCGCTGATGCTGCAGATGTTGTTCATCTACTTCGCCTTGCCTTTCGTGCCTTATGTCGGCATTCGTCTGCCTGACTTTCCGGCTGCGATTGTTGCCTTCGTGCTGAACTACGCGGCTTATTTCGCGGAAATCTTCCGTGCCGGCATCCAGTCGATCGGTCGCGGCCAGTATGAGGCCGGGCAAGTGCTCGGGCTGACCTACTGGCAGACGATGCGGCGCATCATCCTGCCGCAGATGGTCAAGCGCATCCTGCCGCCGATGAGCAACGAGACCATCACGCTGGTCAAGGATACGTCGCTGATTTACGTGTTGGCCATGAATGATCTGCTGCGTGCGGCGCGCGGTATTGTCCAGCGCGATTTCACGACCATGCCTTTCGTCGTCGCCGCTGCTTTTTATCTGGTCATGACGCTGATCCTGACCTGGGGCTTCATGCGCCTGGAGAAAAAATATGCCGTCTATGACGACTGAGCCGATGATTTCGGCGCTTGATATCCACAAGCAGTTTGCGGGTGTCGAGGTGCTCAAGGGCGTTTCGCTGGAGTTGGGGAAGGGCGAAGTCGTTGCCGTGATCGGCCCGTCCGGTTCGGGGAAAAGCACTTTCCTGCGCTGCATGAACCAACTTGAGACGATTGATCGCGGTCAACTGGTCATCGAAGGCGAAATGCTGGCCAGTACGGATGCGCAAGGGCTTTGCCGCTATGTTCCGGAAGCCGAGGCGCGACGCATCTGTCGCAAAATGGGCATGGTTTTCCAGCAGTTCAACCTTTTTCCGCATCTGACCGTGTTGCAGAACATCATCGAAGCACCACTGACCGTCAAGGGCATGCCCCGCGATGCGGCCGTTCCGTTGGCCGAGGCGCTGCTGCGCAAGGTTGGTTTGCTCGACAAGCGCGACAGTTATCCCTCGCGCCTTTCCGGTGGCCAGAAGCAGCGTGTGGCGATTGCCCGTGCGCTGGCGATGGAGCCGGACATCATGTTGTTCGACGAACCGACTTCGGCACTGGATCCGGAGTTGACCGGGGAAGTGCTGCGTACGATCCGGCAACTGGCCGATGAGCACATGACGATGCTGGTAGTGACGCACGAAATGGCTTTCGCCCGCGATGTGTCGAGCCGGGTGATCTTCATGGATGGTGGCCATATCGTCGAGCAGGGGCCGCCCGGTGAGTTTTTTGCCAATCCACAGCAGGCACGGACCCGCGCTTTTCTCAATCACCTCGGCTGAGATTTCTGTCGCAGCTTGGTCTGCCAACACTTCGGTTTTTTCGAAAATTTGGTGATATTAATCAGACTGTAACGATGTGTGTCTACATGACTACAATCGCCATCTTCAAATGTTTTCAGGACTGATCCCATGTTCGAACTCCTGCTCTCGCCCGAAATCTGGATAGCTTTTTTGACGTTGACCGCACTGGAGCTGGTGCTCGGCATCGACAACATCATTTTCATTTCCATCCTGGTCGACAAGTTGCCCAAGGCGCAGCAGGAAACGGCTCGACGTATCGGTCTGTTCCTGGCGATGTTCATGCGTATCGCATTGCTGCTGGTGCTGTCGTGGATTGTCGGCCTGACCGAGCCGGTGCTTACCTTGTTCGGTACCGGTTTTTCCGGGCGCGACCTGATTCTGGTCGGCGGCGGTCTGTTCCTGATCTGGAAGAGTACCGGCGAAGTGCACCAGTTGCTGGAGGGTGAGGAGGGCAGCGAGTCGCACAAGGTGGCTTCGAGTTTTGCCGGCGTGATTGCCCAGATCATGGTCATCGACCTGGTCTTCTCACTTGATTCGATCATCACTGCCGTCGGCATGGTCAGCCAGGTGGGGGTGATGATTGCCGCCGTGGTCGCATCGGTCGGCTTGATGATGCTTTTTGCCCGCTCGATTGGCGAATTCGTCTCGAATCACCCGACCATCAAGATGCTGGCTCTTTCCTTCCTGGTGGTTGTGGGCGTCGTGCTGATTGCCGATGGTTTCGGGCACCACGTACCGAAGGGTTACATCTATTTCGCGATGGCTTTCTCGGTGGGTGTCGAGATGTTGAATATCCGGATGCGCAAGAAAACCGTTGCTCCGGTTGATTTGCGCGAACCTTACGCCCGCCAGACGGGCGAGCACTGAGCCAGCAACGGCCGGCAGCCTAGTCGCGGCCGGCCCAGTGCCGACGATAGTGGACCGGTGCCATCCCGGTCCACTCGACAAAAGCACGATAAAACGCCGAGGTGTCGGCATAACCCAGATCGGCGGCAACCTGGGCAATCGAATCGCGGGTCTTGGTCAGGCGGGCCAGTGCCATGTCGCGGCGCAACGCATCCTTGATGCCTCGGAAACTGGAACCTTCTTCGTCCAGTCGGCGGTGAATGGTGCGTGGCGATAGATGCAGGCGATCCGCAATATTTTCCAGACTCAGCGTGTCGGGTAGCGCGGCACGCAACAGGTCGCGAACGCGAATGACCATTTCACGGTCGCGGCGGTACAGCGTCGTGATTTTGCCCGGTGCGCCGTTGAGAAAGGTGGTCAGTGCCGCTTCATCCCGCCGCACCGGCAGGTCGAGAAGATTGGCATTGAAGCTGGCGACCAGCGTGCCGTTGCCGCCCGGAAGCGTCGGTGCAAAGCGGGAGTCTTCGGTGAAGATGAGTGCGTAGTCGGCAAAGTGGGCCGGCTTGCGGTAGGGAAATATCACGCTGTCGAGACCGATGCCGCGTCCGGCCAGCCAGCAGGAAAGACCGTGCAGCAAACGCAGCAGCCATTCGAAAGCAAAGATGCGACCTGCATTTTCAGGATTGTCGGAAAGCCTTCGGGTTTCGCTGATGACCAACTCGGCACGTCCCTGGGTGCGGCGTACGCTGACCGCCAGATCGGGCAGCACGATATGCAGGAAGCGACAGGCCCGGGTCAGCGCTTCGGCCAGGGTTGGTGCGCTGAGGCAGGCCCGGCAAAGAAACTCGAAGCTGCCGAGGCGCATGGGCTGGGCAAAGAGTCCGAAGCCTTCGTCGTCCAGTTCCTGGTTCAGTCGGTTGTAAAGTGCCGCATAACGATCGACCGGAATGCGACTGGCGGTGTCTGCAATATCAATCTCCAGTGCAGCCAGTAGCGGCGCCGGGTTGATGTCATGACGAGCCAGCCCGGCCAGCATCCCGGTAACAAACCCCATCGCAACAGTGGTTTGCGTGCGGGTGTTTGAATTTTGATTGGTGCGATGCAGCATTTTGCTTATTTTCGGTAGTCGACCGCAGTACTGTATCACCTTGGCGGAATTTGCATGATTGTCGTCGTTCGCCACAATGGCCGAATGGTTAAAGGGGCATAAGATAGGCGCCTTTCCATCTTCCCGATGAGGCTGTTGTCATGACCGATCTTTCCGTCGCCAAGAAATTGTCCCCGTACAAGCCCAAGAACAAGGTCCGCTTTGTGACGGCCGCCTCGCTGTTCGACGGCCATGACGCCTCGATCAACATCATGCGCCGGATCCTGCAGTCGACCGGTTCGGAAGTGATCCACCTCGGTCACAACCGCTCGGTGCAGGAGATCGTCAATGCCGCATTGCAGGAAGACGCCCAGGGCATCTGCATCACTTCCTACCAGGGCGGTCACGTCGAGTTCTTCAAGTACATGATCGACCTGCTCAAGGCCAATGGTGGCGAGAACATCAAGGTCTTCGGCGGCGGTGGCGGCGTGATCGTTCCTTCGGAAATCAAGGAACTGCATGCTTACGGCGTGACCCGCATTTATGCCCCGGAAGATGGCGTGCATATGGGCCTGCAGGGCATGATCAATGAAGTTGTCCAGAATGCCGACTACGATGTCGCTGCTGACGGCGTGCCGAGTGTCGAGCAGGTGCTGGCCGGATTGAAGGCTGGCGACAAGCGTTTGCTGTCGCGTGTCATCACGTTGCTTGAAAATGGCGTTGCGCCCGCACTCAAGGAGCCGATTCTCAAGGCCGCGGCCGAACTGAACGTGCCGGTGCTCGGTATTACCGGTACCGGCGGTGCCGGCAAGTCGTCGCTGACCGACGAACTGGTCCGCCGCTTCCGCCTCGATCAGGACGACAGCGTCAAGATCGGCCTTGTTTCGATCGACCCGTCGCGCAAGCGGACCGGTGGCGCCTTGCTCGGCGACCGCATCCGGATGAACGCCATCGAGCATCCGAACATTTTTATGCGCTCGCTGGCGACGCGCGATACCGGCAGCGAAATTTCCGCTGCCTTGCCGGAAGTCATCGCTGCCTGCAAGCTGGCCGGCTTCGATCTGGTGATCGTTGAAACTTCCGGCATCGGTCAGGGCAATGCGGCGATTGTGCCGTTTGTCGATCTGTCGTTGTATGTCATGACGCCGGAGTTTGGCGCTGCTTCGCAGCTGGAAAAGATCGACATGCTCGACTTCGCCGATTTCGTCGCAATCAACAAGTTCGACCGCAAGGGCGCCGAAGATGCGCTGCGCGATGTGCGCAAGCAATACCAGCGTAACCGTGAGTTATTCACCCAGCCGACCGACGACATGCCGGTCTACGGCACGATGGCCGCCCGTTTTAACGACGATGGCGTCACCGCGCTGTATCAGGCACTGGTTCCGCAGTTGCTCGAAAAAGGCCTTAAGCTGAAGGAAGGCCAGCTGCCGCTGGTCACCGTCAAGCAGTCGTCCAGCCAGCGCGCCATCGTGCCGGCGGCCCGTGTCCGTTACCTGGCTGAAATTGCCGATGCCGTGCGCGGTTACCATGCCCATACCGATGCCCAGGTGCAGATTGCCCGCGAGCGCCAGTCGCTGCGTGTTTCGTCGGCCATTTTCAAGGGGTGCGACAAGTCGACCGCGGATTTCGATGAACTGATCGCCTGGAAGGATGGCGAGCAGGATCCGAAGGCCAAGAAGCTGCTCGACATGTGGCCGGATACCGTTGCCGCTTACTCGGGCGACGAATACGTCGTCAAGATTCGTGACAAGGAAATCCGTACCAAGCTGGTTTCCCAGTCGCTGTCCGGCACCAAGATCCGCAAGGTCATCCTGCCCAAGTTCGGCGACGATGGCGAAACCCTGCGTTTCCTGATGCGCGAGAATGTGCCCGGTTCTTTCCCCTACACCGCCGGCGTGTTTGCCTTCAAGCGCGAAGGTGAAGACCCGACCCGCATGTTCGCCGGCGAAGGCGACGCTTTCCGCACCAACCGCCGCTTCAAGCGCGTTTCCGAAGGCATGCCGGCGCATCGTCTTTCCACCGCTTTCGACTCGGTCACGCTGTACGGCTGCGACCCTGACGAGCGTCCGGACATCTACGGCAAGATCGGCAACTCTGGCGTGTCGATTGCCACGCTCGACGACCTCAAGGTGCTTTACGACGGCTTCGATCTGCTCGCCCCGACCACCTCGGTGTCGATGACGATCAACGGCCCGGCGCCGATCATCCTCGCCTGTTTCTTCAACACCGCGATCGACCAGCAACTGGCCAAGTTCGAGAAAGACAACGGTCGTCGTCCGACCGAAGACGAAGCTGAAAAGATTCGTGAATGGGCGCTGGCAACCGTGCGCGGCACCGTGCAGGCCGACATCCTGAAGGAAGATCAAGGCCAGAACACCTGCATCTTCTCGACCGAATTCGCGCTCAAGATGATGGGCGACATTCAGGAATTCTTCGTCCATAACCAGGTGCAGAACTTCTACTCGGTGTCGATCTCCGGCTATCACATCGCCGAAGCCGGGGCCAACCCGATCAGCCAGCTTGCCTTCACGCTGTCCAACGGCTTCACCTACGTTGAGAGCTACCTGGCGCGCGGCATGAAGATCGACGATTTCGCGCCCAATTTGTCCTTCTTCTTCTCCAACGGCATGGACCCGGAATACTCGGTGATTGGCCGCGTCGCCCGCCGCATCTGGGCCGTGGCGATGAAGAACAAGTACGGTGCCAACGAGCGTAGCCAGAAACTGAAGTACCACATCCAGACTTCTGGCCGTTCGCTGCACGCCCAGGAAATGGACTTCAACGACATCCGCACGACGCTGCAGGCGCTGATCGCCATCTACGACAACTGCAACTCGCTGCACACCAACGCCTACGACGAAGCGATCACCACGCCGACCGAGGAATCCGTGCGTCGCGCCATGGCCATCCAATTGATCATCAACCGCGAGTGGGGCGTCGCCAAGAACGAGAACCCGAACCAGGGCGCCTTCGTCATCGACGAACTGACCGATCTGGTCGAGGAAGCCGTGCTCAAGGAATTCGAAGCCATCGCCTCGCGCGGCGGCGTGCTTGGTGCCATGGAAACCGGCTACCAGCGCGGCAAGATCCAGGAAGAGTCGATGTACTACGAGCACATGAAGCACGACGGCTCGTACCCGATCATCGGCGTCAATACCTTCCTGAATCCGAAAGGCATGGCCCAGCAGGAAATCGAGCTGGCCCGTTCGAGCGAGGAAGAAAAGCAGTCGCAGATCAAGCGCCTGCGTGACTTCCAAGCCCGCAATGCCGGCCAGGCGCCGGCCATGCTGGCCAAGTTGAAGCAGACTGTCATCGAGGACGGCAACGTTTTCGCGGTGCTGGTCGATGCCGTCAAATATTGCTCGCTGGGTCAGATCAGTTCGGCCTTGTACGAAGTGGGCGGGCAGTACCGGCGCAGTATGTAATTGAAGGCCGGAGGAGAGCAGAAAAGAACGGCGGGGCTATGTACCCCGCCTTTTTCATGCCCGGAAATCTCAGGATGATGGTATTTTTGTTCTTTCGCCAACCGAGGAAAAAGTCATGAACGAGCACGATGAACTGGCTTGCAGCCTGCAACACAACCGGGTCAGCCGTCGTCAGGTGCTATGGCTGCTTGGCGCCGGGAGCATTGGCCTGACCAGTCTTTCCGGATGCGCCACTTCGCCGGTTGGGGGCGGCTCCATTCTGGTCGGCATGAGTGAGGAAGAGGAAAAGCGCGTTGATGCGCAAGTCTCTCCGCAGCAGTTTTCACAGGACCTCGGGCCGATTCAGGATGCTGCGGTCAACCGCTATGTCAGTGAAATCGGCCAGCGCCTCGATGCCAATACGCATCGTCCCCAAATGCCGTACTCCTACCGCGTACTCAACGCCAATTACGTTAACGCCTACACCTTTCCCGGTGGGGCCATGGGCGTGACGCGCGGCATTCTCGTCGATCTCGATAACGAGGCAGAACTGGCGGCCTTGCTCGGTCACGAGCTGGGTCATGTCAATGCACGGCATGCCGCACAACGCCAGGGGCAGGCCAAGGTCGCCCAGGTGGCGGTGGCTGGCGCCAGCCTGGTCGGATCAGCGACCGAATGGGGTGGGCTGATTTCGATGGGCAGCCAGTTCGGCGCCAGTGTGCTGTTGTCCAGCTATTCGCGTGACAACGAGCGCGAAGCCGATGCGCTGGGGCAGGAATACATGGTGCGCGCTGGATATCCAGCAACGGGCATGGTCGGTCTGCACCAGTTGCTGGTCGATCAGGAAAAAAGTTCGCCGAGCATGCTGCAGACGATGTTCTCGACCCATCCGATGAGCCGCGAGCGACGTGATACCGCCGTCCAGCTGGCTGAAAACCGTTATGCGGCAAGCCGCAATGCGCCGCCCGGACGCGAACGGTTCATGGACAATACGGCCAGCCTGCGGCGTATCAAGCCGACCATCGATGCCTGCCAGAACGGCGAGTCGGCGATGGGCGGCAAGCAATACGGCAAGGCCGAGGAGCAATTTCGTTCGGCGTTGAAGCAAACGCCGCGCGACTATGCCGCGAATGTGCGCATGGCCCAGTGTCTTCAGGCCCAGGATAAAAACCGTGATGCACTGGGCTACGCCGAGGCAGCGAAGAAAATTTACCCGCAGGAAGCGCAGTCGCACAAGCTGGCGGGTGTTCTTTCGCTCGGTTTGCGTGATCCGGGAGCGGCTTACAACCATCTCGACCAATACGACCGATTGATGCCGGGCGATGCTGGCGTGACCTTCCTCAAGGGCGTTTCGCTCGAAGGCATGGGCAACAAGCAGGAGGCCGCCCGTCACTATTCGACCTACTTGCGCCAGACCCGCCAGGGCAAGGCGGCGGAGTATGCCCAGAGCCGTTTGCAGGGCTGGGGTTACCTCCGGTAATCGATTCCGGGCAAGGCGTGGATTTTGCTGGATTTTCGCAGTCGACCGCGAAAATCGGCAGAAATTGCTATTTTCATCATTTCTGTTGCGCTGGATTGGGCATACAATCCATAACGACTATGACTAAAGTAATGTCGCGGGGAAAAGGTGCAACTGACTGCTGACGAGAAGACTGTACCGCGCATCCATTTACTGGGAACGCTGTTGGTCGTTCTGGTATTGACGCTGGGTCTGGGTGCTTTCTTTTCGTGGCAGCATCTGGCGGAGCAGCGTGCTTCCTTTGCGCGCATCGAGCAGGTGGCTCGTGAGCAGATGGCCGCCCGGCTGAATGCCGAAATGGCCAGCGCAGCCAGTTTCATCGACTTTACCCGTTCGCGCACTGAAGACGTGCTGCGCAAAAGCCTCGTCGAGCAGGTGGATACGGCGATGCAGATCGTCGAGGCAATTCATGCCAAGGAATCAAAACGACTACCCGCCGCGGAGGTCAAGCGCCTGATCGTCGAAGCCCTGCGTCCGGTACGGTTTTACGATGGACGCGGTTATTACTTCATCGATGACATGAATGGCCAGTTCATCCTGTTGCCGACGGCGCCGCAACTCGAAGGCAAGACCAATCTCGACAACCGGGACGATACCGGTCACTACATCATGCGTGGCTTGATCGAGGCCGCTGGCAAGCCTCGCGGCGAGGGATTCTCGCGCTACCGCTGGTACATGCCGGACAATCCGAAGCAAATGGCCGACAAGCTGGCTTATGTCCGCTATTTCGAGCCTTACGGCTGGCTGATCGGGACGGGGGATTACACCTACAAATGGGAAGCGCTTCAGCAGAAAGAAGCGATCGCCCGTCTCCGAGCCCTGCGTTTCGGCAATAGTGGCTATCTTGGTTTGATGGACAAATCGGGGCGCAGCCTGCTCGCGCCGGCCGATGTCCGGCTGGAGGGCTTGCACTTCAATGATATGCCGCCACTGGAGCGTGAAGGTCTGGCGAAAATATTCGATCAGGCCAGGAACGGCGGTGGCTTGGTCAGCTATGAATGGATGCGCCCCGGGACCGGGAGCGTCTCGACCAAAACTGCGTTGGTCAAAACGGTCGAACCCTGGGGCTGGATTCTTGTTGCAACCATGTTCAACGATGAATTGCAGGCGGTGATCGGCTCCGAAAACGAGCAGTACGAGGCCGGTAGTACCCGGCGCTTGCTGAAACTGATTCTGGTGACCCTGGGGGCGCTGGCCCTCGGTCTGCTCGGTTCGTTTTTTTTCTCGCGCTGGTCCAATCGGCTATTCCAGAGCTATCACCAGCAAAACCGTTTGCAGGAAAATGCCTTGCGGCGCCAGGCTGAAGAACTGAGGGTCTTGTCACGCGCCGTCGAGCAGAGTCCGGCGTCGATTGTGATCGCCGACACGAGTGGTCGGATCAAGTATGTGAATCCGAAGTTCGAGCAGGTTACTGGCTACCAGAGCGCGGAGGTGATTGGCCAGAATTCGCGGATTCTCAGTTCCGGAGAAAAATCGGCGGAAGAATACCGGCATCTGTGGGAAACGATCAGTGCCGGAAAAACCTGGCATGGCGTGTTTCATAATCGGCGCAAGGACGGCTCTTTATTCTGGGAGCAGGCTTCGATTTCACCCATCCTCGATGCTTCCGGCACCTTGCTCGAGTTCCTGGCCGTGAAGGAGGACATCACGGAGCGCAAGCTGGCGGAAGATACCTTGCGTGAAAACGAGTACCGCCAGGGTGTCATTCTCGATAGCGTCGAAGCCTATATCTATATCAAGGGGCTGGATTATCGCTACCAGTATGCCAATCGCCCGGTGCGCGAACTGTTTGGCCGACCGCTCGAAGAGATCGTCGGGCAGGAGGATGCCGCATTCTTCGATGCCGCGACGGCTGAGAATATCCGGCTGAATGATCGTCGTGTGCTTGAAGAGGGTCAGCGCGTCGTTGAGGAAGAGGTCAATACGACGGTTGATGGCAAGGTGAGCAGCGCCTTTCTTTCGATCAAGATCCCGCTACGCGAGAAGGACGGGCAAATTTATGCCCTGTGCGGTATTTCGACCGATATTTCAACGCGCAAGCAGGCCGAGGCCGAGCTGGAACACTATCGCCAGCATCTGGAACTGCTGGTTCAGTCGCGAACGGCTGAACTGGCTGAGGCCAAGGATGCGGCCGAGGCGGCCAGCCGCGCAAAGAGCACCTTCCTGGCGAACATGAGCCATGAAATCCGGACGCCGATGAATGCGATCATCGGCTTGGCCCATTTGCTGAAAAAAGACATCACGGATCCGAAATCGAGCGGGCAATTGCTGAAAATCAGCGATTCGGCACGCCACCTGCTCAATGTGATCAACGATATCCTGGACCTGTCGAAGATCGAAGCCGGCCGGCTGGCGCTGGAGTCACGTGAATTTGTGCCGGCCGAAGTGCTTGACCAGTCGATCAGCATTCTTGAGGAGCGAGCGCACGCCAAGGGGCTGGTCTTGAAAAGCCTGATAGCCGACGGTGTTCCCTCCTTGCTGCGTGGCGACTCGGTTCGGCTGGGTCAGGCGCTGCTCAATTTCATCGGCAACGCCATCAAGTTCTCCGAGCATGGCGTGATTACCGTTGCCATGAGCGCCACACCACTTGAGGCTGGCCAGGTTTTGCTGCGTCTCGAAGTCCGCGATCAGGGTATCGGCATGAGTGCGGAGCAGCAGGCGCGCCTGTTCGAGGCTTTTGCCCAGGCAGACAATTCGACGACCCGCAAATATGGCGGAACGGGCCTGGGTTTGGCGATCAATCGCCATCTGGCCCAGATGATGGGCGGCGAAGTTGGTGTGGAAAGTGTCGTGGGGGCCGGAAGCACTTTCTGGCTGACCGCCTGTCTTGAAATCGTGCAGGATCAGGTGCCGCCGGTCGAAGCCGAGAAAACAAGCCTGCCGATTGAAGAGCAGATCGCTCAGCGTTTTGGCGGGGCGCGAATTCTGCTGGTCGAGGATGAACCGATCAATCAGGAGGTCGGTACCGAATTGTTGTCGATCGCCGGTCTGGTGGCCGAGGTCGCCGCCGATGGTGCCGAGGCGGTTGAGCGCGTCCGCCATGGCGACTATGCCTTGATCTTGATGGACATGCAGATGCCGGTGATGAACGGCATCGATGCCACCCGGGCGATACGCCAGATGCCGGACAAGGCCGGGCTGCCGATTCTGGCCATGACGGCCAACGCCTTTGATGAAGACCGGCTGGCTTGCCTGGCGGCCGGTATGAACGACCATATTGGCAAGCCGGTGGATCCGGATCGGCTGTATGCCGCTTTGCTGCACTGGCTTGAACAGGCCGCCAGGCACTGAGTTGCCGATTTGGGCCGCTGTCGCGGTCGACCGCAGCAGGGCGGCCAAAACCGGAACGAGCAACCGAAGTCAGTCCCCGAAGCTGCGCAGCCCTTCCAGGTCCAGTACATTGATGCCGCCGTATTCGCTGCGCACCAGGCCGGCATCTTCCAGCACCTTGAGTGCCTGGTTGGCGCGCTGGCGTGAAACCCCCGCCAGGTAGCCCAGCTCTTCCTGGGAAATCTGTAGCAGCCGGTTGGTCCCGGGATAAAGCACCGGATTGAACAAGGCGGCGAGACCGCGGGCAATCCGCGCATCGGTATCGAGCATGCGCTCGTTTTCGATCATCCCGATGAATTGCCCAAGGCGTTCGTTCAACTGGGCAATCATGTAGCGGTTGAAGGGAATGCTGTGATCGAGCAGCCAGTTGAACGTGTTGCGGTTCATGAAGGCAACGCGGGTCTCGCGCAGCGCCATCACATCGTAGCGGCGCGGTTCCTTCTTGAGCATCGAGCCTTCGCCGATCCAGGCGCCGGTGCTGATGCCTGTCAGCGATGTGGTTTTTCCCGTCGTCCAGTGGCTGGCCATCTTGCCCAGGCCATCGATGATGCCCATCCAGTATTCAACCGGCTCGCCTTTCATGCAGATGAAGGCGCCTGCGGCAAAGGTTCGCTCGGTTGTTCCGCTCAATGCCTTGAGCATTTCCTCTTCGGTCAGCGCCTGGCCCCAAAGGGAGGTGCGCAGCAGTTCCTCTGCGGTTTTCAATTTATTTCCTGGATTGTCTGCCGGACGACAATTATAAGCCTGGGCGAACAATAAACTCTGTTACAACAGTGACTCATTGCCTGTGCTGCACTGCAAGGTTTACGCGGCGTTCGGCAATGGACACAATGCATCAAACGAACGTTAGACCGCGTACCTAAAAGCGCGGCAATGAGGAGACTAAGGAAATGCCAGAGCAGGCGAATTTTTCGTCGCTGGATGGGTTGCACACCTTTCCGCGACTGCTTTTCCATCACGCCCGTACGCGTCCGAATGCCCCGGCCATGCGCGAGAAATATCTCGGCATCTGGCAGACGTGGACGTGGTCCGAAGTTGGCGAGCGCGTGCGCGCCCTGGCCTGCGGCCTTGCCGCACTCGGCTTCAAGCGTGGCGATAATCTGGCCATCATCGGCGATAACCGCCCGCATCTTTACATGATGATGACGGCTGCCCAGTGCCTGGGCGGCGTTCCGGTGCCGCTGTATCAGGATGCCGTGGCTAATGAAATGCTGTTCGTGCTGCAGGATGCATCGATCCGCTTTGCCATCGTAGAAGACCAGGAGCAGGTCGACAAGCTGCTTGAGGTCAAGGAGCAGATCGGGGCGCTCGAACACATTCTGTATGACGATCCGCGCGGCATGCGGCATTACACCCAGCCTTTCCTGCACGACATCCACGAGCTGATGGAAATGGGCCGGATTCACGACCGCAATCACCCGGACTTTCTCAATGCCGAGGTCGAGCAGGGGCATTTCGACGATGTTTCGGTGATGTTGTACACCTCGGGCACGACCGGCAAGCCGAAAGGCGT
Organism: Dechloromonas sp. TW-R-39-2; assembly: GCF_016864195.1. Lineage (NCBI taxonomy): Bacteria > Pseudomonadati > Pseudomonadota > Betaproteobacteria > Rhodocyclales > Azonexaceae > Dechloromonas > Dechloromonas sp. TW-R-39-2. The sequence goes on from NZ_CP045202.1 coordinate 713,207, forward strand.
CTGCCAGACCCATGCTGCCTTTATCGCGGCAGCCCAGGGCGGTGTCGCGGTCGACAACATGCAGGCCGACGGTGACATCCTCTGCTACCTGCCGATGGCCTGGGTGGGCGATCACCTGTTCTCCTATGCCCAGGCGCTGGTCGCCGGTTTCACGATCAATTGCCCGGAGTCCGGCGATACGGTGATGAGTGATCTGCGTGAAATCGGGCCGACTTACTACTTTGCCCCACCGCGCGTTTTTGAAAGCCTGCTGACTTCGGTAATGATCCGGATGGAAGACGCCGGCAAGCTGAAGCAGAAGGTTTTTCATCATTTCATGGCTGTTGCCAAACGGTGCGGCACGGATATTCTCGATGGCAAGCCGGTTGGCCTCGGTGATCGCATGCAGTATTGGCTGGGCAACCTGCTGATTTATGGTCCCCTGCGCAATGTGCTCGGTTTGAGCCGGGTGCGCGTCGCCTATACGGCCGGTGCCGCGATCGGGCCGGAGCTGTTCAAGTTCTATCGCTCGATGGGCATCAACCTCAAGCAGTTCTATGGCCAGACCGAAACCTGTGCCTATGTCTGCATGCAGCCGGATGGTGCAATCAAGTTCGATTCCGTCGGTCAACCTGCGCCAGGCGTCGAAATCAAGATCGCCGACAACGGCGAAGTGCTGGTCAAGGGGCCGATGCTGCTCAAGGAATACTACAAGCGCCCGGATGCGACGGCCGAAACGATCAATGCCGACGGCTGGTTCATGACCGGCGATGCCGGCTTCCTCGACGAAGACGGTCACCTCAAGATCATCGACCGCGCCAAGGACGTCGGCAAGCTGTCGAACGGCGCGATGTTCGCGCCCAACTACATCGAGAACAAACTCAAGTTCTTCCAGCACATCAAGGAAGTGGTCTGTTTCGGCCACGACCGCGACATGGTGACGGCCTTCGTCAATATCGACGTCGGTGCGGTCGGCAACTGGGCCGAGCGGCGCGGCATTTCCTATGCCGGTTACGCCGATCTGGCCGGCAAGCCGGAAGTCCTTGAGCTGATCCGCGAATGTATCGAACAGATCAACGAAGGGCTGGTGCACGACACGATGGTGGCCGATTCCCAGATCCATCGCTTCCTGGTACTGCACAAGGAACTCGATCCGGACGACGACGAACTGACCCGGACGCGCAAGGTACGACGCAATTTCGTCGCCGAAAAATACAAGGTGCTGATCGACGCGCTCTATGGCGGCAAGTCAAACCAGTTCATTGAAACCGAGGTCAAGTTCGAGGATGGCCGGCGCGGCAAGATTTCTGCCGACCTCCGGATCATCGACGTCAAGACCTTCCCGATCGTGAAAAAGGCTGCCTGACATGTCCAAGAAAATAGGCGACGTCATTCTCGACTTGCAAAACATTTCCCTGCGCTTCGGCGGCGTCAAGGCGCTGACCGATATTTCCTTCAATGTCCGCCAGCACGAAATCCGCGCCATCATCGGCCCGAACGGCGCCGGCAAGAGCTCGATGCTCAATGTCATCAACGGGGTTTACCACCCGCAGGACGGCAAGATTTTCTGGCACGGCAAGGAGCGCCAGAAAATGGAGCCGCATATGGCGGCGCAGCAGAACATTGCCCGGACCTTCCAGAACATCGCGCTGTTCAAGGGCATGAGCGTGCTCGACAACATCATGACCGGGCGCATCACCAAGATGAAGGCCAACTTCATCGAACATGCGCTGTGGTTCGGCCGGGCCAAGAACGAAGAGCTGGAACATCGCAAGAAGGTCGAGGAAGTGATCGACTTCCTCGAAATCCAGCACATCCGCAAGACACCGGTCGGTCGACTGCCCTACGGCCTGCAAAAGCGCGTCGAACTCGGTCGTGCGCTGGCTGCCGAGCCGTCGATGTTGCTGCTCGATGAGCCGATGGCCGGCATGAATGTCGAAGAAAAGCAGGACATGTGCCGCTTCATTCTCGATGTGAATGACCAGTTCGGGACAACGATCGTGCTGATCGAACACGACATGGGCGTCGTCATGGATATTTCCGACCGCGTCGTGGTGCTCGATTACGGCAAGAAGATCGGCGATGGCGTGCCGGATGATGTCAAAAATAATGAAGAAGTGATCAAAGCCTATCTGGGCGCTGGTCACTAAGGAGACGGGGACATGAATTTCTTTTTCGAAGTCCTGATCGGCGGCCTGCTTTCGGGGGTGATGTATGCCCTCGTTGCGCTGGGTTTTGTGATGATCTACAAGGCATCCGGGGTATTCAATTTTGCCCAGGGGGCGATGGTTTACCTGGCCGCGCTGTCGGTCGTCGGCTGTATGGAAAAGGGCGCGCCGCTCTGGTTGGCGATTATCCTGGCCTTTGTCGTGATGACGCTGTTCGGTATCGCCACGGAAAAATACGTACTGCGCAAGCTGGTCAATCAGCCGCCGATCGCCTTGTTCATGGCGACCATCGGCCTGGCCTTCTTCATTGAAGGTCTGGCCCCGATGATTTTCGGCAGCGAGCCGCGGGCGCTGGATCTCGGTATCGTCGATGAGCCGATTCCCTGGGTGATGGACAACTGGAACATGGTCATTTCCAAGTTCGACCTGGTGGCTTCCGGTGTCGGTGCCATCCTGGTCGCCACGCTGGCCCTGTTTTTCCAATACACCCGTGTTGGCCGTGCCTTGCGCGCTGTGGCGGACGATCACCAGGCCGCACTGTCGATCGGTATTCCATTGCAGAACATCTGGGCGATTGTCTGGGGTGTGGCCGGGTTCGTCGCGCTGGTTGCCGGCATGATGTGGGGGGCGCGTAACGGTGTGCAGTTTGCGCTCACTTTCACGGCATTGAAGGCTTTGCCGGTTCTGATTCTCGGGGGATTCACCTCGGTACCGGGGGCGATCGTCGGTGGCCTGATCATCGGTGCCTCGGAGAAACTGGCTGAAATCTACATTCCGCCGGTCATGCAGGATTTGTTCGGTGGCAATTTCGGTGGCATCGAGGGTTGGTTCCCTTACGTGCTGGCCTTGCTGTTCCTTCTCGTCAGGCCGGAAGGCTTGTTCGGCGAGAAACACATCGACCGCGTGTAAGAGAGGATAAAAACATGCTTTATCGTGAAGCCGGTCAGTTCAAGACGACCTATGCTGCCGACCAGCAGCTCTTTCCCATCCGCCAGGATCGCATCGGGGTGATCGCCCTGCTGTTCGTCGCTTTCATCGGCGTGCCGCTGTTTGCCAGCGAATACTGGTTCTCGGCCATCCTGATTCCTTTCCTGATTTTTTCGCTGGCCGCACTGGGCCTGAATATCCTGACCGGCTATGCCGGCCAGTTGTCACTCGGTTCGGCTGCTTTCATGGCGGTCGGGGCGTATGCCGCGTACAACTTCCAGTTGCGCATCGAAGGCATTCCGCTGATCGTTTCCTTCATCTGTGGCGGGTTGACCGCAGCAGGGGTCGGTATCCTGTTCGGTTTGCCCAGTTTGCGCATCAAGGGCTTCTACTTGGCCGTCGCGACGCTGGCGGCGCAATTTTTCATCGTCTGGTGCTTGACCAAGTTTCCCTGGTTGTCGAACAACTCGTCGTCCGGCGTGATCTCGACCCAGAAACTGATCATCTTCGGCCACGAACTGACCACGCCGACCGAGAAGTACCTGCTTGTCCTGTCGATCGTCGTTTTCCTGGCCCTGGCGGCCAAGAACATGGTGCGCTCGACAACCGGCCGGGCCTGGATGGCGGTACGCGACATGGACGTGGCGGCTTCGGTCATCGGTATCCGCCTGATGCCGACCAAGCTGCTCGCCTTCGCCGTCAGTTCCTTCTACTGCGGTGTGGCCGGTGCGTTGTACGCCTTCTGTTACCTTGGCTCGGTCGAGCCGGATGGTTTCTCGCTCGAAATGTCGTTCAAGATCCTGTTCATGATCATCATCGGCGGTGTCGGTTCGATCATGGGCAGCTTCCTCGGTGCAGCTTTCATTCTGCTGCTCCCGGTCTTCCTTGATATTGCCTTGCCGTTCCTGGCCGGATTGTTCGGCCTGCCGTTTTCCAGCGCTACCGTGTCGCACATCCAGATTACGGTGTTCGGTGCGCTGATCATGTTCTTCCTGATCGTCGAGCCGCACGGGTTGGCCCGTCTGTGGCAAATCGCCAAGGAGAAACTGCGTCTGTGGCCGTTCCCGCACTGATACGTGTCCGGAATTGGTGTTTTTCATAAAAAAGAGGAGACATAAATGATCAAAAGCTTCAAGCCCGCCCTGACCGCGATTGCGGTATCCCTGGCCATGCTGTCGCAGTCTGCTGTGGCCGCAGAAGAGCAGTTCTTTCCGACGATCAGCTATCGCGTTGGTCCTTATGGTGCGAATGGCCAGTCTTTCTACGGTGGCTTCATCGACTACCTGAATTACATCAACATCAAGGAAAAGGGCGTCAATGGCGTCCAGCTGACCTCCGAAGAGTGCGAAACCGAGTACAACAACGCCAAGGGCGTCGAGTGCTACGAGCGTCTGAAGTCCAAGGCCAAGGTTTCCTCCGGTCCGATCCACACGATGTCTACCGGCATTTCCTATGCGCTGATCGAGAAGTCGGCCCAGGACAAGTTGCCGCTGGCGATGATGGGCTATGGCCGGACCGATGCGGTCGACGGCTCGGTATTTCCGTATGCCTTCCCGCTGGTGACGACTTATCAGATGCAGGCGTCTGCCATCGTCAAGTTCATCAAGGAAAAGAACGGCGGCAATCTGGCCGGCAAGAAGATCGTCTATCTCTATCACGACTCGGCCTATGGCAAGGAAGCCATCATTGCCCTGCAGGCCGAAGCCGGTCTGAACAAATTTGAACTGGTCCAGATTCCGGTCGCTCATCCGGGTAACGAGCAAGGTGCCCAGTGGCTCAAAATTCGCCAGGAAAAGCCGGATTACGTGATTTTCTGGGGCTGGGGGGTGATGAACCAGACCGCACTGAAGGCTGCCCAGAAGGTTGGTTATCCGCGTGAAAAGATGATCGGTTCGTGGTGGACCGGTTCCGAAGAGGATGTCGTGCCAGCGGGTGATGCCGCCAAGGGTTACATGGCAGCCACCTGGAATGTGGCCGGCAAGGATGTGCCGGTCATCGCCGACATCGAAAAGGTGGTCTATGGCGCCGGCAAGGGCAACCTGCAGGACAAGGCCAAGATCGGCACCATCCTTTACAACCGTGGTGTTTCGGCTGCCGTGCTGTCGGTCGAGTCGATCCGCAAGGCGCAGGAAAAGTATGGCAAGGGCAAAGCGATGACCGGTGAGCAGGTGCGCTGGGCGCTGGAAAACCTGAACATTACCGAAGCCCGCCTGAAGACGCTGGGTGCGACCAACCTGCTGCCGGAAATCAAGACTTCCTGCGATAACCACGAAGGTTCCGGCAAGGTGAAGATTCAGCAGTGGGACGGTGCCAAGTGGGTTTCTGCCTCTGACTGGATCGAAGGTAACAAGGCATTGATCCACCCGCTCTTCCAGGCCTCTGCCAAGCAGTACGCCAAGGAAAAGGGCATCACGCCGCGCGATTGCTCCAAGGAAAAGTAAGAAGCCACAGCGCAGGAACGGGAAGGTGACTTCCTGTTCCTTGCCGCCGGCCATTCTTCAGGAACAGCTATGAGTACACAAACTGCCGCTGCTGCGGTCGACCACTATCTGAGCATCAATAACATCGAGGTCATCTACGACCACGTGATTCTGGTGCTCAAGGGCGTTTCGCTCAACGTCCCCAAGGGCAAGATCGTTGCCCTGCTGGGCGCCAACGGGGCGGGTAAATCGACCACGCTGAAAGCCATTTCGAACCTGCTGCATGCCGAACGCGGCGATGTCACCAAGGGTTCGGTCGAATACAAGGGCGAGCGCATCGACCAGCTGACGCCGAACGAGCTGGTCAAGCGCGGCGTCATCCAGGTCATGGAGGGCCGGCATTGTTTCGGTCACCTGACCATCGAGGAAAACCTGCTGACCGGTGCCTATACGCGCTCGATCTCGCGTGCCGAGCTGAAGGACAGTCTCGACAAGGTTTATCACTATTTCCCGCGTCTCAAGACACGGCGCACTTCGCAGGCCGGCTATACCTCCGGCGGCGAGCAGCAGATGTGCGCCATTGGCCGGGCCTTGATGGCCAAGCCGGAAATGATCCTGCTTGACGAACCATCGATGGGCCTGGCACCACAGATCGTCGAGGAAATCTTCGAGATCGTCAAAGACCTGAATTCCCGCGAGAACGTTAGTTTCTTGCTGGCCGAACAGAACACCATGGTCGCGCTGAAATATGCCGATTTTGGCTACATCCTTGAAAACGGCCGGGTCGTGATGGAAGGCGAGGCCGAGGATCTGCGGACCAACGAGGACGTCAAGGAGTTCTATTTGGGGCTGAGTTCGGCCGGGCGGAAATCCTTCAAGGACGTCAAACACTACAGACGTCGCAAACGCTGGCTGTCGTAATGGCAGTGCGCCGCGCATGGCGGCGTTGTCGGCGAGCTTGTTGGCAGGAGCCAACGGTGCTCGCCTCCGCCTTGCCCTGAGCGGCTACTTTGCCATTCCGGGAGGTGCAAATGAACGTTGCCACGGTCGACCGCGCAAAAACGGAGAAAACCAAGATGAGTTATTACGATCCGCTCGAAACCCGCGATCCGGATGAGCGTGAGGCCGATCTGATGGACAAGCTGGCGCGTCAGATGGCGCACGCCAAGGAAACGACGCATTACTATTTCCAGGCACTGGCCGGCATCAATCCATTCGATTGCGTGACGCGCGAGGCGCTGGCCAAATTGCCGCTGACCCGCAAGCGCGACCTGATCGAGTTGCAGAAAAAAGCCCCGCC